>JAENWG010000059.1 GCA_016650175.1 Peptostreptococcaceae bacterium | reverse complement strand
ATTCATGAGTAACACTTCCTTTCTTTTTATACCTAAATTATACCATAAAATCATGTGTGTTACCTAAAGTCCACGTGCCTTTTTTATTAGCTTCAAAGAACAGTTTTTCACGAAGAATTTAGTCTGCTATTCGAAAATTTCAACATGTTCGTCACCAACTTTCAATCATTTCCGACAAATTATTGTTTTCAACTTTTTGATGAGAATATTTATTAAACTCTGTAAGTTATCCACAGAGCAACACTCAATTTTTAGGTAATATTCTTGTTATACTAGGCATTTTTCATACACTTCCTTGAAGTAGTACTTTTTCAATGATTTCATCATCAGTTATTGAAGGAATAAGTTTTTCGTTATCTTCAGCAGAAATGGCACCACCCCATTTAAACTGGCTCAGTTACTGCTAAACGGCACTTTTATAGACGCCCTCTCACTCGTTGAGATTCCTCCAGATGAAGTCCATTTAAAACCCACATTATTAAAGGAATCGACTCACTAAAACTAGGATAGATTCATAAAATCGGAAGTTACTTTTGCATTTAACGTTTTAAAATTAATCCCCGCTTTGCTTTGCATTCAATACTATTTTATCTCGTCGAGCAATTAAGTTGTAATTCTAAACGTGCTCTTGCCTATGCGATATAACATTTTGTGCATATAAAAAATGCTCCCAAAAATTCAGAAAGCATTTCTTATTGTTATAGTTTTATTATTTCACGCTGTGTTTTCTTTGCAGGCAAACCACAGTCTCAGTCATAGAATGTTGCCAATCTCACTTCTCTTTGCTCGCGTTCTTGGGCATCAGGTTGCATGAGACTTACATCTGCTTCTTCAGTCGTTTCACTTCTTCACAAACAGTGTTACGGCTTCAACATGTCTTAAACCGACAAAAAGGATATCATTAATTATATCTATATATAGCAGCAATACCTGTAGGGCTAGGCATTTTATCTTTTGAAATAATAACAGCGTTGCCCCCTTTCTTAAGTACCAATTCGGCTAAACCATCCAAGATATCCCCAAAATCCGGATTGTCTATATCCCCTACTTTTATTTTTCCAGTAGTACTATCTACTTTTCCAGATATGATTCTATTCTCTTCAATCAAGATTGTTTCGACCCGGCTTTCATATGCGGCTTTAGCAACTTGCGCTAAATCAGATGATCCCATTAATTCTGCTTCAGCCTTTTTATAAGCTTCTATCATTTTTTCTGTTTTTCCCAGATTTAGAGATTTAATAACCTCCAAAACTTTGCTTTGTAGTTGCTCTGTATCAACCAAATCATAAGAACAATCTATGCTCTCATCAATAAAATAAATGTTATTGCTCAAAGTTTTGAATTGAGTGTGATACTCCTTTAATGAAACTAAAATTAGTGGTAATTTTGATGTTTTAGAATGATTGTCATATACATATTGATCTACATATCTAAAATACTTTTCGGTGTCCTTATCGCCTTCCACTTTATTGTCTCCCAGTCCATAAAATGCACCTGGTCTTCCAACACCTGCAAAAGACCCCTGGGTTACAGAAGGATCAGTCAGTTGTTTTCCTAATACTGCTTCTAATGTCCTTGGAATATCAGAATCTATTTCAATCTCGGAAAAGCCATATCTATTGCCTTGGTAAATGGAAAAATCATTCTTGCTTAGTAATAACAACTGGTAATTTCCCACAGATTGAAAAGCCTTGATAAGGGGCTTAATATGAAATCTTTTATTTACTACTGCAAATTCTTTTATCGTACCTGTAAGCTTATATATGATACACTTATTTTGGTTTGCCAGAATAGCAATCCCATCAAAAGTATTATTCCAAAAATTACTATCCTTTTCGAGTTTATAAAATGGTTCCATGATTGAATCAATGAAACTCGGTTCGTTTTTCTGTTTCAATGAATTTTCAATCTCTCGCAATAGGTTTTTAAACACGATACTATCTTGTTTGTTTTCTGGATAATGACTATGGGTAGGCTGATACAGAGAAATATGTGGGCCTTCCTCATCTGATATCATATCAATTGAAAATTGATCTTTAATTTCATATAACATATTAACATCCTTTCTTTTCCTATACTCTCGTTGTTTAATTCTTATTGTGTGGACTCTTAATATGTACCCCAAATATACCTTCATCAACCAAATATTACTATCCCAAGATACCACTATGGATAGGTTACACTTAACTGGACAGTTATTTTAAGGTCATGTATCATAAATCCATAAACTTAAAGGAGTACATGTCATGGCCCAGTCTATAAGACCAAGAAGAACATTTACACCTGAATTTAACACCAGAGCAACAGGAGTTAATTAAGTTGCGTAAGCAGAACCAACAGTTGCTCATGGAAAACGACATTTTAAAGCAAGCAGCGCTGATCTTAGGACAAAAGTAAATGTGATTAAGAATAATCTTCACAAATACTCAGTATCAGCAATGTGCAGAGTCCTAAATCTCTCAATAAGTACTTACTAGTATGAAGCAAAACATATAATATATACCCGGCGGATTCCTCTTCCTCACTAATAAGATAATCAACCGTTACGTGAAAGTATTTTGAAATATTACTCTTAAGGGAAAAGATATTATTTTCCATCATTATAATTAATATAAAGGACTAGTTTAATTATATAATTAAACTAGTCCTTTATATTATCCCTTCATACTCTTATCATGGGCTTTCTTAAACAATGTCAAGGCTGTTGTGGCTCCGAGTAAGGCCATTATCATATCCCACTGTGTATCCCATTTATCACCTTGTAAAGATAATACAAAATCTTTTGACATGCCAGATAATTTAGATACTGCAAATTCTGTTAATTCAAATGATGCGCTTAAAGCAAGCACAATGCTAAACACGATATAATAAAATATCTTTGACTTCTTTAAATAGCCTTTCCTTAAAAGAATTTCTTTAGCCATTAAAGCTGGAGTAAATCCTTGCGCAAAATGGCCTAATCTGTCATAATAATTTCTATTTAAATCAAATTGTCGCATCAGGTAATCAAATAAAGGATTAAAGGTATATGTATACTTTGCTCCAATTAGTACAATAATTGCATGAATTAAAATTACTAAATATACAAATGTTGAAAATTTAAACTTTTTATAAGTTAGCAGTATTGGTATGCCAAAAATAAGAGTTGGTACAGCGAGGGGTAGCCATGTTATATAAGAAAATGGTTTTATTGCAGACCAAATAAATACTGCAAGGAATACAAGTAACATAAGTTTATGGCTAGCTTTAACTCTAGAATATTGAATATCTTCTTTAAGAATCATTACGACACCTCTTTATAGTATAATATTTTGTACCTAAATTCCACGTCAATTTTCAAATTGCAATTAAATTCGCTATTCTCATGTGTTTTACGAGGAATTGAAGTAATTGCTTCTACATTTTAACATTTTTTGCACCCCCTTTCAACAACAACATTTTAAATATACTAATAGGGGTCTGTGTAGTAATGGAACAGAAAATTACAACAAAACCCCATTTATTTACAATTATTTAAATTCTAATATTTTAGCAAACAGAACTTGTCCACTGCGTTACCAATTTCTGTAACGGGGTCGTGTCAGCAACATAAAAAAAGGAAATTGATTAGAACCATGCACCACTAAAATAACCGCGACTAGAATAAGTATCTTTTCATCCACTCTCCTTTAATTAAATATAAATTTAATATAACCCCTTAAAAGAACTGATGTAATATTTAATCAGTTCTTTTTATTGTATAAATAGCAAATCATATGCATGGAAGCCGCAGAAGAGCTTTAAAAAGAAAAGAGAATAGCAAATTTTACTAGCTCTAAACTCATATTCAATGTTTCATTTTCTCCTACTTTTCATATTCCCATTTTTCAGGTACCTGACACGATCTCATAGAATGTAACTAGAAGTTACATTCTTGCTAACAACCATAGAGCAATCAAATGTATTTTCAAACCACTATGTAAAAAATTCAAAGCTAATTTTTGAAAGGCACCTGACCCCTTACAAAAATTGGAACAGTTTTTGTTGCTACTGAATTCAACTTTACTTAAAGTGAGGGCGAATACCGACTTGAGCATTTACTTGTTAAAATACGGTTTGATTACTCTACCCGTCACTTTCCGATAGACTACTTCAACACCAAACGATAAAACCACCATAATTATTAACACCCAAATTTGGCCCGGTGCTACAGTGGACCGTTGCCATATCAGGGTTCCTAATGCTGCCAAGCAGACTAGCATTCCAGCCAATGCTATTGGCCTACGACTGTGGATCTTTTTAGAAAGCTTATAATTGGCGTAATTAACAGCAGCAAAAATCAGTAAAAATCCTGCACTACCCATAGTGGAAAGACTTGTCAGGTCAAAAAAGTTTGCTACTAATAAAGTCAATCCTGAAGTAATAAAAAGTCCTTCTACGGGTTGCTGCCAAACCTTTTTTTCCAATATCTCTGGTAATTCGCCCTCTTTGGCTATTATGTAGCTAACCCTAGAGGCTCCATACAAGGTAGCATTAATTGCTGAGGCAGTCGACAAAAGGGCCGCAATCGTAATAAGGATATAGCCAAAACTACCTAAGAATGGCTTAGCTGCAGCGGCTAAAGCGTAGTCCTGTGCAGCTGTTATTTGCTTAATGGGCAAATTCCCTAAGGTAACCACAGAAATAAGTACATAAAGCACTATCACAAACCCTACTGCGGTGAAATATGCTTTGGGAATTGCCTTTTCAGGATTGCGCATTTCTCCGACTGCGTTAGCCATAAGCTCACACCCTTCATAAGCAACGAAAATAATCATGCCTCCCGAGATTAACTGGAATGGCTGGCTCCATGTAGATGGTTGTATATTTTGAGGATTAATACTCCCCATACCTATCAGTATAAACAAGATTAAGATTGTTAATTTAAAGCCTACAATCCAGACTTCTAATTTACCCACCACCTTGGCATTGAAAAGATTTAAACCAGTTAGAAGAATAATAATTCCACTAATTAAGACGTGTTTCCCTATTAATTGAAACGCTGGCGGAAAGAACGTAGATCCGTAACTACCAAAGGCGTAGGCATACAGCGAAAGCATTATTACGTAACTCACCCATAACAGGATATTGAGTCCACCTGTAATTAGACCGACCCCAAATGCCTGATTCAAAAATTCAACTGTTCCTCCCTGACTCGGAAAGGCAACAGACAATTTAGCGTAGGAATAGGCTGTCACCAGTGCTACTACTCCCGCAATAGCGAACGCAACCGGGGTACCTCCCTTTGCAAGTTGTACAGCCAACCCCAGTACGGCAAAGATACCTCCACCCACCATACCGCCTACGCCAATTGCTACCACTGACCAATAACCTATAGATTTTTTACCAATAGATGGATTCCTCATTTTAAACCTCCCTATCTGATTTCCCGTATTCTATCATTGTACCCGCCCCATTGAATGTAACTATTTCATTCACTATAGCCTGGACCTTTAATTTGCAAAAGCCCTCTTTAAAAGAAAGTGATACCTATGAAATAGATATAGCCACGTTATGGATATTACTTCCAGTGTGTGGCCAGTTTTTGTATATGTCGGCTGTACCCGTACCTATAACACTTAGTGTTCCAATTCTTAATATATATTATGTATTCGAAGGTTCTTTCTCATGTTTTACTTAAGGGAATCTTTCTTGGCAACGGGCCAATATCCCTTCCGATTATAATGTTCAAATAATCTTATCTCATAGTCTCGGTTTAGTATAGACTCTTCCAAATACTCCGGTGACTGCTCAATATCCTCGCTCAGAATATTTACGAATACTTTTGACTCGTCCCAACTAACGATATCTATCCATTGTGGTGAAAGCAAGATCTTTTTCCCTGGCAACCAATTTTGTGTATCAATTATTAGATAACGTATCTCCCAGGTCTCATCATCTATAATAAAATCATCAACGTGACCAATTTTACCATCCATGGCTTGAATGTTGTAGCCACTCACATTATGTGTGCTGCGTAAATGTGGATCCCATTCATTCTCATCTATAGTGGGTTCCATTAACTTTTCTTTGTCATTTTTAATGAAGGTATAAGGTATTAATGCTCCCCCAGTTTGTGGCGCAAATCCTACCGTTTGTACACCACCCCAATACACTGGCAAATCAAAATATCCATATAATTTCTCCTGGAATTGTCTTGAGATTGGTTTATCACTATCCAAGGATGGACTGTTGTCAATTTGACTTTTGGTCAAATTAATGGTGATGTATTCCTCCTCTTTATTAATGGAAACTATCGAATTAGGTGAGATTAACACTTTTCTGCCAATTAGCCAGTTCCCTGTATCAGCGATTAGATATCGAATAGTCCAGTATTCATCATCAAAATACAATTCTTTCACTTTCCCTATTTCCCCATCAACACTGTTCAATTTATAATTCTTTAGTGTTTTAGCTTTATTTAACATACAATTACTCCTTTCTTTTCCCGTTCTATAGAATAGAAACGATTTTTTCGCTTACAGCCGACATAGTTCCATAAGCATCTTTTGTTGTAATCGAGTAGAAGAAAAACCATTAATTGATTTT
>JAENWG010000010.1 GCA_016650175.1 Peptostreptococcaceae bacterium | reverse complement strand
CAAAGTATACATATATTATACCATAAAATGAACCTCAAAGCACTGATATACCAACGGTTTCACACATTCTTCATTTTTGTTTTTGCATTAAAAATGTCCTAGAAACTTTTAGATTTCTAGGACTTTGTCTTCAGTCTGAAATGAGCATATCATTTATGATATGCTCATTTGATTTATTTCCAGAGTTTTGAAGGATATTTACCTTCTTTTTTCATTTTATCGATAGATGCGACTACAACGGGCTTGTCTTCCTTGTATGTAACTCCAAACCATTTATCGGCTGATGTAAGAACATCTACGCTTATCTTACCGGCTAAGACAAGTTCATCTATTTTACTAGGCAAAAGATATTCGCTTTTCATAGGATTTGTTTTAATGGATTCATCTAAAAAGTCAGGAAAACTTTCTTCTGCTTCTTTCATAAAAGCTTCGTGTATTCCCCACATGTTCATAGAAACTGGAGTGCCTTCAGCTATTTCATAATCTACGTTGTCTTCGGTATATATAATTTTTTCGTCTATTCTTTCGATGTCATAAGTTTCTTTCAAACCTATAAGCTTATTGTCATCAGAAGTTTTACATACACCTCTTGTAACACTGCCGTTTTCGGACAATGTGTTTTCAACGTTGTATCCTATCATACAGTAGTTTTCTTTGGCTGATTTAGTAGCTAGGTAATCATATATTTTAATAAAAGCTTCTTTACCGTAATAATCATCAGCATTTATAACTGCAAATGGTGCATCTATTGCATCTTTAGCGGCCATAACTGCGTGGCATGTTCCCCAAGGCTTAGTTCTTCCTTCAGGTACTTTATATCCAACAGGTAAATCATCTATGTTTTGAAAAGCGTATGAAACATCAAAATATTTCCCTGCTCTAGTATCGATAAAAGATCTAAAAGCTTCTTCAAAGTCATGTCTTACAACAAAGACTACTTTTCTAAAACCTGCTTCATAAGCATCATACAGTGAAAAGTCCATAATTATTTCACCTTCACTTGTTATAGGGTCGATCTGTTTGAATCCACCGTATCTACTTCCCATTCCTGCTGCCATTATTAATAGTATTGGTTTCATAGTTTTCTCCTTACTTTTATTCATTACCTTATAGTTTAACATTAGTTGTATAAATAGTAAAGGTGCATTGAGGTTGATTTGTTGGTGCAAAAAATAGTTGCAAGGTGTATTATTATTTTAATACTATGTTTAGGAGTCTGATATGATTATAAATCTTAATAACAGTTGGGAATACTATGAAAAGTTTGATGAAAGGCATCTGAAAAATTCTAGAGATGTTGGGGAGAATGTAAGACTTCCTCATACGTTTAAAGTGTTAGATGCGAACTATGCGAACCCTAAACTTTATCAAAGAGATTCCATTTATGTTAAAAAAATTGAATTTGATGAACTCTGGAATGAAAAGAGGGTTTTTCTTAATATAGAAGGCGCAGCACACTATAGCAAGGTGTATTTAAATGGTGAATTTTTAAATGAGCACAGTTGTGGTTATACTTACTACAAGACTGAAATTACAAATGGTCTGGTAAAAGGTGAAAATATTCTTGCCATAAGAGTTGATAGCACTGAAAGACATGACATACCACCGTTTGGAGGAACAGTAGATTACCTAGCGTATAGCGGTCTTTACAGAGAAGTAAGCCTTGAAATTAAAAATAAATCATATATAGAAGATGTCTATATTCACACAGAAGGTAAAAAGGTAACAGCAGATACGGTTATTGAAAATGATAATGAAGGATATGTACTGAATTATAAACTTTTAGATAATAATCAAATAACTGATTTAGGAAGTAAATTAAATTCAAAGGAATGTGATGTTGTTTTTTGGGACGTTGATAATCCTAAACTATATACTTTAATAGTAAGTTTATATAATAAAGAGAGTTTAATTGACCAGAAAAAAATACGGTTTGGATTTAGAGATATACGATTTGAAAAAGATGGTTTTTATATAAATGGTAAAAAGCTTAAACTTAGAGGATTAAATAGACATCAGTCATATCCATATATTGGATATGCTATGCCAAAATCTGGACAGGTAAGTGATGCTGATTTACTTAAAAATGATTTAGGTTTAAATTGCGTAAGAACGTCACATTATCCACAATCAAAACATTTTATTGAAAGGTGTGATGAGATAGGATTACTAGTATTTACCGAGATGCCTGGGTGGCAGCATATAGGTGATAAAGATTGGCAAAGAATATCAATAGAAAATGTAAAGGATATGGTATTGCAGTACAGAAATCATCCTTCAATAATGCTTTGGGGTGTAAGAATTAACGAATCAAAGGATTTAGACAGCTTTTACAAAAAAACTAACGATGTTGCAAGAGAGCTTGATCCATATAGACAAACAGGAGGCGTCAGATGCTATGAAAACGGACATCTGCTTGAAGATGTTTATACGTTCAATGATTTCCTTTATGATGGTAAAAACGACGGTGTAAGGAGCAGAAAAAAAGTAACGGGTAGCGCGGAAGTTCCATATATGGTTACAGAATATAATGGGCACATGTTTCCGTGTAAGCCATTTGATTCAGAAGAGAAATTGCTTGAACATGCTTTAAGACATGCCAGAGTATTAAACGATATAGCTATGCACAATGATATAGCCGGAGGATTTGGCTGGTGTATGTCAGATTATCAAACACATGTTGACTTCGGAGGAGATGACATTATTTGTTACCATGGGGTTACAGATATGTTTAGGAACTTAAAACCGGCAGGTTATGTCTACAAAAGTCAAAGTAATAGAGAGCCGGTTATGGAAATTATGCCTTCTATGAATTTAGGAGAGAACTCAGCTAGCATTTTAGGAAAAGTTTATGCATTTACAAATACCGACTATATAGAGCTTTTTATCAATAATAGATTAATCAATAGATTTTATCCTGATACTAAACATTATAGTGCACTTTTGCATCCACCAATAGAAATAGACGATATTATTGGGGATAAATTAGATGACGAAAAATATAAAGGAAGCACTAAAAAAAGCATTAAAAAACTTCTTTTAAAATATTCCAGAGAAGGACTTTCTAGCTTTACTATTAAAGACAAGTTAGAAGCATTAAAGCTTATGGTATTTAATGGTATGAAGTCTTCAGAATTCACTAGATTATATGAAACCTACATAGGTAATTGGGGAGGTAAAAGACCCGTATTTAAATTCGTAGGATATATAAATGATAAAGAGGCTATAACTGTTATAAAAGGCGCTTATGAAAGTAAGCATCTTGAGGCTGAAGTTGACCATATGGATCTAATAGACGGAGAAACCTATGATATAGCTACAGTGAAACTCAGAATGCTTAATCAAAATAACCAAGTCATGAGATATTATCAGGAACCTATTGAAATTGAAACAGAAGGACCTATAGAAATTGTCGGACCTAATTTGATTAGTTTAAAAGGCGGAATGGGAGGAACTTACGTTAAGACTGTAGGTGAAACTGGAAAAGCTAAACTTATCTTTAAGATACACGGAACAGAAGATGTAATATTGGAGTTTGCTGTTAAACATAACTAAAAGGAGAAGAGGCATGAAAGATCGCTCAAGTGAAATATTTGGAAACGAAATGGACGATAAAGTTTTAAACAAAGCCGAGAAATCAAAACTAAAATTCGAGAAAAATTTGGTGATGATTCTGAAATAGAATATGGTTATCACTTAGAAGATAATAAAACATTAGGTAAAACGCTTGGAATTAAAAACATGGTACTTGGAGATAAAGAAGATATTTATGATGAAAAGGCAATAATTATTGGAAATATAAGGATGGGATTTGGTCATTACAGAATATCGATGGCAATGGCATCAGCTGCGAACTCTTTAGGATATGTGCCTTATTGGATGGATCTTAACGCTATGTCAGTTTCTACAGGGGGCAAGGTGATTAGTAACCAAAACGATTTGTATTCATTTGGCTCGAGACTATCTTCTAAAAGTAAATTGTTTAACAAATTTTACTGGGAACCGTTAAATTATGAAGGGTTTAGAAAGATTTCATATAATGCGGTAGATCAGAAGAATGCAGGATTAATGGCACCACTATTTAATAATGTGCCTGATGATATACCTGTTATTGCAACTCATGTATGGCCTGCGCAAGCTGCAATACACGGTAACATGAAATATGTAGTAAACGCAATACCAGATAATTGGCCAATGGCTCTTCATTTAGCTGAAGGAAGTGTCCATACTGTGCAGACACATTCTTCTTATTTAGGTTATAGATTGCTTAACGGAATGGATGGGATAAAAGTATTAAAGCCCATACCAAAAGAAAATATAAAAGAAACAGGTCACTATATTGATCATGAACTTGTTTCAAATATTGAAGATGACTGTGAGAAAAGAATAAGAAGATCAAAAGAAGGTGAGCCAATTAGGTTTCTTCTGACGATTGGCGGTGCAGGCGCACAAAAGGAAATCTTTGTAGCAATAATAAAGCATCTTCTTCCATATATTAGAAGAAAAGAAGTAGTTCTCTTTGTAAATGTAGGAGACTATAAAAATGTATGGTCTGAACTGATAAATGAAATAGATGGAATGAAAAATATAACAAAAGAACACTTAAACGAATGGGACAATTCAGTAAAATATGCTGAAGAATGGCTTGATAAAAAAGTATACGGAATTCACGGATTTTATCATGAAGACATCTTCGAAGCTGTATACATTACCAATCTATTAATGAGATGTTCAGATGTACTGGTTACAAAACCTAGTGAACTTGCTTTTTATCCTGTTCCTAAGCTATTTATTAAAAGAGTTGGAGGCCATGAAAAGTGGGGGGCTATACATTCCGCGGAAATAGGTGATGGAAGTATAGAATGCAGTGACATTCCTCATGTAATACAGATGTTAGACCTCATGATGAGTGATAGAGACGTAGTAAATGATATGTGCGAAAATATAATGAAAAATAAAAGCATTGGGATATACGACGGTGCATATAATGCAGTTAAAACAGCTATTAAATTGAAGGAGGAACAATAGTATGAGGTTATCGACAGGGGAAAAAGTTTCCTACGGCGTAGGCGCTGTGGGAAAAGACATGGTTTATGCTTTTGTAGCTGGGTTTTTAATGTATTACTACAATACTGTCCTTGGGGTTTCAGCAACATTTATAGGAGTACTATTCATGGTAGCTAGAGTGTTCGATGCAATAAATGATCCATTTATGGGAGTAATAGTAGAAAAAACTAGAACTCGATTTGGTAAATTCAGACCATGGCTTATGATAGGTACCTTAGTTAATGCGCTAGTACTATACGCTATGTATTCTGTACCAAGCGGACTTGAAGGAAATAGTTTATTAGTATATATATCAGTAGCATATATACTTTGGGGAACGACATACACTATTATGGATATTCCTTATTGGTCTATGATCCCGGCTATTACAGAGCCAGGTAAAGATAGAGAAAACATCTCAGTTATAGCTAGAAGTTGCGCGGGCTTTGGATTTGCTGTAGCTACTTCATTAACCCTTGTAGTGGTTCCGGTTCTTGGAGGTGGGGATGAGAGGCTTGGATTTAGTAGAGTTGCTCTATTTATATGCATAATGTTTATAATTACTATAGGAGTAACTATAAAGAATGTTAAAGAAAAATTTAACATTAAAGAAAAGGCCGCAACTGTTAAGGATATGTTTGTAGCACTTTTTCATAATGATCAGGCTATGGTAGTAGTAATAGCAATTATAGTATTTAATGCATCTCTTTATTTAACTAATCAAGTTGCAATATATTTCTTTAGATATGATATAGGTAATGTAGCACTGTTTGGTTTGTTTGCTACAGTAGGCGGAGCTGTGCAAATATTATCTATGGTAAGTTTACCTTTAATAAGGAAAAAATTTGAATGTAAAAAAATCCTTATCGGAGCGATTATCACCACTTTGGTAGGCTATGCAATGCTATTTATTCTTGGTATTTTAAATATACAAAATATTATACTGCTTTGTTTAGCAGCAGCAGTAATCTTTTTTGGTTTTGGGATGGCAACTGTTCTTACAACCATTTTCCTAGCGGATACTGTAGATTATGGCGAATGGAAAAATGGACAAAGAAATGAAAGCGTAGTGTTTTCACTTCAAACCTTTGTTGTAAAACTTGCTTCTGCAATATCAGTTTTAATTGCAGGTGTTGGACTTGATTTAATTAAGCTTGACCAAGATGCAGCTGTTCAAACGGCATCAACGCTTGGAGGCCTAAGATTTATTATGATAATTATTCCTATGGCAGGGCTTGTTTTGTCCATACTTTTCTTTAAATCGAAATATAAGCTGAACGAAAGCAAGATGAACGAAATTATGAGTGATTTAAAGGTAAAACGTGAAGAGGTAGGGAATGATTTATAAAACCGGAAATACATTTACAATAAACACTTATTGGTCAAGCTATGTTTTTCGAATTATGGAAGCAGGTCAGCTTGAGCATATTTACTATGGTAAAAAAGTAGTTGGAAATATTGTTGCTAATTCGGTTTTAGAAAAGCATGAATTCCCACGAGGGAGCTCGATTAGTTATTCTAAAGAATATGATAACGTATGTTTAGAAGATATCTGTTTAGAATATTCATCAACTGGTAAAGGTGATTCTAGAGATCCTCTTGTAGTATGCAAATATGCAGATGGAAGTACTACTTCTGATTTCATATATTTTGATTATGAAATGGAAAGCAGTGATGAAATGAGCACGCTTCCTTCATCATATGGAAGTGATAAGGCAGATAGGTTGAAGATAGTGCTTAAGGAAAGGGAAAGAGATGTATTTTTGGAACTTTTCTATACTTCTTATCCTAAATGCGATGTAATATCAAGAAGAGCTAAACTTATTAATAAGTCTGACGAAGATGTTGTTATAAAAAGACTTATGAGTGCGCAACTAGACTTTGATGAAGGTGATTTTGACTTTACTACGTTTAATGGTGCGTGGGCTAGGGAAATGGATAAAAATACTATAAGCTGCGGGCCTACACTTATAGTAAACTCATCTAATGCAGGAGTATCTTCATCGGGTAATAATCCTTTTGTAATGCTTTCTGATAAAAATACAGATGAAGATTACGGAAAAGTGTATGGTATGAACCTCATATACAGCGGGAATCACTATGAATCTGTACAAAAAAATAGAGATGGGAAGCTTAGATTTTTAAGTGGTATTAATCCAGAAAACTTTTCATGGCATCTAAATAAAGATGAAGCATTTGAAGCGCCAGAAGCTGTTTTTATATTTTCTGATAAAGGCTTCAAAAGAATGAGTAACAATATGCATGAGTTTGTTAATGAACATGTAGTTCGAGGCCCTTGGAAATATAAAGAAAGACCAATAATCAATAATAGCTGGGAAGCTGCATACTTTAATTTTAATCAAAGTAAATTACTTACTATGGCGAAAGCTGCTAAAGAAGTAGGCGTAGAGCTGTTTGTATTAGATGACGGGTGGTTTGGAAAAAGAGACGATGATAAAACATCTTTAGGGGATTGGTATCCTAACAAGAAGAAATTACCTAAAGGGGTTAAGGGCTTAGCAGATAAAATAAACGATATGGGACTTGAGTTCGGGATTTGGGTAGAGCCAGAAATGGTTAATGAAGAAAGCGACTTATATAAAGAACATCCTGAGTACGCCATTAAAAACCCTAATAGAGATCATAGTTTAGGCAGAAATCAGATGATGCTTGATTTAAGTAATAAAGAAGTAAGAGAATATGTATTTAATGCTATGAAAAATCTCTTTTCATCAGCGAATATTAGTTATGTTAAATGGGATATGAATAGAATTATGTCTGATAGCTATTCACAGCATTTAAATAGCGACAGGCAGGAAGAACTATCTCATAGGTATGTTATGGGTCTTTACGAAATTTTAGTGAAGCTACAAGCGGAATTTCCTAACATATTGTTTGAAGGATGTGCATCTGGCGGAAACAGATTTGATTTAGGTATTCTTTGCTATATGCCTCAGATTTGGGCGAGTGATAATACTGATGCACTGTGTAGAACAGAGATTCAAACTGGTTACAGTTATGGTTATCCAATGTCTACAATAGGCGCACATGTATCTGATAGTCCTAATCATCAGACTCTTAGAGAGACTAGTATTGAAAGTAGATTCCAGGTTGCGTGTTTTGGAATACTGGGTTATGAACTAAATATTGCAGAGATGAGTTCAGTAGATAAGAAAATAGTAATTGAACAAATCAAATGGTATAAGAAACACAGATATACTATGCAATTCGGAGAATTCTATAGGCTAAAACAAGACAACAGAATTACTTCTTGGATGAGCGTAGGTATAGAAGAAGCTGTAGGACTTGTTTTCCAAAGTCTAGTTAAAGCTAATTTTGGTTATCAAAAGTTTGTATCAAAAGGGCTTAAAGAAGATTGCTACTATAGATTTTCAAATAGAATAGTAGACACTGATATAAGAGAGTTCGGTACTTTAATAAACGCAGTTTCACCTGTTCATATAAAGAATAAATCAGCTGTTCATAACGCCTTATCTAAGTTTGTTAAATTAGATGGTGAAAAAGAAGACTGCTTTGTTACAGGAAGTCTTCTGAATAACATAGGAATAAAATTAAAACCTGGATTTTCAGGAACAGGGCATAATGAAAATGTGAGAATATTTAAAGACTTTGCATCTAGAATATATGTGATGGAAGAGGTGAAGAGGTATTTTGCACCAGGAAGAGTAAATTTAATAGGTGAGCATATAGACTATAACGGTGGGAAAGTACTTCCGTGTGCTATAAGCTTAGGAATATACGGGAGCTTTGTTAAAAGAAATGATGATAAAATACATCTTTATTCTAATGACTTTAGTGAGTTCGGTGAAATAGAAATATCATTAAATGATTTAGAATATAACGAAGAGGATAGTTGGACTAATTATGTAAAAGGCGTAATAGTTACGTTGAAAAAACATGGATATAAGATTGATAAAGGTTTTAACCTTTATTGCAATAGTGATTTACCTAAGGGTGCAGGTCTTTCTTCATCGGCATGCTTAGAAATGCTAGTGGCTTATGCCATAAATAATGAATATGAATTAGGGATTCCAAATGAGGAATTAGCAGTGATTGGTAAAGAAGCAGAAAACAACTTTATTGGTGTTCAATGTGGTATTATGGATCAGTTTGCTATAGCAATGGGTAAAAAGGATAATGCTATTTACCTTGATACCAATAATCTAGAGTATAAATATGTACCGGCTATATTTGATGATTTAACCTTAGTTATTTGTAACACTAATAAAGAAAGAAAACTAAGTGAATCTAAGTATAACCAAAGGGTAGAAGAGTGCAAAGAAATTCTTTCATATTTGAATAAAGAGCATGATTACAAGAATTTGGTGGACATATCATTAAAAGAATATGAGGATAATAAAAATTTAATACCTGATGAAACACATATAAGAAGAGGAAGACATGTAGTAACGGAATGCGAAAGAACTAATAAGGCCAATACAGCTTTAATAAATGGTGATTTCGTTGAATTTGGAAAGTTGCTAAATGAATCGCATAAATCTTTAAAAGAAGATTATGAAGTAACTGGAATAGAACTTGATACTATTGTTGAAGCAGCAGTTTCTCAAGAAGGCGTATTAGGGGCAAGAATGACGGGAGCCGGTTTTGGAGGTTGCGCTATTGCGCTTGTAAGGAACGAAGAGTTAAATAATTTCATAAAAAGTGTATCAGAAATTTATAAAAAAGAGATAGGATACACGCCTTCTTTTTATCCTGTAGAAATAGTTGATGGACCTAAAAGAATTATGAAAGAATATGGCAAAAATCATTGACAAAAATGCCTATTTTTGGTATTATATTTCTTGCGACGCTTTGCGTTGTTGTGTGGCGGTGTAGCTTAGTTGGCTAGAGCGTCCGGTTCATACCCGGAAGGTCGGTGGTTCGAGTCCACTCGCCGCTACCATAATGGGCGTATAGCTCAGCTGGGAGAGCACCTGCCTTACAAGCAGGGGGTCATAGGTTCGAGCCCTATTACGCCCACCATTATAAATATATTTGGCCTGGTAGTTCAGTTGGTTAGAATGCCAGCCTGTCACGCTGGAGGTCGTCGGTTCGAGCCCGATCCAGGTCGCCATATTTATTAACAATTGAAAAATTGGATGGGTTACTCTTTTACACGAAACATTTTCTATGGTGGGTATCGTCAAGTGGCTAAGACACAGGGTTGTGGCTCCTGTATGCGTGGGTTCGACTCCCACTATCCACCCCATTTTTTATTGGGGTATCGCCAAGCGGCAAGGCAATGGATTCTGATTCCATCATTCGCAGGTTCGAATCCTGCTACCCTAGCCAACAAAATTAATTTTAAATGATATAGAACGTGTGGCGACATAGCCAAGCGGTAAGGCAGAAGTCTGCAAAACTTCCATCCCCCAGTTCAAATCTGGGTGTCGCCTCCACAATAAAAACGTCAGAAACGTTGAAATTTCAACGGAGTAGGGCGCTTTTTTTAATATTTGAAATTATAATTTTCGATAAATATACCTTTATTGTGTAAAAAGTCTACCTAATTATTCCCGAATTACTCCTAAATTAACCAAAAAACACCTATATATCTTAAAAAAATACCTAATTATACCCATATTTACCCAATCAAAACATGGCTGGTGCACAATTAACGCAAAATTAGCGCAAAAATTATATTAAGCTCTATAACCCTTGCTATTAAAGGGCGCAGAATTCAAGGTAGAAGTCTACCACACTTCTATGCCTCTATAGCGATTATTACAAAATTGCTCAAAAAGTATTACTTTAATCTATTATTTAGTTAATGATTATAATAAAGTTGCGGACTGAGAGAGCTGCGTTTTTAAATGGAGGTAATTATTGATTATAAATAAGTATGCAGTTATAATAATGGGTAAGAATTAGCTTTGTTGAAATGATTTTGCTAGTATATATAATTATAAGAGATGATAATTGAAAAAATTGTGATATAATATATTTAATAAACCTTAAGGAAAGGAGCAATATAGTATTAACAAACATACTATAAAAACAATATGACTAAATACGAAGTAAGCGAGCTTGCTAAAAAATATGGAATGGCAAATGAACGAATGTTTGAATATTTAGAGTACAATAATAACAACGTAGAGGTAAGTGATGGGCGAATAGTGGTATTACAAACTAAAGAATTAACAAAGGCTCTAAAAAAACTTGAGATTAATAAAATACCAAAGAAAAACATGAATACATCTCCATTAAAATGGATTAAAATTATTGGACTGTTTGGTAAAAATGATTATTTTATAGACTTTGATAAAGATATAAATATTTGGGTTTCAGAGAACGGGCAAGGAAAAACGACTATCTTAAATATAATAAATGCTGTTTTGACTGGAAATGAGAGACTTTTAGTGAATATCAATTTTAAAAGTATAACAGTAGGTGTTAAGGATAAAGTATTTAATATAGATAATGGAAAGAAAAAAGTCAATAGAGAAATGATTAGTAAAATTGAAAACCTGATTGATGATAATTATGAGAGTTTTTCTCCTACGATAAGACGAAGGTTGAAAAGTTATCTTGATGATCAAAGTGCGGATGGTATTGAAACTCTTGAAAGGTATATTTCAAAAGAATTAAAAAGGCAAGAATATGTGCGTGTTCATAGCCTCAATTATAGAAGACCTATGGAAGATTATGATAAATCTAAATATTTGTTATATAGGATTAGGCGTATAATGAGCTACAGCTATTCTAGGGAGTTGTTTGAGATAAAAAGCATGATAAGTGAAGAAGTTTGTTTTTTCCCGACCTATAGAAGAATTGAAGTATCTATGGATGATGAAATTTCTAATAGAACAAACAGCAATAAAATGATTAATTATGCAAATTTTGGAATGCATGATGTTGAAATGATTATTAATAATCTATTAATGAAAATGTCTGAAGATGCAAACAATTCATATACAAAAATGAACGGCGAGATCATTGGAGACTTATTAAGTAATAAAAGTATAGATGAACTCTCAAATGATTATAATGAAATGGATATATATAAAGCAAACGTAGTAATAGACCGCATAGGTCGTGATAGTATAAAGAATTTAAGCAAATTAAATCGTTTCCTAAAAGGTAATCTTGACAATACGAATCAAGTGTTTTTAAGTTATTATTTAAACAGGTTGGTAGACATATATAAAGATCAAGAAGCAATAAATGACAAATTAAAAAATTTTACAAGCACTTGTAATAAATATCTTACGAATAAAAAGATTGAATATAATGAAGCTTTGTTATCAATTAAAATTATAACTAATGACAACGAAATTATTACATTCGATCAGTTGTCTTCAGGTGAAAAGCAAATAGTGTCGGTTTTTTCTAAAGTGTATTTAGAATTAATGACAAAAGGCATAATGGTAATGGATGAACCTGAATTATCATTGTCCATAGCTTGGCAGAAGACCTTATTAAAGGATATTTATGAATCTAAAAAAATTGCGATGCTAATAGTAGCTACGCACTCTCCTTTTATTTTCAAAGAAAATTATTCAGAATTAACAAAAGAGCTATCATTTTTAAAAGTAGGGGAATAATATGAGTTTAGTCGATGATTTAATTAATGAAGCTGAAGGCGATCAGGTTGTTTATATGGAATTTATTTCAGAATTCAGTAGATATGATATATTCTTATTTTTTGAAGGAAAAGATGATTATTTATATTATGGCAGCGTTCTAAGATCTTTCTATAAAGGAAGAAAACAAAATCATTACATTTGCCAGGGTAAAGAGAATGTTATTAAAGTATATGAATTTATTAAAAGGTCTACAAAATTAGCCAAAAATAAAAAACTTTTGTATTTCGTAGATAAAGACTATGATGATAATTCTGATATTCCCAAAGAAATATATGTTACCCCTTGTTATTCAATAGAAAATTTATTTATAACAGATGAAGCAATAGTGGAAATAGTTAAGGGTACAATGGGATTTAATGGTTTTAAAAATCACGAGGATTATTTAGATTATGAATCAGCTGTTGAATATTTAAAAAGTAGTAGAGATATAATTTGTCAAGAAATACTATATGCAAATGCGTGTTATTATTTGCAGAAGAATAAAGCTAAATATTGTTGCGATAAACCAGACTTAAGCAAAATGAAGAAATATAATCAAATTAAAGGATTGAAAAATTATCAAGAAGTAATGGATTTAATCCCAAATTTTGTAGAAGTAAATGAAAATGAAATAGAACATGCAATAAAATATTTGCAAAATGAACCAGAAAAACTGATAAGAGGCAAATATTTTAGGCAGGCTATGCCTTTATATTTGAATAATATGTTTGAGGATTCCAATAAAAGAGCCAATTGGAAGTATTTTAGGAAGAGAAGACTTGTGACATTAGGTAAAATCGAAGAGAACACTTTGATATCAAATTTGACACAATATGCAGAAGTTCCAGACTGTTTGTCACGGTATATTAACACGCAACTTGGTTAATTGAAGATGCCTATGAAATGAGTAAATATTATCTAATATCATTGAAAATAGCACAACTATGTATCAAAAAGATACGTTTAGCACTAGCGGATTCTTAGATGAATAAGATATGATTATATCAATCCAAGAAAAGGAAGGTGTAAACGAATGTTAAAGATTAATGTGAATGAGGATGTAGCTTATATTGAAAGAGGAGATACAGATCCAGAAACTACATTAGCGGAACTTCAGGTAGCTTGCGAGGGTGTGTTGAAGGATGTTAGTAAGCGGACAGAAATACCTTATGAAGAACTGAAAGAGTTTTTCAAAGGTACGATAGAATAAATAGAATTATTACAGGCAGCTTTCGGGCTGCCTTTTTTAATACGGAACAAACTCATATTCCAAATACCATGTAGCATATGCATCCGGATATCTTGTACCTCCGTTTTCATATACAGTTAAATCTCCAGTATAAGTAACGCCATACATTAATTCATCTGAAGTTAAATTGTTCAAACAGACATTAATTGTATTAGAGTCAGGAATAGAATCATATTCAGTTATGGTAGTAGTTATAGTAGTGTCGTTATTAAATGGGACTTTAGATCCTGAACTGACGGAAGTTCCGTTACATGAATGAGAAATAGAAACATCTTCACCTAAATGGTAGTATGCGGTTTGATTAGAAGTAATATATAAGTTAGCATAACCGCTCATTGAATTCGCATAATTATCATCACTTTCATCAGGAGAATAGACACCAACATAATCATCATCATTATTATTATCGCTCGAAGGATTGTTGTAGTTGTCGGAGATGAGTTTATAACCAATAATAATTACTAAAACAGCTACTACTACACACCAAGCTATAAATATACTTTTTCTCATTTTGTTACCGCCTTCCAGTAATAGTATAAACCTTATTAGTATTTAATGAAATATAAACTACGAGTTAGAAAACAGATTTTTATTACAAAAAACGGTCTATTCATTACATTTAACTAAATCAAAAATAAATAGGAGTATAATAACGGAAGATAAAAAGATTGAATAAAAATATAGAAGAGTTATTAGATGAATAAATTTAATATTAAAAAAAGGAGTAAAGAATGAAAAGAAACAAACAAAACCCAAAAGTTAAAAAATCTATATTTAAAAGATGGTGGTTCTGGGTGATAATTATTGTGTTATTATTTGGAATAGGTGGTGCGGGATTAAGTGATGATGATTTAGAGTCAACAGCAACTGAAGGGACAGAAGAAGCTGTCGCCGAAGAAGCTGTCGCCGAAGAAACTGTCGCCGAAGAAGCTGTCGTTGAAGAAGCTGTCGTTGAAGAACCTGTAGTTGAAGAGGATCCAATTACTATCGGAGAAAAAAATGCACTAAATACAGCTAAAGATTATCTAGATTATAGCGCATTTTCCTATACAGGATTAATAGGACAATTAGAGTATGAAGGTTATACAACAGAAGAAGCGACCTATGGTTCTGACAATTGTGGAGCGAATTGGAATGATCAAGCAGAATATTGTGCAAAAGAATATTTAGATTATGATTCTTTTTCTCGTCAAGGATTAATAGATCAATTAGTGTACGAAGGTTTTACAACAGAACAAGCAACTTATGGTGTTGAAGCCAATGGCTATTAAACTTTAATTATTTAATAAAAAAATAAAAGAAAGACAGGTAAAACGATTAGCAGCACGTTTACTTGTCTTTTTAGTATTAATTAGATTAAATGTATAAGATAAATCTAACAGAGAACTATCATTACTTCAATCTTCTATATCATCAGAATCATTTTGTATGAATAACATATAGGTCTCGATTTCTAAGGCATCAGCTATTTTCTGTATATTTCCTAAAGATATGCTTCGTTGAAATCTTTCAATATCGCTAATGTAGGTTCTGTGCAAACCACACATTTCTGCAAATTTTTCTTGAGAAACACCTATTTTGTTTCGATATTCTTTTAAATTAGTTCCAAATACTTTTATAATGTCCAAAATTCAATCACCTCCACTTTTATGTATCTAATGTACTTCAATAACAGACAAAAAGTCTACATACAATAAGTGTAAGGCAAATGCTTCCTGAGTAAATCTTTTTAACATTCTATGTCTTACAAGATTATCCCAAGAACTTTCAAAGTATTCATTTATACTTTTGCTTGACTTAATTCTATATTAAGATTATAATTAATATACAATAAGTCTACAGACAATAAGAGAACTCATTAATATTTAAGATATAAATAGTTATAACTTAAATACTATTTATATGAACAGGAGGTATTGGGATATAATGAAACTAGAAATAAAAAATGGAACTGTGGAACTTCCGGCATTATTGTCGGTACAAGATGTAAGAAAATATTTAAGGATTAGAAATGATGAAGCATATAATTTATTTAAAAATAATAGTTTCCCTAGTATAAAAGTAGCAGGTAAGAATTATATTACTGATACAGCGTTGATTGAGTATCTTGAAAATCTAAAATAACCAACACAATAACTAACACCAAAATGCAATACGTTACCCGGCTATACCGCAAAACTAACGCAAAACTAACGCAAAACTAACGCCAAAAGTTTTAAAAAACTCTATAACCGTTGCAATTAAAGAGGTTTCGCAACGAAGATAAGAGTCTGCAAAACTTCCATCCCCCAGTTCAAATCTGGGTGTCGCCTCCACATAAAAACGTCAGAAACTTGCATTTGCAAGGAGTAGGGCGCTTTTTTTATGTCTAAAACTACCTCCTAAAACACATAGCCGGTGTATAAACCTCTATAAATCCTATAAAATTCACTGTTTGATATAAAAGTGGTTAAACCCTTGAAAATAAAGGCTTTTAGCACTTTTCTATTCTTAAAAATATTCAATATTATACACTGATAGTGTACAAACTTCCCTAAATAGCCCCTGTTTTCCCCAGTTCAAAAAATAACTATAGCCAAACTACCGCCAAACGTTTCTAAAAACCATGTAACCGTTGAAATCAAAGAGATAGAAATGGAGGGGTAGAAGTCTACCAGACCTCTGTGCATTTAAAACAAATATAAATAAATACTTTAAAAAATGGTTTGTAAATCTATTATTTAGTTATTGATTATAATAAATTGGTGTCTTAGAAGATGGTTTTTAGTATGGATATAATTAATCGATTAATTATATGTGTAATAAAATTCCTGCCCAAATATCTTGTGTAATATTTGTTTTAGTTCTATAATAATAACATTGGAGGAATATCATGGAATATGTAATTGGAATTGGTACACTGGTATTAGCTGCTGTTGGATTAGTTTGGAGCTTGCACTCCAACATCGAATTTAAAAAATACCAAGAGAAGCAAAGGGTATATAATAATTACTTTGAAAACATTTCAGCATCATTGTTGTTATCAAGTAGAGCGGAAAGAAAAAAAGTAGCTAGAAGGCAAATGCTAAATCTTCATGAAATTGCTTTACGTTCACCGAAAGAAATAGTAGATATGTTGGCTGATGTTCAACCATTAGACTTTTATACTACAAAACCAACAACGGAAGAAGAAGAAAAAAAATTTGAAAGTTATTGTGTCTTGTTTAATTTAATGCGTAAAGATTTGGATAAAAATAATAAAGATATTGATAAAGAAAAATTGAAAAAATTATTTTTGCAATTAAATAGAAAGTAGTACAATTCCTTAACCAAAAGGCACGTTTAGCAATTGCGAATAATTATAGTAATAATAAATTATTATATCAATCTGACAAAAGGGAAAGTGATACATGAAAAATATTAAATATAGAATTAATTATGAATTAAAAAGAGATATAGCTTTTGATATATCTGTAATATTATTGATAGTGTTAATTCCAATAATTCCTTGGCTAGAAAAAAACGAAATGTACAATTGGGAACAATTATCTTTTGCTGTATTTGTAGGCTCTATTTTCTATATAGTTCAAGTTTATATACCTAAACGAAGACGTGTGAAAAGTGCAAATGAAATACTTAGGGTACGAACCATAGAGATAATTAAAAATTACAAAACAATAAACTTTATTATAGAACAATGTTTTCCGCATGTAGATGATGACTCATATAAAAAAGACAAGTATAGGGATAATATTTATATTAAAAAAATTCGATCTGAGTTTCCAAATAAAACCTGTTGCGATAAGATACAAATAAATGAAAATATTTGTATATGTATGGAAAAGAATATTGCAGATATTGACTTAATAAAATGTAACATTGCATATTCAGATACTGATATTTATTTTATAAAAGCAATTGAAAGTTTGCAAGAAGCTGTTAGAAAATATAAATTGACGGTAAGAGCTTTGATTGATATGGAGTCTGATATATTGATTGCGCCAGTTATTAGTATATATAAAGAAAAAGCGAATAGAGCAATTGAAGAATTGCTATTTATACTAAAAATTGAAATGAATAAGGAAGGGGAATACACACTTATGAATGAAGATGAAATCGGAAGATTTGAATTGTTCATAAGTCGGTCATCACATGATTTTAAAAAAGAACAACGCGAAAGTTTCTCAATATCGGTGGTTTTAGATGATAATGGCAATCCTTACCCATGGATTTAAGCATTAATATTAACACAATTCTGTAACAAAAGGGCACGTTTAGCACTCGCGTATTCTTAGATGAATAAGATGTGATTATATTAATCTGAGAAAAGGAAGGTGTAAACGAATGTTAAAGATTAATGTGAATGAGGATGTAGCTTATATTGAAATAGGAGATACAGATCCAGAGACTACGTTGGCAGAACTTCAGGTTGCAAGCGAAGGTGTGTTAAAAGATGTAAGTAATCTAACTAAGCAACCATATAATGAATTAATCAAGTTTTTTACAAATGTGATGGAATAAGTAGAACTATTATAAATAGTTTTCGGTTGCCTTGGCATTGAAAGTGAATAATAAAAGGTATATAATAAATTATAAAAGAAAATAACAATATCGTGTAATGAAAAGCCTAAAATTTGTAATTATTGGATATTGATTATATTAAGAAATTCATGTAGTATAATAGATATGGTATCAAGGAGGAAATTATGAAGCTTGTTCAAGTTATGTTTACAATATTTACTAATATGCCAGATTTAAATAATTCGACGGCTACGGTTAAAAGACTATTAAGAGTATTTGATGATGATGAAGTGATGTTTAATTCTTTACAATTGTTAAATGTAATTGATAATACGGCAAATGTAATTGATAGACCTCAAGTTATAAATCAGAAAAGTAAATGGAGAATTGAATTTTTACCAGAAAGAATTAACTTTGTTCAAGAATTTGATAAAGAAACAAATTTTTCAAACAATTTAATAGAGGAGAAATCGAAAATCGCATTTAAATATATGAAAAACCTTTGTGAGGAATTTGGTTTTAAAGGTAGCAGATTTGCTTTTAATAGTAATTATATAGTTGAAAAAGATAAGAATATTGAGTCTAGTAACTTTATTGTTTGTAATTCAAAAGATGATATGAAACTTCATGAATGGAATACAAGAAAAACATTTAGACAACCAATAAAATTACTTCAAATAGATGAGGTTTTAAATGTTATTGAAGAAGTAAGCCTTCTCAAAAATAACCAGATTGTTATTAATGGCAAACAGATTAAACTAGACGGTTTGTTAGTACATTACGATATAAATACATTATTTTACAAAAAAGGAGAAAGACTTAAAATTGATGAATTTGAAGTATTTTTAGAAAACGCTTGCAGTATTGAAGTAGAAAAAATCAAATATTTCAAGGAGGAATTAGCATGAAAAACTATAAAGGGAATGCTAAGCAATCTGAAGAACGTCATGCATATTACAAAACTTTTAATAGAAATTACAATATTTTGAGTGAAATTAATAAGAACAGAGACTCTGAAACTACACAAATGGACAATAAGAATTTGTTGAATAAAGATGGTATGATTATAGATTTGATTTATGAAGAAAACAATGAAATTAATATTGACAGCACAAAAAAAATTGATACAAAAAAAGAAACTTACAAGGAAAGTACAAAATCAGACTTGAAACAAAAAATTACAAATAGAACGTTAACAATAAATACTGACGATGATTTTAGCGAATACATTTATTTAATGATAAAACGTGATGAGTTTGAAATGGGTTATGAAAATGATTGTATAAAGTATATTAGAGCAGAAGTAAAGAAAAATAAAAAGGATGTGCTTACAGCAATTCAAAAAGTATTGTTACACCACTCTAAGGAAAAAGATGTATGGATAGCGGTAATTAATATTTTGACATCTTTAAGTTATGAAGAGATTGAGCCAGAGGGTGTTTGTATGGTGGGGACTTTTTTTGCAAGTAAGGATATTGAAATAAAGGAATTAGCGATTAACATTTTTGAACAATGGTCTAATAATGAGGCAATAGATTTTTTAGAAGAAATACAAACAGGGGAAAAGTGGCTAGATGATTATATAGTAACTGTAATTAGAGATATAAGAATAAGGTTGTAGAGAATGGCATACTTAATTAGAATGATTGCAGGTAGTAAATGGAGAGGCATTAATGAAGAAGAAGATATCGGGTCTTATCCATCACACACTATTACAAAGGATTTACAGACTGACACAAAAAACCGATTGTCTGTTTGGAGAGTCGAAGATATAGAAGATGTTGAAGAAGTAGAGAACGCTGCAATAGCTTTGTGCGTTGCACGCGATGAAATAAGAAAAGTAGAAATGGTAATTTTGTCGGAGGAAGAGCTTATCAGTAAAGGTTTTACAGTAGATAATGATCCGAGTTCTGCAAACTCGATTAAAGAATATAATTATATGCATCGTGATATAACAGAACTGAGTTATTCGTGTTTAGGAGGATTTGCAAAAGAAATTGTTTTATCGTTGCACAATGAAAAAATGATTAAGAACTTTACTAAACCTAAATTAACGGATTTAATAATAAAACGGATTGATGATAATAAAATAGACCCATCATATTTTATAGCGAAGGAAAAAATGATGGAGTCATTAGGTTTGTCATTTAATAAAGGGTTAATTGATGAAAATTAATAATAATAAAAAAAGTGGTTATTTTGTACCACTTTTTTTATTAATTTAAATATGCATTTAAAAATAGAAATATGTATTAGTTACTATAATTAATTTAACTAGTTATGGTTAGAATCATTTTGTATGAATAACATATAAGTCTCGATTTCTAAAGCATCAGCTATTTTCTGTATATTATTTAATGAAATACTTCTTCTATATCGTTCTATAGCACTTATATAAGTTCTGTGTAATCCGCATTTAAAGGCGAATTCTTCTTGAGTAAAGCCTTTTAAATCTCTATAGTATTTAAGATTATCTCCAAAAACTTTTAAAATATCCATTTTCATCTCCCGCTTGACTTAATTATATGTTAAGATTATATAAAAGAATACAATATGTCTACAGACAATAAGTCAACAATTAAGAATGTTGGCATAAATTTTAAGGAGTTACTTAAATATGGCTGTTGCCTATTTATATAATAAGGAAGTAAATAGGTATATTAGAAGGAGGAATAAATATGATGAAATTAGAAACAAAACATGGAATTGCTAAATTACCGGTATTATTATCACCGCAAGATGTAAGAAAATATTTGAGGATAAGAACGCAAAGCGCATACAACTTATTTGAAGATAATTCTTTTCCAAGTAAAAAAATAGGCAACAGCCGATTTGTTACAGAAGAAGATTTTAAAGAATACTTAAGAAAGCTGTAATCGGGAAGCATTAGGAACTTTGGGAAGTTTGATAACTATAGCCAAACTACCGCCAGAACAATATCGACGGTCGCAAACCGTTGGTATTAAAGGGTTACAAGTCTTGTAACGTAAGTCTGCAAAACTTCCATCCCCCAGTTCAAATCTGGGTGTCGCCTCCACATAAAAACGTCAGAAACTTGCATTTGCAAGGAGTAGGGCGCTTTTTTTATTGCAATTGCAAGGGTTTTAGCTATATTTTATTTTAAGAAAACATAAAAGTTAAGTTGAAATTTAAATATCAAAAATGCTTAATTTTAGAGAATTTAGGAGAGTATTAGAAATTATTGAAATAAAGCAGTGGATAAACAGTGGAATAAATATTTTGAATAGACAGAGAATAGTGATATAATTTAACAATAATTCATATAGCTTTTCGCAGATAAATAGAAGCATTTAAAGAAATTGGAGCTCAAGTAAGGAATATTATAACAGACAAAGAAAGTAGGAAAAATATACGATGAAAGCACAAATTAATCTTATTACGATTTGGACAAATGATATAGATAAAATGAAAAATTTCTATAATCAAGTTCTCGGATTTAGAATTGAAAATGACCTTGGTAATTATGTTGAATTTGAAAATGATGGAACAAGGTTTGCTATTTGTATGAAAAATGTTATGTATGTGTATAGTAGCGAGTATAGAAAAGAGTCATTTGGACAAGGCTTTGAACTTGCTTTCCCATGTGAAAATCCTAATGATGTTGATGAATCATTTAAGGAGTTAATCTCTAAAGGAGCAACTTCTGTTCATGAGCCACAAGATATGCCTTGGAATCAAAGAACAGCATTATTTGCTGACCCAGATGGAAATATCCATGAAATTTTTGCGGAAATTTAATAAAAGTAAAATGGTTATATTATTGAAATTATGGTAACCTTTAGAGATGAATATGTGCAAGTATTGTTTTAGAATTTAATGAGAGAGGTAATAAATATGGCTGATATTAAATATGAGATTGTTGAAGAAATTGGAGTTCTATCGGAGAATAACAAAGGTTGGACTAAAGAGCTTAATAGAGTAAGCTGGAATGATAGACCGGCCAAATATGATATTCGCGAATGGGATCCGGAACATGAAAAGATGAGTAAAGGTATAACGTTATCGGAAGAAGAAGTTGAAAAACTTAGAAGTTTATTGAAAGATTAATATATAAATCGTAATTTACCTGATAAATGAAAAATATGGAGGGCGTATTATGAAAAAGATTAAAAACAAAGTATTAATATTAACCTTAGCTTTAGCTTTAGCAGTAATATTATTAACGGGATGTACTAAAGATGTTGAGAACCAAGAATTATCAGTTACTTTAGAAACTGATGAAATCAGAGTAGGTCTATATACTGGAGAAGTTGAGAACGATATTCCAAATGGAAATGGTAAGTTTAGTACCGAAAATCCCGAAGGAGAGGAATGGTATTATGAAGGCGAATTTGTAAATGGAGAGTTCGAGGGAACAGGTGAAATGGTTTTTGAAAGTGGTCTGAAATATTCAGGGCAATTCCATGAGAATTCAATTATTGAAGGTAGCTATTATAATGATGATGGTAAACTAGTATACAAGGGAGAATTTGCTGATAGAAATAATTACTTCTTATATGAAGGTGAAGGTATTTTATATGATTCAGAAGAGGTTGAAATGTATAAAGGTGAATTTTACAACGATAAACCTTCTGACTTAGAAAAAATCGAAGAGCTTGTAAAAGAAACTAATTATGAAGATTTAGCTAGCGATGAATCACGTTTAGAAGATATAGTAAAAGTTACAGGAACAGTATTTAGTATATGGGAATATGATGATTATGTTGTCTATTTAGTAGCTACTGATAATCTGTATGAAGAAGTTTATTGCATAGAATATACTCAAAACGATGATGAAAAAAGAATTGTAGAAAACGACGTGGCAACTTTCTGTGGAGAATATGAAGGTTTGTATACTTATGAAACAGGAACTGGCGATAACACGGTACCTTACTTAGTAGCATGGAGTATTTCAATAAACTAGTTGTTCGTTGAATAATAAGAAAAGTAAAGTATCATACTGCTGAAATTCCAGGTAGTATGGTGCTTTTTTAGTGCAATAAACCAAACTGAATAATATGAAGTTTTATTTGATAGAACATGAAATAGTTGATTAAAAGATGTTGACAATGTGAAGCTTTAGTAAAATAGTAAGTACTTACTTACATAAATTAATATATTAAATGAGGAGGCCTAGATATGAAAAAGGAAGAGCGAAGAGAACAGATATTAGAAGCAGCTATGAAATTGTTTGTAGAAAAGGGATATAAAGGTACTACAACTTTGCAAATTGCAAAAGAAGCGGAAATAACTGAAGTAACTCTATTTAGACATTTTTCATCAAAGCAGGAGATATTACTTGAAGGGATAGAACCAATTTTATTTAGTACATTAGAAGGAGCAATAAATATTTCCAAGGAATCAAGCGGCAGCGAAATGATAGAATCAATTTTATCTGATCGTATTACATTGATATCTAAGAATTATCAAGTAATAAAATTAATACTAATGGAGGATTCTCTTTTAACTGAACTTGGCAGAGGGAATTTTATCAATAGGATATTAGAAATTCTAAAGAACCTATTAACAGAAATGGGCGCATCCGAAGAAGATAATAAATTTGCCTTAAGGTTACTAATGGGAACGATACTATCAGTTTTATACATGCCTGATAAAAATGAAGAAGATATTAAGGATTACATTGGCAAAATAACAAATATCATAGTACAAGAAATTAACAAATAGCATAAAGGAGCTTAATATTATATGAACAGAATTTTTAAAAGGATAGGGGAATTAATTAATGAGAAACCAGTTAAAGTATTACTGGTAACCATGCTACTATTTGCATTATTAATTACCGGAGTAAGTACGATTAAGATGGCCACAGGAAACGAAACGCTAGTACAAAGTGATAACGAAGTTTACATATCGGAGGAACAGATGGAGGAGACTTTTGGGGGAGACTCTATTTTAGTTCTTTTTACAGATGATTCAAACGGAAATTTGTTAGCACAAAAAAACATTGAAAAGATGTGGAATGTCGAAAAGCAATTTGAATACGAAGATAGCATTTTTTCTTTTACAAGCCCAGCAAGTATAATTCATCAGTTAACAGAAAAACAAAGTACGGAGTTAAAAAATCAAGTACTAACCTTAAGTGATGGATTAGACGAAATGAGTTCTAAAATGATAGACTAGGAAATGAACTTAATTCAAAAGATATAAATGACCCCGATGAAATGTTAGAAAAGTTGAATAGTCTATCGGAGTCTACTGAAGCATTTAATAAGCTTATTACTGTTCAAGATAATTTAACAGAAGTAACTCAGCAAACACAGACAGGACTGTTTACTGTAGCAGATGGTTTGAGTGCTACATCTGATCAGTTAAATGCTTTGACTAATTTAGCTGGTGACAATATTGAACTAAAGAATAAATTAACTGTAATTTCTGAAAATATTGAGGTTACCTCTCAAAACGTTAGAACAATGGGAGAAGGTACTGAAAACATACTGAAGGGTACTGAAAACACTTCAACAGCACTTACAAATATTAACAGTAACTTAACTACTGAAGTTGCATCTATGAAAGATGGATTTACAGATGGCATTTCAGCTGATGAGCTAATGGAAATGGCTGATGACTTTATAGTTATGGGTGAAAATCTTAGCAATGTTTCTGAAGGTTTAAAGCTTTTTCATACTAAAAGCGACATGATGATAGCTGATATACCTAAAAATCAAGATGAAACAGATAACATCTTATATGAAGATGACAATGAATTGCGTGCTATATTTTCTGACGTTATGATAGACGACGAAAATTGCTTAATGGTAGTGAAGCTAAAAGGTAATTTGGATGATGAATATAAAGATCAGATTGTTAGTGATTTGACTGAAGCATTAGAAGAAGACTTTGAAAATATATCATATGTTGTATCAGGTAAGCCTGTACTTGATTCGTCATTAAGGACGGAAATGAAAACTAATATGATGATAATGGTGGGGTTAGCCATATTAATTATGTTAGCGGTTCTTGCAATTATATTTAAAGTGAGATGGAGAACGCTGAGCTTAGGAGTGATTCTAGTATCAGTTGTAGCTACAGTAGGACTTATGGGACATTTAGGCGTGCCGATTACAATGGTATCCATGGCAGTTTTTCCAATATTAATAGGTTTAGGTATAGATTATTCGATACAATTTCATAATAGATATGAAGAAGAAAAGTCAGTAATTAAAACAGTAACTCAAATAGGTAAGGCAATAGCTATAGCAGTATTAGCTACAGTGCTTGGATTTATTTCTTTATATGCATCTCCAGTTCCTATGATTCAGGATTTTGGTAAGATGTTAACAATTGGAGTTATCATTAGCTTTATAGGTAGCGTACTACTGCTTATGCCAATTTTATACTTAAGAGATAAAAGTTCACCAGAAATTAATACTGAAATAAAGGAAGATAAGGAAACTGTATTAAACAAGATATTGAAATTTACTACACAAAAAGTTATAAAGTTTTCTATCCCAATAATAATTATCATAGTTTGTTTTGCAACTGCGGGGTTTATGGTAGATAAAAATATAGGGGTTGAAACAGATATTGAGACATTTATGCCACAAGACATGGAAGCATTAAATGATATACATTTTGTTAGAGACACGGTAGGTTCAACAGATCAAGTAGCCATCTATATAAAAGATGATAATGTATTAGAAGAGGAAAATTAAGACTGGATAAAGGCCAAGACAGAAGAAATAGAAAATAAATTTAGTGAAACTGTAACAGACGTAAAATCTATTGATACCTTGGCAGAAAATCTTTCAGGAGATAATGATCTAAGCTATGAAGAATACATCGATATGATTGATGGGCTACCTAGTCAGCAGGCAAGTATGTTTGTAAACGAAGATAATACTGAATCTTTGATACTGGTTAATATTAAACATTTACCTAACGATGAATTAGATGAATTTGTTATAGAACTAGAAAGCGAACTAAAAGATACTGATATGGGAATTGAAATTACGGGTAAGAGTGTTTTGGATTTGGAAATGGTAGATGGACTTACCTCTGGCAGAGTAAGAATGACCCTTATAGGTTTGTTACTGGTTTTCGGAGCATTACTCTTGATTTACAGAAACCCTGTTAAAGCATTGTTACCTATAATACCGGTTGTTCTTATAATAGGTATGTCAAGTGGCGTAATGTATTTACTTGGGATTGATTACACACCGATTACATCTACTTTAGGTGCACTGGTATTAGGTATGGGTACCGAAATGACAGTCATGCTAATGGAAAGATACTTAGAGGAACGTAAACTAGGTGAAAGTGAAACAGAAGCTATAGTTACCGCAGTCAGTAAAATAGGTAAAGCAATTGTAGCTTCAGGATTAACTACCATAGGTGGATTTTCCGTATTGATGGCATCACAGTTTGTTATACTTAGAGATTTTGGACTAATGACTGTAATTAACATTTCATTAGCTTTATTTAGTACCTTTATAGTATTACCTCCAATTATACTTTTGTTAGATAGATTTATTTTGAGAAAAAACAAAGGGAATTGAAGAATGAAATAGATAATGATGCACATTAATAAATAGAAACATACAGATAATTACATAAAAGTGTGATACTATCATGTGTTTAAAACTTGTATGGAATAAAAAGCTGCGAAACCTTATCATTATAGGCTTCGCGGCTTTTGTTTTAAATAATGTTTTGTGCGAACTCAAAATATTATTAATGTTATTGGCTACAGCTTATCATCTATTATCTCAGCACGTTAAATCTGCCATTTATTATGTTTTTTAGATAAATACAAAGGTAAAGAAGGAACGAAATAGACAATGATGTACATTAATAAATAAATATGTATAGACAAGTACAATAAAGTATGGTAGTATCCACTTGAGGTGATAACTATGGAGCAAAAGATATTGACAATAGAAATGGCAGCAGATAAGTTAGGCGTGCACCCTAAAACAGTGAGGCGTTATATCAGTGGCGGTAAAATTTCAGCTCAAAAAGTAGCTGGTTCTTGGCGAATTAACGAAGATTCATTAGAACAATTTTTAGAGACCTGTGAAGTAAATGAAAGTAAACATTGCTCTGTTAGCAAAGATGATTTTTGTGTATTTATGGACAGTGAATATTTTGATTCTGATGAGACCATTCAAATTTGCACAATTGTCGACTATTACGTGCAAAAAGAGCAGGTAAAAAATCTTCTTAAAGATGTTATGGAAGTTGTTGCTGATTATAGTATTCAAAACTGTAGTAGCCGATTCAATTATGTTTATGATGATTCAGAGAATAAAATGAGATTAGTTTTCTGGGGGGCGCCATCCTATATGAGTAGAGTTATGAACGCTATGAAACCTTATGAAAATTAAATGAGTTAACCTGTAAAGGAGTAAAGTGTATGAATAAAAATAATAGTACGTTATCAATAATAGGAATGACCTGTGCGTCCTGCGCAAATGCAGTTGAAAGAAGTGTTAGAAAAATCGAAGGAGTAAGTGATGCTAGTGTTAATTTAGCTACAGAAAAACTAGTATTTACATATAATCAAGATAAAACAAGTATTGAAGAAATAAAAGAAAGAGTGAAAAATGCTGGATACGAAGCAAAGGAAGAGATAAAAGCCAGCGAAGTTACAATACCAATTGCTGGAATGACATGTGCTTCTTGTGCAGCGAATATTGACAAAACACTTAGGAAATTAGACGGTGTTGAAATGTCTAATGTTAATTTAACAACTGAGAAAGCAACAGTTACATATGATACATCTCTAATAAGAATTTCTGAGATAAAGCAAGCAATAACGAAAGCGGGTTATACACCTTTAGAGATTGAAACTCAAGAAAGTTCTGATGAAGAGAAATTAAGAAACGAAAAGGCAATAAAAATCTTATGGAAAAAATTTGTAGTATCTGCTACCTTTTCTGTACCATTACTAATTATTTCTATGGGACATATGTTGGGGCTACAACTCCCCGAGCTTATTAATCCAATGGAAAACCCTCTTAATTTTGCAATTGCACAAATACTGCTTGTAATACCAGTAATAATTGTTGGCTATAAGTTTTATACAATTGGCTTTTCAACTCTGTTTAGAGGGACTCCAAACATGGATTCTTTGATTGCCATAGGTACTGGATCAGCAGTGCTATACGGTATATATGCAACAATAATGATAGCTAATGGTCAAGTGGAATACGCTGGTAATTTATATTTCGAATCAGCAGGTGTCATTATTACGCTTATCTTATTAGGTAAGTACCTTGAGTCAGTAACAAAAGGAAAAACATCCGAGGCAATTAAAAAATTGATGGGATTGGCACCAAAGACAGCATTAGTTATTCAAAATGGTGAAGAAGTAGTTATGCCAATTGAAGAAGTAGAAACTGGAGATATCATCATTGTTAAGCCAGGAGAAAAGGTTCCAGTTGATGGCGTCGTAATAAAAGGAAATACATCTGTTGATGAGTCTATGTTAACTGGAGAAAGTATGCCAGTTGAAAAAATAGTTGGATCTAATGTGATTGGTGCAAGTATTAACAAATATGGTTTAATACAATTTAAAGCTACAAAGGTTGGAAAAGACACAGCTTTAGCACATATTGTAAAACTTGTAGAAGATGCACAAGGTTCAAAAGCACCTATTGCTAGGTTAGCGGATGTTATTGCTGGATATTTTGTACCAATTGTTATAGCAATTGCTACTATTTCAGGAGTAGCTTGGTTTATATCTGGTCAATCAGCAGTCTTTTCGCTCACGATATTTATTGCAGTTTTAGTTATTGCGTGTCCCTGCGCCCTTGGATTGGCAACGCCAACAGCAATTATGGTAGGAACAGGTAAGGGAGCAGAATATGGAGTCCTAATAAAAGGTGGACAACCACTTGAAACTGCTCATAAAATTGATACCATTGTTTTTGATAAAACTGGAACGATTACAGAAGGAAAACCTGTTGTTACTGACATAGTGACTACAAATCAGCATAGCGAATTAGAACTTCTGAAATTAGCAGCATCGGCTGAAAAAGGTTCAGAGCATTCTCTTGGAGAAGCAATAGTTTTAAAGGCAGAACAGGAGCATATTGAATTTGTTGAAATTAATGAATTTAATGCTATTCCAGGTCACGGTATTGAAGTTCAGATTGAAGGCAAATCGATTTTGTTTGGTAACAAAAAGTTACTAATGGATCACATGATCAAAAATGACTTAGAGCAGAAGGCTGATCAATTAGCTAACGAAGGAAAAACACCGATGTATATAGCAATAAACAATCAATTAGCAGGTATTATTGCAGTTGCTGATACGACAAAAGAAAACAGCGCTAAAGCAATTAAGGCAATACACAAATTAGGAATAAAAGTTGCCATGATTACAGGTGATAATTATCAAACAGCCAATGCAATAGCTAAACAAGTAGGCATTGATGTTGTACTTGCCGAAGTTTTACCTAAAGATAAATCAAATGAAATTAAAAAGCTTCAAAAAGAAGGTAATGTAGTTGCGATGGTTGGTGATGGAATCAATGATGCTCCAGCATTAGCGCAAGCAGACGTAGGCATTGCAATAGGTTCAGGTACTGATGTTGCTATGGAATCAGCTGATATTGTATTAATGAAGAGCGATCTACAAGACGTTGTGACTGCAATACAACTTAGTAAAAAGACGATACGAAACATTAAACAAAATCTGTTTTGGGCATTTGCATATAACACAGCAGGGATACCAATTGCAGCAGGCATATTATACGCATTTGGTGGTCCACAATTAAATCCAATGATTGCAGGTGGAGCAATGGCATTTAGTTCGATAACGGTATTGATGAATGCTTTAAGGTTGAAAAAATTTAAGCCAGTGGAATAAGTTTAGAAGGAGGAATGGAATGAAACAATTAGTAGAAATAAAAGGCATGTCATGTGCGCACTGCGTGGCTCATGTTAAAGAGGCACTAAAAAAATTAAACAATGTAGAAGAGGTTACTGTAAACTTGGAGCTTAATAACGCGGTAATTAAGGTGGCTAAAGAAGTTGATGCAGGTAAAATTATTTCAGCAATAAATGAAATTGGTTATGAAGTAACGAATGTTAAATCTATCTAGTTAAAGTTTAGGGCAATCTCGTTGAGATTGCCTTTTTCGATATCTAAAATCAACATATATTATTATAAGCAAATAAATATTCTAAAGATTAATCCTATCAGCTGAACATAGTAAATTGACTAAACATTAGATAGAGAATATAATAAATGTTAACTTAATAAATGGGGGGATAAATGAAAAATAAAATTACATTAACTCACTGCATTATCTTAGAAGGTAATGAAAATATGGAACCAAAGGAAAACATGTCAATTGTTATTGAAGATGGACTGATTTCATATATAGGAGAAAATCCAAACACAAAAGATTCTGAAATTATAGATTTATATGATAAATATGTATTACCTGGACTAATCAATGCGCATGTACATTTACCCGGTAGTGGAAAACCAAGTAAACCTGGTTCACAAAATGCAGACAGTGTTAAGAAATTGATAGGGAATCCAATAGCATATTCTGTGATTAAGAGAATGTGTGCAAATTATGCTAAGACAGAGCTTTTATCAGGGACGACAACTATAAGAACTATGGGCGGATTGGGTCAAATAGACTCTTCAATTCGTGATAGTGTAAATAATGGCGAAAAGATTGGACCTAGAATGCTAGTTTCTGATATGGCAGTATCAGTACCCGGCGGTCATATGGCAGGAGTTTTAGCCTATGAAGCAACTAGCCCAGAAGAATGCAGAACCTATGTAAGTAAAATAGCTGAAGGTAAACCTGATATAATTAAGTTGATGATTACTGGTGGGGTTTTAGATGCAAAAGTTAAAGGAGAACCAGGAATATTAAAAATGCCTCTTGAATACGTAGAAGCTGCTTGCGCGGAAGCACATAAACTTGGGTTTAAAGTAGCAGCACATACAGAAAGCACAGAAGGTGTTTTGGTTGCATTAAAAGGCGGAGTAGACACCATAGAGCATGGTGCTATGCCTACTGACGAAATAATTGCTTTATATAAAGAAAGAAAAGCAGCAGATATATGTACAATTTCACCAGCTCTTCCAATTGCTACTTTTCCTACGGAATTAACAAATAGTACTGAACTCGTTCAGTATAACGGAAAAGTTGTTATGGATGGAATTATAGAATCAGCTAAAGAATGCTTAGCAAATGATATTCCAGTAGGATTAGGCACTGACACAGCATGCCCATTTGTTACCCATTACAATATGTGGAGAGAACTTTATTTGTTTCATAAATATGTTGGAGTTTCAACTTCATTTGCTTTATATTCTGCAACTTTAGGTAATGCCAAAATTCTTGGAATAGAAAAAGAAACAGGCTCAGTTACTGAAGGAAAGAGTGCAGATTTATTTATAGCTGATTGTAATCCTTTGGATGATTTATCAATCCTAGCAAAGCCATACATGGTAGTGTTTAAAGGTAAAATTATGAAAAACCCAAAAGTTAAAAAATATGCTAAAATAGAAAAAAATCTAGATGTAGCTTTTGCAAAATTATAAAAGGTAATCAAATCGGAAATAGAAGGTGATAACATGGTCAATGATAAATTACAAAATTATGCAGTGATTATTGAGCATTTAAATGTTAATTATGATAATAAAAAAGGGGCTTTACTTGATGTAAATATGAAAATTGCAAAAGGAGAGTACGTAGCAATAATCGGTCCTAACGGTGGAGGAAAAACCACGTTAGTTAAGGCTATGTTAGGCTTAATAAGAAATTATGATGGAAAAATTAAGATTAACGGAAGCATTAGTTATGTACCGCAATTAAACACTGTTGACAGAAAATTTCCGGTAGATGTCAGAAATCTCATTTTAACAGGGACATATAAAGGAGCGCTTAAGCCATTTTTTAAATACAGTGATGAAGACTATAAAATAACAGATAAAACTATAAATGATCTTGGAATTAATAATATAGCTAATAAAAGAATATCTGAACTTTCAGGTGGAGAATATCAGAAAGTTCTTATAGCTAGAGGAATAGCTTCGGGAGCAGATATATTATTGCTTGATGAACCTACAGCAAATATTGACTCAGAATCAAGAAAAAACATCTATCAGATTTTAAGCGAACTAAAAGGCAAGTATACGATAATAATAACAACACACGACACTATGGCAGTTAATGAGCATGCTGATTCAATTGCATGTGTTAACGAAAAGCTTATATATCATGGGAAACCTGAAATAAATCAAAAGATAGTTGATGAAATGTATGGATGTAATGTAGATCTTTTAGCACATGGAGTAGCACATAGAGTTTTAAGGCAGCATGATAACGTAGGTGATGCAAATGATTAAATTAGCAATATTAGTAATTTGTGTTGCCTTGATATGCGGAATATTAGGTACAATTATAGTACACAAAGACTACCTTATGATAACAGGAGGAATAGCACATACTAGCTTTGGTGGAGTAGGTCTTGCTATTTGGCTGGGGTTTAATACTACACTTGGAGCAGGCATATTTGCGGTTTTAGCGGCACTTTATATAATTTATGCTAAAAGAAAGTATGGAGATAAAATAAATATAAGCATATCACTTCTTTGGGCCGCTGGTATGGCACTGGGTATATCCTTTTATTCTATGGCAAAAAATCCAACAGTAACAATAGAAGAATCTTTGTTTGGCGATATTACACAAATAAACAATGAAAAAATGTTACTTTTAGTAGTTACAACAATTGTGGTGCTTACTTTAATAATACTTTTTTATGAAAGCCTATTGGTATTTTTACTAGATGAGACATTTGCAGAAGTACAAGGTGCTAACATTAAAATCATAGAAAATGTGCTTATGGTAGTAATATCGATTTGTATTGTTTCGCTAATACATATAACAGGTATTATATTGGTTATGGCATTATTAACTGCACCAGCGGCTACAGCTGCAAGTTTTAAATTTGGGTTAAAAAAACAAATCCTATTAGCTACTGGTTTAGCCTTAATTTCTAGTACAGTAGGCATTAGCCTATACTACGCATTAGGGGTTAGTCCTGGTGGTTTAATTGCATTAGTATCAGTAGCTATATTTGTTGTAGTTAAATTAATTGTAAATAAAGGTAAAGAAAGTATCAACTAGAAAAAAAGATATGGCAAATATATCTTAATAATTAGTGAGGTGAAAATGATGAATATGAAACTAATTGAAAAATACGCGGAGTTTGCAGTGCTAATAGGAACTAATCCCAAACCTGAACAAACACTCATAATAAACTGCCCTGTAGAATTATCATACTTTGCAAGAATGTGTGCTAAAGTTGCATATGAGAAGGCAAATGTAAGAGAAGTAGTAGTAAACTATAAAGACGAGAAAATGGACAGAATAAAACTAATACATACGGATACTGAAGTATTAGAAGATATAAAGCCTTATGTTCCAAGAATGACACTAGACTATCTAGAAAGCGAAGGTCAAGCGTGTTTTCTTCATGTTTTAGCGGGTGATCCTGAAATATATAAAGGCTTAGATAAAGATAAAGTAGATAAGGCTATGATAGCTAGAGAAAAGGCCTTAAAACCTATAAGAGCATATACAATGAATGATAAAGTGCAGTGGAGCGTAGTAGCGCTTCCGTCTGAATCATGGGCAGTTAAAGTCTTTCCTGATGTCAGTGCAGAAGAAGCTGTTGAAAAACTTTGGAAAGCAATATTTGATGTTTGTAGAGTAACCGGAGGTGACCCTGTAGGCGAATGGAAAGAACACGTAGCAAGTATTACAGCATCAAGAGACAAAATCAATGACTTGAATTTGGAAAGCATTCATATGACCAATTCGCTTGGAACAAATCTAAGAGTAGGTTTAGCTGATGGTGCCATCTGGGAAGGTGCAGCAAGTAAAACTTGTAAAGGATATGAATTTATAGCAAATATTCCTACAGAAGAAGTGTTTACAGCGCCGCATAGAGACTTAACTGAAGGAATTGTATATGGAACTAAACCTTATGTATATAACGGTAATCTGATTGAAGATTTCTGGGTCAAGTTTAAAAATGGCAAAGTAGCAGAGTATGGTGCTAGAAAAGGTAAAGATCTTTTAGGACAACTCTTAGATACAGATGAAGGAGCAAAACACATTGGTGAGGTAGCATTGGTACCGACATCTAGTCCTATTAACAAAACAGGAATACTTTTTTATGAAACTTTATTTGATGAAAATGCAGCATGTCATATTGCATTCGGAGATGGATATCCTACTACAGTTACAGGAGGCAGCACTGCTAGTAATGAAGAACTTTTAAAAAGAGGAGTTAATCAGAGTTTAGTACATGAAGATGTTATGGTAGGTAGTGACGATATGAAAATAGTAGGAACTACTACAGCTGGCGATAAGGTATTGATATTTAAAAATGGAGAATGGGTAATATAATATTTTATCCTTCAATAATCTAGGTACATATATGCTGTGTATGTCTGAAAATCATATAAACTGACCAGTAAAAAATTTATCCGGAAATAGACATAGCAGAATAAAAGGTATATAATGTTTTTGTAGAGATTAAGCGAAAAGATATATTAAAGAGCTTAATAAAACAATATTTCTTATATCTATGTCGTAGTTGCAACAATTTTACACTATAAAAAAGGAGAAAAGAATGTTTAATACAAAGAAAGCAATGGATGATTATGCGGACAGAACAGAGCTTACAGCTAAGGAAAAGAAAGTAATTTTTGAAGTTTATGAAGAGTGTAAAAAGCTAAAACTTAAAAATTTCATAGGTGAAGTTATGATTGAAAGAGTAAGTGAAAAAGATAAATCAATTCCTGAAATGCTTGTTATAGAATATGCTGAAGAACTTGAAGCAAAAGATAAAAAATAGAAGCTAAACGATAAAAAAACAACCATCCGCTATAAAGACAGTGGATGGTTGTTTTTTAGTTAAAGAGGTAAAAATATTGGATGGTATCAAATGTTTACAAAACATAGTAATACAATCATATACGTTGTAAATACTTGTAATTGGTTGGAAATGAATATATAATTGGATGTAGATTTGTTGCCTTAAAAGGTGTAACATAAATATAAGTTAAATATTTAGATAGTAGTATTCGGAGGGTAAAATGAAAATCAATGATTTTAAATTAGAAGTTTATTTTGGACAATATGAATTCACAGCACCATATTTGTTAACACAATCAGATTGTGAATCAATGGAGATTAAAGAGTTGCTTGCTATGGAGCCTGGTTCTGAAAAAGAATTCCTAAATATGAGATTAGGATATACAGAAACTTGGGGAGATCCAGAGCTTAGAGCGATAATAGCAGGGCTTTATGAAAATATGGTAGCAGAAGACGTAATGGTGATGCACGGTGCACAGGAAGGTATTTTTGGCTTCATGAACGTTATGTTAGATGAAGGGGACCACATGATTGTTATGTACCCAAACTATCAATCAGCATATGAAGTAGCTAATTCAGTACCAAACTGCGAATTTTCAAAATGGTATCTAAAAGATGATGGTGAAAAATGGAATTTAGACTTTGATGAATTAGAAGCTCTTATTAGACCTAATACTAAGATTATTGCAATAAATACTCCTAATAATCCGACAGGTTATACGTTCACAAATGAAGAACTGAAAAGTTTAGGTGAAATTGCAGAAAAGCATGACATATATATTTTCAGTGATGAAGTATATAAAGGACTTGAAATGGATGGAGAAAATAGAAGATGGATGGCAGATGTATCTGATAAAGGAATATCTGTAGGTGTAATGTCTAAAGCATATGGTTTAGCTGGATTAAGAGTAGGTTGGATGGTATCCAAAGACCATGATGTACTCCAAAAGAATGTTAGATTTAAACATTATATGAGCATATGTGACGCAGGACCATCTGAATTCTTAACTAAAATTGCACTTAGACATAGCGATGAATTACTAAAGAGAAATTTAGAGATAATCGAGAAAAATATAACTTTAGCAAACGAATTCTTTGATAAATACCCTAAAATCTTCTCAAGAAGAAGTGCACTAGCTGGTCCTATAGCATTTCATAAATTATTGTTAGATATGCCAGTTGATAAGTTCTGCGATGAAGCTGTTACTAAGAAAGGCGTATTACTACTACCGGCTAGCATATATGATTTTGAAGGAAATTACTTTAGAATGGGTTATGGAAGAGCAAATGTTCCTGAAAGCCTAGCTAAATTTGAAGAATTCTTAATTGAAAACGGTTATGTATAAATAATAGAGGAGTATACAATGAAAACATTATTATTAAGTTATGAAGATGTATTAAAGGTACTATCTATGAAAGATGTAATAGAAGCTGTAGAAGGCGGTTATGTTTCTTATAACAGAGGTAAGGTATCACAACCTGATGTAGTTACTGTTGAAGAAAAAAACAATAATGGAGAGACAGATATAAAATCTTGCTACAATGAAGAAAATGATATGGTTTCAATTAAAATAGCTTCAGGATACTGGGATAATCCAAAGAAGTATGATATCTCAACTATGCAAGGAACCATAGTGATTTTAGATGGTCAAAATGGACTTCCTGTATGTGTAATGGATGGCTCCTTGATAACAAACTATAGGACAGGGGCAGCCGGAGCTATTTCATGTAAATATCTAGCTAGAAAAAATTCAGAGACAGTAGCTGTAATTGGAGCCGGTTCTCAGGCTAGAATGCAAATATATGCTTTGGCTGAATTAATGCCGATTAAAACTGTGAAGGTCTTTAGTCCTAAGGTAGAAGAACTAGAGGACTATAAGGCTGATGTTGAAGAAAAAACTGGCTTAGAGGTAATCATGTGTGCTTCCGTAGCGTCTGCTATGAAAAATGCAGATATAGCAATATCTACGACACCTACTAAAATTTATTGGGTTGATAAAGAACGGGTAAAAGATGGTCTCCACATCGTGGCAGTGGGTGCTGATATGCAGGGTAAAAACGAATGGGATCCTGAAATATTTATAGGTTCAAAAATAGTGGTTGATAGTGCTAAACAGTGCTTATCTAGAGGTGAAATCAGAAATGCGGTAATAAATGGATTGATTTTAGAAGATGATATCCATGCTGAAATTGGAGAAATTATTGAAGGCCAGAAGGCAGGAAGAATAAGCGATAATGAAATAACGATATTTGATACTACAGGAATGGGTATTCAAGATAATGTAACAGCAGTTAAGATATTTGAATTGGCGAAAGAGAAGAATATAGGAACATATTTTGATTTTGAAAGTAAATAGACCAGCTAGAAATAGTCAAGGAAAATGTTGAAAAAGATAATTAGAAAAAATGAGCATCATTAACAAGGGGTATTAAACCCCGAACATTTATTAAATTTTAGGCTGCAGAGTTATTTTTAATAGTGTTGTTTACAAACATTTGTTGATGAATTCTTGGGTCTCTTTCAACATAGGGCTTCTGATTTTTCAGAACCGAAAAAATATATCTTAGTAGCTTGTTCATAATAGCGACTAAGCGAACTTTTTTCTTTTTTCCTTTGAGCTTTATATGATATTGATCATAAAGAACTTTATTCATAGGAACACCTGATTTCGTCTTACGAATAGAGGAAAGGGCTAGTGCGTACAATGCCCTACGTCCGGTAGCAGTACCGCGCTTAGTCATTTTGTTGGTATCACCTTTAAAGTTACCTGATTCATTAACAGAAGGATCTACACCGAAAAAGGCAACAAGTTGATTAGCATTATGGAAATTAGCGATATCGTTCATTTCAGTTAAGAGAGTGACGGCGCTTATAAAACCAGCACCTTTGAAACTCATAAGCAAAGAAATATTCTGATTAAATGAATCCGAAAAAGGCACAGAATCAATTAAATACTTGATTTCATCAAGTAAATCAAGTCGCTGTTGTTCGTAAAAGTTATTGGTAGAAACAAAACGACGTACTTTAGAAGTAAAAGTTGCTGAATTAATACCTAAAACGAAAGCATCAGAAGCTATTTTTAAAATAAGACCAAACTTAGCGGTAGCCCAAACTAAACTTCGATGGGAAGATACTTTTAAAAAGCTGATAACTTCATAACGATCAGCGCCTAAAAGGTCATTAGGTGTAGGGTACTTAGAAATAAAAGCCAGGGGTGTTTTACCAGAGATATCGGTAAAAGCCTTTTGCAAACCAGGATAATAAATGTATAAAGCGTTGGAAAAAGCTTTCTTAGCATTTGCTTTTAAATCAACGAGTTTATAATAATCACGTACTAAAAGTTTTAAGCTTAACATATCTTTGGAAGTGTAAACAGATGTTTTAACATCATCGAACTTACAAAGCCTAGCAATAGAATAAGAATCCAATTTATCATTTTTTACTTTCCTTATGTTGAAATTCTTGTTAGAATTAGTTATCAAAGGATTGATGGTGTTAGCATCAATCTGGCGATCAACAAGAAAATGAAGAAGAGTTAAATGGTAAATACCTGTGAATTCGAAAAACACTTTAGGCTTGCGGTTGAACTCTTCTTCAGCTTTATAGAAAAGTTCAAGAAAACTGTTAAAGCCATCAAGAGAATGATTAAAACGAAAATTTTTCTTGAAAATGTCACCATTAGGCCTTAAAACAGTGGCGACAGAGAAGTTGGCAGCGATATCAATGCCAATCACAGGTAAGTCGTAAAGTTTTGACATAGTAAAACTCCTTTCAAAGTAATTAAGAGTTATAATAATGAGTCAGTTAACCTTGTTGTTGACACGAATAGTTCTCTTTGGTAGCCAAAGAGAAATTCAACCAGCTAAATCAACGAGTATCATAGAATGCATGCTATGTTACGAATATAAACTCAAAGAGTTATTCAAGGAGGCATCGCATATACTCTTATAAGAAACTATAGTACAAAAAGTAGAATTAGAAAAGTGGTTGAACCATCTTTAACCACGAACATTAAATAATAAAGTTAGAGGAATATCCGTATAGAATATATGATTATTTCTATAACTGTATTATACAAGGAGGTAATTATGAAATTATATATTGTAGATGTATTTACAGAAGAGTGTTTTGGTGGCAATCCTGCTGGAATTGTAATTTTACCTGAAGGTGCTGGTTTTCCAAGTGATGACGTAATGGTAAAAACAGCGGCTGAGCTTAGATATTCAGAGACAGCCTTTATAAAGCGGTTAGGTGAAAAAGAATTTAATATTAGATATTTTACTCCAGCAGCTGAAGTAGAACTTTGCGGTCATGCAACTATAGGATCATTTTATGTATTGTTAAAAGAAGGCCTAATAAAAGCAGGAGATGTATGTGTCAATCATACATTAGCGGGAGAATTAAAGGTACAAGTAGATAATGACGCTATCCTAATGGATATGGCAGAGCCAAAAGAAGTAGGCGAAATGACTGAACAAGCTGAAATAGAAGCTTTATATAAGGTAATGGGGATTAGTTATTTAGGCAACGAGGATTACAATAAAGATTTAAACGTAAAGTTGATACCTAAGATGGTAACTACAGGTTTAATAGATATTATGATGCCTGTAAAAGATGAAATTGAGCTTGATAAAATAAATCCTGACTTTCCTGCATTAACAGAATTGTCAAAAAAATACGAAGTAGTTGGTGTACATGCTTTCACAGTAAACACTGAAGACGGATGTATACATGCTAGAAACTTTGCGCCTCTATATGATATAGATGAAGAAGCAGCGACAGGAACTTCTAACGGAGCACTTACATTTTACTTATATAATATGGGAATAGTTAAAGCAAATAAATTAAATAATGTAATTCAAGGTGAAAAGATGTTAAGACCGTCTAAAATATCTACTAAATTATTAATGGAAAATGGAAAGCCTATTGTAAAAGTAGGCGGATTTGCAGTAACACTTGTGAAAGGTGAAATTGAAATATAATGAGTAAAATAGTTAATATCGATTGGAAACCAAATAAAAAAAGCAATGAACCGGTATACAAACAGATTGTTAACTACATGAATAAAAAGGTAGCGAGTGGTGATTGGGCTATAGGTAATAAATTACCTGCTCAAAGAGAACTTGCAAAAGCTTTTAATGTTAACAGAAGTACCGTTGTTATGGCTATTGAGGAACTAAAATCATATGGAATATTAGAAGGTTTAGCCGGAAGCGGAACAGTAGTTGCAGAAAATACTTGGTCAATTTTGATGTCTTCAAATGAAACCAACTGGGGAAGTCATTTGGAGTCAGGATACTTTATGGAAAGTCTTCCCACCATACAGACAATAAATGAATATGAGTTTGTGGATAAAATAAGAAGACTTGGTACCGGAGAAATGTCACCAAAGCTTTTTCCAAAAGAATACTTCAATAATGCACTTCGTAAACTGTCAGGTGAGATAAGTTCACTAAATTATCTTGAACCTTTAGGATTAGAAAGTCTTAGAGAAACTATAGCTAAGCGAATGAGGAGTATTGGAATAAACGCTAATCCTAAGAATGTGCTGATCACTGCAGGGTCACTCCAAGCACTTCAGCTTATTTCTATATGTATGCTTAAAAAAGAATCTACTGTTTATTGCGAAGTTCCATCATATATAAATTCTTTACGAGTGTTTCAGTCAGCTGGTATGAGGATGAAGGGCATAAATATGGATGGCGAAGGAATACAGTATTGGAATATGAAAGAAGAAAATACGAATTATGATTCTGTTTTATATACTATTCCTACTAACCATAATCCTACAGGTACTACGATGTCTCTGAATAGGCGAAAAGAGTTGTATAGTTACTGTAAAGCTAACAGAATACCTATTATCGAAGATGATGCATACGGAGAGCTTACTTTTGATAAAGCCTCACCGAACACAATAAAAAGTATAGATGAAAGTGGTATGATACTTTATTTAGGTACTGTATCTAAATCCTTTGCCCCAGGCTTAAGAATAGGCTGGGTAGTTGGTCCAGAATCAGTAATTGAACGACTTGGTGATGTGAAAATGAATGTTGATTATGGAGCAAGTTCCATTTCACAGCTTATAATTAACGAACTATTCGTAAATGGAGATTACGACAAATTTATAGTTGAAAATAAGAGTAGACTTCGAAGAAGAAGAGATATAATGCTGAATGCTATGGATAAATATTTTACAGAAATAGGAAGATGGAATATTCCTGAAGGTGGATACTATGTATGGACTGAGCTTAAGGATAAGATTTCTATGGAAGCACTATTTAAAAATGCATTAAGTAAAAAAATATTATTAAATCCTGGCTATATATATGATATACGGAATAAAAATAAATTCATTAGGATGTCATACATTTATCTAGATGAGGATGAAATAGAAGTTGCTGTAAAAGATTTAAGTATAATAATTAAAGAAATGAAAAAATCGTAGTGTAAACACTACGATTTTTCTTGATGTTCGCCCAGCATGGGCATAATCTCAAGGGTGAAAGCCCCAAGTGCGGAAGTAGTTGAAACAATAAGCACATAGCCGAAGGCAAGGGTGTCTATCGTGAGGTAGAATCTGAAGGAAGCATCAGGCAAATCTCTGGT
>JAENWG010000054.1 GCA_016650175.1 Peptostreptococcaceae bacterium | reverse complement strand
TCTCTATCCAATTTTAATTTTTTTCCTTCTGTCATTTTAATTCCCCCACGGTGTCTTTTTATTGTCTCTTTAATAATAACATTTTTACAAATGGGGGTCTTTATTTTTATAGAATTTTCTTAGCTTGATGGCTATGTGGCGAGACCCCTTTTAAAAATATTTTAATCAAAGCAAGTATCTTACTATCACTTATTCTAAGTTTGAGAAATTTTATCATCCATGCATGGTTTACATGATCAAAGAATCCGCTGATTATCACTAGCTAGTGATAATCATATCCAATTTTATTTAATTAAGCCCTCCGAATTATAAAGTTAGTATACTATATTTATTCGACATCGATGACCCAAAATCCTTTTTGTATTTGTCAACAGTCTGAAAGTTACACAAATACATTCAACAGGTATTCCATACGCCTAACATACCTTTTGGAGGGGATAGGCAAAACTACCAATATTGCAATTTTTATTCTACAATATATTTAATGTTATATATTGACTTCTAGAAAAATATGTATTATCATGTATTTATAAGAAATGTTAAACGTTTAACATGATAAAATAAAGAATTATCCACTAAGAAAACTTCAGAAGTTAAAAAATCGAAAATAAATTTATAAAATTAAACAATTTTTGATGTAATAGGGCTGATTTATAAAATTATCATAAATAAATATATATTTATTTATGATAATTTAAAAAAAATGTATTATAAACTAAAAAACTTTGTATAAAATATTAAACGTTTAACTTAATTAATGAAAGTTTTCATAGAGGAGTATTAGCTAATATGAGTTTAAAAAAAGTTTCACACCTAACTGGACTGTCAATAGCTACAATATCACATGTGATAAATGGAACTAGGACGGTTTCACCACAAAGCAGGAAAAAGGTTATGGAGGCCGTACAAAAAATCGGATATAAACCTAATCTTGCAGCAAGGATTCTTAAAACCAAAATATCAAAAACTATAGCCCTTGTAATTCCAGGAGTTGAGCCAAAGAGAAGCACTAACTATTTTTTTATGGATGTAATCACAGGGGTTAGAAACAAACTCATAGAAGTAGACTATGATCTGATTGTATCTACATATGGAGAATCAAAAGGTGAAAAGGACTTAAGAGCGTTACAGGTTTTAAAAAAACAATGGGTTGATGGAATATTAATAGTTCCGGATAGAAAAGACGGCGAGCAAATTAAGCAAATAAACGAAATTAACATTCCTTGTGTGATTATTGATAGAAGAATTGATGGAGGTAGGATCAGTAGTGTTGATTCAAACAATGAAAAGGGAGCTTATGATGCGGTAAAGATTTTATGTGATTCGGGTAAAAAAAGAATAGGTTTTGTTGGAGGATACTTGCATACCTCAACTGGTTATGGACGTTTTAATGGATATAAAAAAGCAATAAATGAATTAGGTCTTGTATTTGATGAAAGCATAATAGCATTAAATGATTGTTTTACAATTAAAAGTGGTATTAGCAGTGCTAAAAAATTATTAGAGAATAATATTGATGGAATATTCGTTGCTGATAATCTGCTGACAATGGGTGTTATGAAACATCTTATGTACGATAAAATAAAAATTCCAGATCAGATAGGAGTTGTAGGATATGATGACTATGATTGGATGGAGTTGGTAACCCCCACATTAACTACAATAAAACAGCAGGCATATGAGATGGGATATATTGCAGCAGAGATACTGCTTCGTAAACTTAATGGCTTTGAGGGAAACGAAAAGATCATACTTGATACTAAACTTATCATACGTGAATCTCATGGAATTATTAGAGTATAAGATATACGCTATGTAAACGATTATTTAAATCGTCGGATTTCAAACATAGGAATTAGTAAATGAGATATACTTACATGTTTTTAAAAGGATACTATAGAAAAAAATAACGACATAAAATAATTTATTAGTATAAATATTGCATTCAAGCTTTATATCTGTTGTATCTATAAAGATACGAATTAATAACAGGGGGGGAATAATAATTGCAAAAAATCAAGATATTATTTGCAGGTGAATCTGCAGTGATGACAACAACTCACATAAAGGGAGTGGATTCTTTTACACATTATAGCTATAGTGAAGGAGTCCGGTTCATTAAGCCAAAACTTGAGGAACAAAATGTAGAAGTAGTATATATGCCATGTCATGATGTAATGTCAAAATTCCCGATGACCGTCGAGGAACTGAAGGAATATGACTGTATAGTGATTAGTGACTTAGGCAGCAATAGCTTGCTGTTTCATCCCAATGTACTTCGCTCACAGGCAATGCCTAATCGCTTAGATGTACTCAGAGAGTATGTAAGTCAAGGGGGTGCATTTTTAATGATAGGAGGATACATGACATTTGCAGGAATTGAGAACAAAGCAAGATATCATGACACCCCTATTGAAGAACTGCTTCCTGTAGAGATACTAAACTACGATGACCGTGTAGAGTTGCCTGAGGGATTTCATGCTGAATCAGTAAATCCTGACCATCCAATACTGAAAGGACTTCCTTCAAAATTCCCTATGATGTTATTTTATAACAAGTTAGTAGTAAAAAAAAGTGCGGAGCTACTTCTTGTTAACTACGAAAAGGGACGTAATGACCCTATTCTCGTAGTATGGGATTTTGGAAATGGTAGGGCAGGTGCATTTGCTCCCGATTGTGCACCTCACGGTGCAACACCGGAGTTTCTCAACTGGTCGCACTATGGTGAATTTTTTGCGAAAACAATACGTTGGCTTGCAAGGAAATAGTATACAAATTTTATCTTTTTGCAAGACAAATCATATAGAAATCAATCTTGAAGGCGAGTTCAGAAAATAAGATGCGTCATATAGTAAGGGGGATGATAGAGAGTATTGACAAAGAACAGTTACCTACGTCTATTTTTGCAGCTAATAATTTATGGCTAAGGGAGGGATGATTGCTCTATATGAGAAGTTTATGAAGTTTTTACTTTTTCAGCAATGCTATTCGTAGTATAAAGTTGGTTATTGCGTAGCAATGCAAAAATCAACCTGACAAATTTCCGACCTGTTAGTGCAAGTGCTCTTTTATGTTTGTGGATCAATGCTTCATTATACTTTTTATGGTAATAAGTATTGTATTCTGTGTTAAACCTTAGAATACTACCAGTAGCTTCTAAGATATAGTACCGTAAGTACTTATCACCTGTTTTGGTTAAGCAGGTATTCTCAGCTGTAAAGTTACCTGATTGCTTTTTCCTCCAGGTAAGACCTATATATTTTGCAAGGCTTGCTTCGTTATCAAATTTTGTTATATCTCCAATTTCTGCTACAATGCCAGCTGCAAATACTGGACCAATACCTTGAATAGAAGTAAGACACTTAAATTCATTTGTTTGTAGCACCTTTACTTTAGAATAAATAGAATAGGAATTAGCACAGGACTATCATTAGTTCATAACGCATCAACACCCTCATACTAATTAGAACTAAGATATTAAGCCTTGTATACTAGTTGCTACGCTAGCAGCTTATTAACCTAAACAACGACTGGGTTAGAAGTTAACGTTACAAATAAGGAAACAATCTTAATAAGAAGTACCACAAAGTGGCCAACAGGAGTGATTTGAATATCCTATGCTAATCTCTAATTAAATATTAGCACTTAAGGGCACGCCAGTGCTATCCTGCTTATACAATTTCTAGTAATCTATTTTCTATAGTAGTCATTTTAGTTACTGGAAATAAGCTTTAAATTGACTACTATACTAATTATACGAGGAGATGAAATTATGGAAAAAGGAACTATTAAAAAGGTATTAAGTTTGATGTTAGTTTTAATTCTCTCTGCCACAGCTCTTACAGGATGCACATCCACGAAAAATGATTCAAAACAAAAGAAGGAATTTAAGGTTGCAATTCTATCTATGAGAAAACTTACTGAACCATCTGATTTAAGTATGCTAGAAGGCGTTAAAAGGTTAAAAAAGGAATTAGGCATAAATCCTAAGATAATTGAATGTACTGAGATATCTGAATACAAAGAACAAATACAAGCAGTCAGTGAAGAGGGATATGATGTAGTGTACTTTATTTATGATAATTTTTTAAGTGCAGTAGAAGAAATTGCACCTAAATATCCGAAAACGAAATACATCGGATTGTGGATTGATTTGCCTGAAAAGGATAAGTTACCTAATCTAAAACCTCTGTTCTTTAAACCACAAGAAGGTTCATTTTTATCAGGTGTAGTTGCTGCAATGATGACTAAAACAGGAAAAGTAGGATTTATTGGTGGTGGAATAAACCCTGGAATTATAACATTTCTAGCAGGGTACGAAGCAGGTATAAAATATATTAACACTAAGACAGAACTAGTGGTTTCCTGGGCTAATACTTTTGATGATCCCCTAAAGGGAAAAGAGTTGGCAAATAGTCTCTATGATAGGGGGATAGATGTAATTTTCCAAGTAGCAAATCAGACTGGGTTAGGTGTTATTAATGCTGCAAAAGCTCAAGGGAAGTATGCAATAGGTGTTGATGTTGACCAATCTAGTTTGGCACCAGAAAATGTTATTGCTTCATGTTTAGTCGATCATGGGTATGCTACATATAATTCAATAAAACAAGCATATGAAGGTAAGTTTACTAATGACCAAGTGTATTATGGACTCAAGGAAGGTATAGATGTAATTGCTATCCCCGCTTTTGTTCCCAAGAATGTAAAGGATAAAGTAAACGAAATAAAGCAAAAAATAATAAAAGGTGAAATACAAATACCAAAAACAACAGTTTCAAAGTAAAGGGATTATAAGTATGCTCTATACAATGTGATCTAAATTGTATGGAGCATAAAATAAGGGTGACTATTGATTGAGAGGAGATGCCCAAATGAGTGAAACAATTCTTTATCTAAAAAATATTACAAAGATATTTCCTAATCCTGAAAAACCGATTATTGCTAATGACCATATCAATTTTAGCGTACGAAAAGGAGAAATACATGCTATTGTAGGGGAGAATGGGACCGGTAAGAGTACACTAATGAACATATTGTATGGTATGCACCAACCTGATGAAGGCGAGATTATACTAAATGGCCGGACTATAAAATTAGAAAATCCAAGACAAGCTATTGAAAATGGGATTGGTATGGTACATCAACATTTTATGTTGATACCATCATTTACTGTTGCCGAAAATTTAGTATTTGGCTTCGAGCCACGGAAGGGTATGTTAGTAGATGTAGATAAAGCAAACCAAATAGCAAGTGAAATATCTACGAAATATGGTTTGGAGATAGAACCTACTCGAAAGATACAGAGTTGTTCTTTAAGTATGCAACAAAGGGTTGAGATATTAAAGATACTATATCATGGTGCAATTATTCTCATATTTGACGAACCCACAGCAGTATTGACACCACAGGAAACAACCGAACTTTTCAAAGCTTTTAAGGAACTAAAAAATGATGGAAAGACTGTAATTTTTATTACTCATAAATTAAAAGAAGTTATGTCTGTTGCTGATCGAGCAACTGTTATGAGAAAAGGTAAAGTTGTTGATGTAGTTAATATAAAAGACACAAGCATAGATAAGTTGGCAACTATGATGGTTGGAAGAGAAATGTCAATTATTAAAAGAAAAAATACAATTGAAAACCTAGATGGTAAAGAAAATATTTTAGAAATAAAGAATCTAAAATGTTTAAATGATAGGGGTGGTATGGCATTAAATGGGATATCGTTTGCATTGAAACCAGGAGAAATACTGGGAATTGCTGGAGTTGGTGGAAACGGACAAAGTGAATTAGTGGAGTGTATAATGGGATTGAGTAAACGTATTTTTGAGGGTGCAATTTTATACAAAGGTATTGATATTACCAGCTATAGTGCATCAAAAATGAGAAAACTTGGAATAGGAAATATAACAGGTGATAGATATAGAAGAGGCGTAAGTAAAAAGTCAAATATATACGAAAATATAATTATGGGTGTTCATAGACAGTCTCCCTGGGCTACTAAATATTTTCTAAATCCTAAAAATTTAAATGAATTAGTTGACAAACTTATTGATACTTTTGATATAAAAACATCTTCAAAAAATGCTAATATTATGAGTTTGTCGGGAGGAAATGTGCAAAAGTGCATACTAGCGAGGGAACTTAATTTAGCAAAAGAAATAATCGTAGCAGAAGAACCAACCAGAGGCGTCGATATTGGTGCTGTTGAATTTATTCATAGTCAACTTATTAAAAAGAGTAAAGAGGGCTATGGAATTATATTAGTCTCAACAGACTTGGATGAAATAATCTCATTAAGCACTAATATAATTGTAATGTTTGAAGGAAAGTTAATTGGACAGATTATTCCGGATGTTGACTTTTTAGAGAATAAAATTGGGCTAATGATGGGAGGGGTTACACCAGAGTATAATAGTGTTAACTGACTTATGAAAAAATCAAATTGGGAATATTAGGATTTAAATTGCTCCTTGAAAAATGAAAATACCTTAAATAAATAAATCATTGGTGACTCTGGCCCAAAACCGGCAGACTATTTGTTACAGAGCACTGATAGGTAAGTACACTTTGTTTATTCATAAAGATGAATCTTAATTTCAACTATACTAGCTGGTTTGCAAATATAAGTTGTTGCGATAATTCAATCAACTTTTGTCATTTGCCTGACATGGTGAAAATCTTTTCGAGTTCAGGGATACATTCCAAGCTAAAGCCATTTGTAACATTGTAGGAGAATTTAAACATCCTATTGAGTCAACTCGAAGATTTATTGGATCCACCCATATTCTGTGATCAAATATTTTATTTTTTTATTACTTAACTATTAAAATCCTTAGTAAAGCAAGGATTTAGAAAAATAAAACAGTTAGTGTTAAAACTAAGCATAGTAAAAGGAGGGGGTATATATTAAAAAAGAATTACAACAGGCACTATTAAGATTATTAATATCCTTAAGTGTAGCATTAATCGTAAGCAGTATATTTATTTTATTTGCAGGTGAAAATCCGCTTATGGCTTATATACAGCTATTTTGTGGGGCCTTTGTTGGCAAATTTAATATTATAACAACATTAAGATGGAGCGTACCATATATAATAACCGGGATTGCAGCGGCGGTATCTTTTAAAGCTGGAATGTTTAATATGGGAATAGAAGGGTGTATATATTTAGGAGGATTGACAGCAGCATTAGTAGGTACGTATGTCACAGGATTACCAGCAGTTTTGCATATTTCACTTGCTTTGTTAGCTGCAATGTTAGTTGGTTCACTTTGGTTGTATATCCCCGCTAAACTACGTGCATACCATGGGGTAAATGAAGTAATAACAACCTGGATGCTTAGTTATATTGCTATTTTGTTATGCCAGTTTCTGGTTGCTCAATTTTTCCAGGATCATAATGATCTGTCACAAGCAGCTCAACAAGTGAGAACACCCTATGTGCAAGCTACGGCTAAGTTAGCTCAGATAATACCCCCATATCAACTTAATACCTCTTTATTTATTGCAATTGGATTGGTAATTATATTTTATATTTATTCCAGTAAAACGGCATCCGGGTATGAGCATACAATGACTGGACTGGCTCCTGACTTTGCTAAATACGGTGGTGTAGACATTGCCAAAGTACGTTTTTATTCAATCATTTCGAGCGGCGCTATAGGAGGTCTTGCTGGCGCTACTGAAATTTTAGGAGTTCACTATAGGTATATACAAGGTTTTTCGAATGACCTTGGTTCAGGCGGCATTTTAGTAGCATTAATTGGAAGATTACATCCATTGGGTATTATGTTTTCAGGAATTTTTATGGGAGCGATGCAAAATGGTGCTAGAGGCATGGCTAGAACAACCAATGTTTCCCTGGACACTGTAAGGATTATAATTGCAGTTGTTGTAATATGCATAACAGCTGAAGGGTTGTACGAACTATTTAAAATCAAAAGTAAAGTGAGAGAGGGGGAATAAAACTTGTTATATATAATCTTCAATACTAATACATTTGTAACGGGGATCAACCTTGCCACACCTATACTGCTGGCGGCTTTGGGTGGAGTTGTCTGCAACAAAGCCGGGAATTTTAACATCGCTTTGGAAGGTTTCATGCTTATAGGCGCTTTTTCAGCTGTAGTTGGAAGTTTCTTTTTTAAAAGTGCCATTCTGGGAATTTTATTGGCAGTTATAATAACAGTTGCTGCAGCATTATTATATGGGTTATTTTGTATCACTTTTAAGGCTGACGAAATCATTGTAGGGTTTGGTTTCAACATGTTTGCTATAGCTATTACAGGATGGCTTTTAAAACCGGTTTTTGGGGGGCAGGGTTCTTTTTACAATCCATCTACACCAGTGTTAAATAATATAAATTTACCTCTGATTAGTAAAATCCCTATTTTGAATACAATATTTAGTGGATATAACATAATAGTCTATTTGTCCTGGATTCTAATTATTTTATTGTATGTGATTATGTATCGTACTTCTTTGGGTTATAAATTGAGGGCTTTGGGAGAAAACCCGGCATGTTTGAAAGCTAATGGTTTAAGCACTGTAAAATATGCTTACCTGGCACAGGCTATAGCTGGTTTAACATGCGGTTTAGCAGGAGCTTATTTATCTATAGGCAGTCTTGCTATGTTTACAGAGAATATGACTGCTGGACGTGGGTTTATTGCAGTTACAGCTGTGATTTTTAGCAATGCATATCTGCCGGTTACTGCTTTAGCAAGTATATTATTCGGTTTTGCAAGTAGTGTAGCTATACAATCGCAAGGGTTAGGTTTCCAAACACAGTTTATTGAGATGATTCCATATGTATTGACTATGATTATGATTGTTCTGACAGCGTTCAAAAAGAAAAGTACGATTAAAACAAAAAGGTATAACAAGTTACTTTATAAAATAATATCTAAAGTTAAATAATATTATTTGGAGGGTTAGTTATGACAATTTTTATTAAAGGTAAGTTATTAATCGATGGAACAGGTAAGGAACCTATTAGTAATGGGGTTGTGGTAGTAGACGGTAATCGAATTGTGGAAATTGGAGATTCAAGAAGTATTCAAATA
>JAENWG010000025.1 GCA_016650175.1 Peptostreptococcaceae bacterium | reverse complement strand
CAGATAAGGAATATTAATTGCAATTGCACAGGAATAATGACAATTTGTAAGGCTAAAATCCACATTAAAAATAACGCCAAAATTAAGCCTGTTTGAACTTAATTATTGACATTACTATAGAATTTCATTTTACAATTGAGCCTGTTTTTTTATAATATAATCAACAACTTAAAAATCTCCACTATGGTGAACCTCAGCATTAACATTTTCTATCAAAAAATAAACCATAGAGCAGATTACTCCGCCCTATGAAATTTAAAGATTTCTAATATTTGCTTTTCTTTGTATATGTTGTATGAAGCAATTCATGAGATTTATGTCCAAGAGGCTGTCCCAAATACTCTTCATATATTTTCTTAATATATGGATTTTCATGAGATTTTCTTATAGTTTTGCCTTCATCCTCAGCATAAAGTGCCTGAATTCTTTTTAGTCTAGTCTCATTATTCGTCATTCTTGGCTGACCTCCACCGCTGATGCAGCCACCAGGGCAAGCCATAACCTCAATAAAATGATATGGACTCTGATCCGCTTTGATTTCATCTAATAGGATAGATGCCCCTTTCAGTCCACTAGTTGCTGCGATTTTAACAGTAATTCCATTTAAGAAGCTCCATTCTGGTTTTGCATCATCAATTTTGAGTTCAGAAGATTTTACTCTTTCTAATCCCTGTATAGGCTTCACATGAAGTTGATCAAAAGGCAACGTTCTTCCTGTAACCACTTCATAAACCGTACGAAGAGCCGCTTCCATAACTCCTCCTGGAACACCAAAAATATCCGCGGCACCCGTTGATTCTCCAAACGGATTTTCGAATTCTGTGTCAGGCAGGTGCTTAAAATCGATTCCAGCATCTTTTATCATTTTTCCCAGTTCCCTCGTGGTAACAACCGCATCTACATTGGCATAACCAGCATTCAACATTTCAGGTCTTGTAATCTCATATTTTTTAGCTGTACACGGCATAACGGACACAACAAATACATCTTTTGGATCAAGTTCCATCTTAGGTGCAAAGTAGCTTTTAACTAAAGCACCTAACATCATATGCGGAGATTTGCATGAGGATAAATTATTCAGCTGTTCTGGATAGAAGTGTTCAATATAATTAATCCAACCTGGACTGCAGCTGGTAATCATAGGCAACGTAGGTACTTCATCTGCTACCTTAAAGCCGGTTTTTTCTAGCTGTTCTTTTGTAATAATTTCCTTGGCATATAAATATTGAGTCAATCTTTTCAGTAGCTCTGTTCCCTCTTCTAGAATCGTTAGGTCTGCGCCAAAATTGGTATCAAAAACATAATCAAATTTCATTTCCTTCAAAGCACTTACCATTTTCCCCGTTACACACTGTCCCGGCTCATATCCAAACACTTCTCCTAACGCAGCACGAATAGCTGGTGCGGTTTGTATGAATACGGTTTTAGAAGGATCTAGTAAAGCATCCCATACTATTTGTGTTGAATCCTTTTCTTTTAAAGCATCAACAGGACAAACTGCCACGCACTGACCACAGAAAGTACATGCTGAAGAATTTAAAGGTAAATCACCAGGACTAACCACTGATGAAAACCCTCTAAATTGCGGATTCAGGATTCCAACACCCTGAACTTCATTGCAGACAGTTACACATCTACGACATAGAATGCATTTTGAAGCATCCCTCACAATAGCCGACGAAGAATCATCAATGGAATTCTTTGATTTTTCACCTTCAAATCTTGATTCGCTAATTTGAATTAATTCTCCTAGTTCTTGAAATTCACAAGTTTGATTACGTGCACACTTAAGACAATCCTGAGGATGATCGGAAAGCATTAGTTCAAAAAGCACTTTCCTTGCATCTCTGACCCTTTTTGAATTTGTTTGCACTACCATTCCTTCAGTAACAGGTGTGATACATGATGCTTGGAGGTTTTTACTACCCTCAAGTTCAACCACGCAGATTCTGCAAGAACCAAATTTATGAACCCCTTCTAAGTAACACATCGTTGGTATTAGGATGTTGTTTTGCTTTGCAGCTTCTAAGATAGTTGTTCCAACTTCTGCGCAGATTTCTTTATTATTTATTTTGAGATTCACCATTCTTATTCACCTCCAATAAATCTATAATCGTCTATCACATCTTAAACAACGCATTGACTCCGCAATGGCATTTAATTTGTGAAAACCTAAGCTAACTTCTTCAAAATTATCTTTTCTTTCATCCGCATCAAGATATTCCATTTCAAAACGATTGTGCTCCATTACCTCTGAATCATCAAAAACTTGAGGAATATCAATGTGCTCTCCCTTATTTAATTTTCCGTCTCCACCAAGATATTTATCCATGGCAGCAGCAGCTTTTTTACCATCTGCAATAGCAGTAATTACGACATCTGAGCCCCTTACGGCATCGCCTCCAGAAAATACACCTGGCATAGAAGTCATTTGGGTGTCAACGTCTACAATAATGTTGCCCATCGGAGTAGCTTCTACTTCTTCTTTTTTTACAAAAGGAAGGTCTGAATACTGGCTTACTGCTATTATTACAAAATCAACATCCATTGCATATTCTGAATTTGCTACATCTATAGGTTTTTTACGGCCATCAGAATCAAAACCTGACAACTTCATTTCGATGCATTTTACTTGCTTAACACGCTCTTTACCAAGTAAGGCAACGGGTCTTACCAATTCATGGACAATGACGCCTTCTTCGATAGCCTCTTTTATTTCTGATTGGTCCGCAGGCATATCTTCTGATGTCCTCCTATATAGGATATGTACTTCTTTGGCGCCTTTTCTGATTGCTACTCTTGCTGCATCAAACGCAGTACTACCACCGCCTATAACGGCAACTACTCCTTTGATATCAACCTCTTTACCAAGGTTTACATCCTTTAGCAAATCAAAGCCATGGTAAACTCCAGGAAGGTTTTCACCTTCAACCCCAATTTTTTTTGAAAACTGAGCTCCTGTGGCAATATATACTGCATCATGTCTCGTTCTAAGCTCATCAAAGGTTAAATCTTTTCCTATTTCAACATCCGTTATTATATTAACTCCTACCTGCCTTATCGTATCTATTTCTTTCTTGAGTATTTCCTTTGGAAGACGATATTCCGGAATGCCAAATACTAGCACACCTCCTGCAACCGGTTGTGCCTCATACGCCGTTACATCGTAGCCCAATCTAGCCAGATAATAAGCGCATGTTAAGCCTGATATTCCTGCACCAACAATTCCTATAGATTTGTTTTTTTTCGGAAATACCAAGTCAATAAAAGGCTCGTTGCTTTTAAACATCTCATCAGCTACATAACGCTTTAGATCCGAGATAGCAATTGCCTCATCCAACTGTCCTCTTCTGCATTTGCTCTCACACGGATGGGTACAGACTCTACCACATACGGCAGGGAAAGGATTTTCTTGTCTGATCAAATTATATGCATCTTTGACTCTTCCCGCAGCAATAAGTGCTAAGTATCCAGGAACATTGACATTTGCAGGACAAGCATTTTCACAAGGAGAGATAAATAATTCGGAACACACTCCCGGACTACAATACTTATACCTAATATGTTCATCATATTCTTCACGGAAATATTTTATAGTACTAAGTACCGGGTTCGGTGCAGTCTGCCCCAAACCACACAAAGCAGCATCTTTAATGGTGGTAGCAAGCTCTATGAGAAGTTTTACATCACCTTCCTTGCCTTCTCCACTTGTAATCCTTTCAAGAATCTCTAACATTCTTTTGGTTCCGAGCCTACATGGTACACATTTTCCACAAGATTCATCTTGGATAAATTCCATAAAGAATCTCGCCATATCAACCATACAAGTATCTTCATCCATAATAATTAATCCACCAGAACCCATTATTGTTCCAAGCTCTGCCAAAGAATCATAATCAATAGGAGTATTAAGATGTTTTTTTGTCAAGCAGCCACCAGACGGACCTCCCGTTTGGGCAACTTTGAATTTCTTGCCATTAGGAATACCTCCACCAATATTAAATATAATTTCGCCCAATGTAATTCCCATTGGTACTTCGATTAATCCTGTATTATTTATATCCCCAGTTAGAGAAAATACTTTTGTTCCTGAGCTCTTGGCAGTACCAATACTCGAAAACTTTTCAGCACCTTCGCGAATAATAACTGGAACATTTCCTAAAGTCTCCACGTTATTAATGATGGTTGGTTTTCCAAAGAGCCCTTCATCACTAGGATAAGGAGGCTTCTGGTTTGGCTCTCCTCTACGCCCTTCGACGGAGTTAATAAGCGCTGTTTCTTCACCACAAACAAAAGCACCTGCTCCTATTCTAATTTCTATATCAAAATCAAATCCACTACCAAATATATTTTTGCCGAGTATATTCCTTTCTCTAGCTCTATCAATGGCTACTTCTAGACCTTCTATTGCCAAAGGATATTCTGCCCTTACATAAACATAACCTTGGTCTGCACCAATTGCATAACCTCCAATGGCCATACCTTCAATAATCGCATGTGGGTTTCCTTCTAACAAGCTTCTATCCATAAAGGCTCCAGGGTCTCCTTCATCTGCATTACATATGATATATTTCTGACCCTCTGTTTTTTGAGCTGCTAGAAACCATTTAAGTCCCGTAGGAAAACCACCGCCACCTCTTCCTCTAAGCCCAGACTTTTTAACCTCTTCAACTACTTGTTCAGGAGTTAAGCTAGTTAATGCTTTGGCCAAGGCATAATAACCGTCATGATAGATAAATTCATCCATAGACCTGTAGTTGATCATCCCGCAATCTTTTAAGACTTTTTTGCTTTGCCCTTTAAAAAACGCAATATCCTTCATTTGAGGAACTATTTTACCTGTTTCTTTGTCTGTATAACATAATTCTTCTACAATCCGATTATTCAATAGATGTTCATTAACAATTTTTTTCATGTCTTCTGGTTTTAGTTTACAATAAAATACTCCGTCTGGTTGAACGGTCATTCTAGGTCCCACTTCGCATATACCTATGCATCCCGTCAGACAAAGATTAATGGAAGATGTAAGACCTGCTTTCTCTAGTTCTGAAATTAACGCATCCCGTACTTCCCCACAATTTGAGGAGACACAGCCTGAACCTGAACAGAACAGAAGCGTTCTATCATATTTATCTGAATCTTCTTTGAATTTCTTTTTGACATTATCCAAATCTGACGTTGTTAAAATATTTTTGTTCTCAATCATCTTTTAGACCTCCCCTACTTATATTGCTTCAAGATTTGCTGAAGCTTGTTGGGATTCACACTTTTATATACTTTTTCGTTGATTCTAATAGCTGGAGCAAGACTGCAAGCCCCCATACATCTGACAACTTGCAAGGTGAACTTCATATCTTCAGTAGTTTCTCCAACATCTATGCCTAATAGTTCTTTTAGTTTTACCATAATATTTTTACCACCTCTAACATAGCATGCTGTTCCGAGACAGACGCTAATTATGTACTTACCTTTTGGTTCTGTTGTGAAATAGGTATAAAATGTAACCACTCCACCAATTTTTGATATAGGTAAATCCATTTTTTCAGCAATAAAGCTCTGAACAGTAGCCGGTAAGAAACCAAAAATTGCTTGTGTTATATGCAAAATCTGAATGAGGTTGCTCTCTTTTTTATCATAATCATTGATAACCTCATCTAATAGTGCAAACTTTTCTATTTCACTCATTTCTTCGCAAAGATTATCTTCACAAACTTTTGCCATACTATTACCTCCTTTTCCATTTGATATTATTTTAACACTTCATGTTTAAGAAAGCAAACAAAACACCAGATAACCTTCCTCAACGGATACGTTATCTGGTGCTTCTACAAACAATATTTAATTTATAATCTTTTTTTAGAACGCAGGAAGTACTGCACCCTTATAAGTATCTTTTATGAAAGCTTTAACTTTATCACTAGTTATTGCTTCATATAAAACTTTTGATTTTTCGCTATCTTCATTTCCTGCTTTAACTGCTATAATATTTGCAAATTCCTCTGCGGCTTCTGAGTCTGCAGCTTCGTAAGCAATTGCATCATCTGATGAAATATCAGCACTTAATGCATAGTTTCCGTTAATTACTGCAAGAGCAAGATCTGGTAAGCTTCTTGGAATTACTGCCGCTTCTAACTCAACGATTTCTATGTCATATGGGTTTTCTACGATATCAATTTTTGTAGCTTCAAGTCCAACTCCATCTTTAAGTGTAATTATGCCTTCTGCTTGAAGTAACTGTAAAGCTCTAGCTTCATTTGTAGTATCGTTTGGTACTGCGATTTTATCACCTGCTTCTAAATCGGCAACTGAAGATTTACTTCCTTTGTAAAGACCTAAAGGTTCATAGTGAACGGCACCTATTGAAACTAAATCTGTACCATTATTTTCATTAAAATCTGTTAAGTACGGTTGATGTTGAAAGAAATTTGCGTCAAGTTCTCCCGATTCTAAACTTGTGTTTGGTAAAATATAGTCTTGGAATTCTACGATTTCAAGTTCATATCCCGCTGCTTCTACATCGTCCCTAATAAATTCAAGAATTTCTGCATGCGGTGACGGTGTCGCCCCTACTGTAATTACTTTGCTCGCTTCATCTTCTGCCGTACTTCCGCCACATCCTACTAATAGGATTGCTGACAGTACGATTACTAATGTTGTTACTAAAATGTTCTTTTTCATGTTTGTTTTCCTCTCTTAATTAACCTCTATTATCTATCTTCTTTGCTACGCTCATTCCAATTACCTGTAAAATTTGTACTACTATTACTAATACCGCCACAGCCAGCCACATGATTTCGGCTTCGTAATGATATAGACCGTATTTTATTGCTATATCTCCTAAGCCGCCACCTCCTATAACTCCTGCCATTGCTGAATACCCAAGTATCGTTATTGTCGATAATGTCATTCCCACAATTAGCGATGGTTTTGCTTCGCTTAGCATAACTTTCCATATTATGGTTTTATTACTAGCTCCCATTGATTGAGCTGCTTCTATTACTCCTGAATCAATTTCTTTAATAGAAGATTCTACCATTCTTGCTATAAACGGCGCTGCTGATACTATCAGTACAAATATTGTCGCCTTAATTCCGATAGCAGTGCCTACTACTATTCTTGTAAGCGGTATCAATGCTATAAGAAGTATTAGAAAAGGTACTGATCTTACAACGTTTACTATAAATCCAATAGTGCTATGTAATAACGGAATAGGGTGAATACTGTTATCATCTGTTACTACTAGTGCTATTCCGATTGGAAGCCCGATAAGATAAGCTATTGCTGTTGCCGCCAAGGTCATGAAGATTGTATCCCATAATCCTTGTAAAAACAGTTCTACCATTATTTCACCTCCCCAATTTCTATATATGTAATTTTTTCTTCGTTTAAATATTTTATTTGTTTGTCCGATTCTTCTTTATTGCTCGACAGTTCTAATACCATCTGTCCTTTATTTACACCTTCTACATTTTGTATATTGGCATACATGATGTTTACAGGTGCACCGGAACTACTTACCATGTTTGATATAACCGGCTCATATGAAGTCCTACCGTCAAACACCAATCTTATTAAGTTTTTCCCGACTATACTATCCGTTTTTTCTTGATCTGGGAAAACCAATCTTTTAGCAGGCATTGTTTTAGGTCTTGTGAATATTTCATCAACACTACCTTCTTCTGCTATTTCTCCAGCCTCTATTATTGCTACTCTATCACAAGCATGTTGTATAACGCTCATTTCATGAGTTATTATTACTATTGTTATTCCAAACTCTTTGTTTATATCCTTGAGAAGTTCTAGAATGGATCTTGTTGTTTTCGGGTCAAGCGCGCTTGTAGCTTCATCACAAAGTAATACTTTAGGATTACTTGCTAATGCCCTTGCAATGGCTACTCTTTGCTTTTGACCTCCTGATAATTGCGCCGGATATGATTCTGCTCTATCCTCTAAGCCAACCAGCTTTAAGAGTTCTTTTCCTCTTTTAACTGCTTCTGCTTTTTTAACTCCCGCTATCTCTAGTGGAAAGCATACATTTTGCAAAGATGTTCTTTGCATTAACAGGTTGAATTGCTGAAATATCATTGCTATTTCGCGTCTTCTTAGATTTAACTCTTTTCTTTTTAGCCCTGTTAGTGATTCGCCATTAAAAACAACTTTCCCTTCAGTCGGCATCTCAAGTAAATTGATACATCTTACAAGTGTACTTTTACCTGCACCGCTTAAGCCTATTATTCCGTAAGTCTCGCCTTGTTTAATGTCAATATTGATATTATCAAGTGCTCTTATAGTGCCACTTCTAGTTTCAAAATCTTTGGTCACATTTTGAAGACTAATTATTACTTTTTCCTCAGCCACGCTAACTCCTTTCCCGTCTCGGGTAAATAAAAAAGCAGGTTTACTAACCTGCTCGAGTTGTTATTACATGAAAATCTACATAGATTTTCCTAACTAGCATTGTGTTAGATTAAATACCTACATTCGGTTGTGCAGTACACATGTACATGCCCATCATATTCATTTCCATCATTACATTTTTTGCGTACATTGTGAACTCCTTTCCCCTAGTATTAATCTTAATTAAAACCATCTTAACAGCTAATTTGTGTTTTGTCAACAATTTATTTACTTTTTTTTGATAATTTTCTCAAGTTTTAGAACTTTTCATATCTTATAGGCTTATCATCTTCAAAATAAACCTTATAGCCTCTTCCGGGTTTTGGCATCCAATCCCACATGTTCATTTCTTCATCAGGAAATAATTTGGATAAACTAGCAGTTATTACACCACCATGACTTACGACTATTGAAACCGTATCTTCTTCAACATTTCCCTTTTGTCTAGTTGAGTGATTACCTATTAATATTTCAAGACCTCTATAAACCCTCATAGCAAAGCTCTTCTTGCTATCGCCATTTGGAAAGACGTAGTCTATATCGTGATTATACGCAAAGCGGTTAAATGCCTCGTCATCCTTTAAATCATCATAGGTCATGCATTCGTATTTACCGAAATTCATTTCACTAAGCTCGGGTATAACTTCATGCTTTATTTTGCCATAAATAAGTTCTAGCGTCTGTTCTGTTCTTAACATTCCACTCGTATAGAAATCCGCATTTTTAATTAGAGGATATATTCCCTCTTCTCTAAGTCTTTCAAGCTCATCTATTCCCTCAACAATTAGAGGTATATCTACGCTTCCGTAGAACCACTTCTTTTGATTCCCTTCTGTAATACCATGTCTAATAAAACAAATGTATGATTGCATTCTTCTCCCCTATTTTATCTTATCTGGTAATCCGCAAAATATCCTAATGACTTCTTCAGATTCTTTCCCTAGCATAAGCATCGTTCTTCCTACCATTTCGCGCCATGCTCTCTCTGTTTTATCTAAGGATACTACGCCTTGAGAAATATCGTCGCATATTATTATTTTATCTTTTAATTTACCCATGTTTTCAAGTAGAATTTCTTTCGCTTCAACGCCTTCTTTAGTACACACATAAACGAATTCCTCTAGGTTGTCAATAATTTTTTTTGAATAGTCTATTTCTATTTTATCACCTTTGCATGTGAATACTTGATTGTCCTCTAATTTGTATTTCTCCATAACATATTCCAGTTTCCCTTGGAATGCCCCACCAAAAATCAATATCATAATTTCCCTTTCTATATAAATATCAGTGTAATTATACCTGCTAATTCTGAAACCACAAGACCCATACCCGCAATATCTCCTGAAAATCCACCTAGCTGGATCTTTCCATATAAACATGTAAAGACTCCTACTATCGAAACGGTCGCAAAGATAACCCATATTTCCATTACATTTGTAGTAAAGAACGTGGCAATTACCATAACAACCATCATTTGTATTGCTACCAAGACTTTTTCTCCAATTTTTTTATCTTCTTGATATTCTCCTGCATACTGACTATGTCCAATTGGCTTAAACGACATAACCGATAATGCTGCAGTACCTCTACTTATTACAGGAATTACTAGAAAAGCTAAGCTATCTGCATATAGTCCACCACTGACGAATGCCGAATACATTCCTAATATTAGCATTATTACTGCTATTACTGCAAATGCGCCTACTCTAGAGTCTTTAAGAATTCTTTGCCTGTCTTCAAGCGGTCTTCTTGACATTATTGCATCCGTACAATCCATAAATCCATCAAGATGGAAAAATCCTGATACGCGGTAAGGATAAAGAGTCATTAGAAATGCCGCAAACAATATTGGCATGTTGATGTTTACTAATACGTAAAACAGTAGCATCCATAATAGGCCTACAACTATTCCTATACTAGGTAAAAATGCAATCATTGTTCCTTTTTGCTTTTCATCCCATTTTTTATATGGACATGGTAAAGCTAAAAAATTGCTCCATGCCATAAAAAAACCTGTTAATACTTTCATTATTCCTCCACTATTTATGTACCTTCGTAAATCCATAAGCAACTTCAACCACTTGACCGCATGCTTTGGCTAATGTTTTGTCAAGAAGTGCTAATCCTTCTCTATACTTATCTGTTAAATCATCGAACTTATTACAATCAGAATAAATATAGTCTGAAACAAACACAGTGTTATCTGTTCTACTGCAAAACTCTTCTAATTCTTTAGCAATTTTTTTAGCCGCGCCAAGATTAGGCTCACCGCTTACAGGAAACATTTCATTCATAAGTAAAGCCGTTACGCTGTCAAACAAAAACACACCTTTATTGTCAATTTTATCCAAACAGCCAAGTATATTTACAGGTTGCTCTATTGTTTCGAATCCCCATCCGGCTCTTTCGCTAATATGTCTATCAATTCTTATATTATCCTCTTCATCTATGGGTATCATTGTCGCTATATAATATAAAGGAAGTCCATTTTCTTCAGACATCTTTTTTGCAACTCTTTGTGCGTGGAATGATTTCCCATTTTTACATCCCCCACTAATAAAATAATTCAATCTGTGTACCCCCCCCTTAATTAGAAAAGATTTTTATCTCTTATTTCTTCTAAATATCCGGCGTCTATGCTCGCTTCTTCTAACGTCCACATCAAGTTCATAGTACCCGTAGCCGCTTGAATTATCTTAAACGCTATCGGGCAACCGCTTCCTTCTCCAAGACGCATACCAAGACTAAACATAGGTTTTAAATTCAATTCTTTCATAGTCTTCATATACCCTACTTCATAAGATTTATGAGAAGCAAACATAAAATCTGTTACACTAGGGCAAATAGTTTTAGCAACTAATGCCGCATTCGCAGAAATAAAACCATCTATGACTACAGGTATCCTATACAAGGCCGCACCAATAAACGCACCTACCATAGCCGCTATATCAAAACCGCCTACCTTACTCAATATATCCAATGGATTATCTTTAGATAAATTTTTCGCGGATTTTTCTACTACTTCAATTTTTTTAGCTAAGCCATCGTCGTTTAGACCGCCACCTCTGCCTACGATGTCTATTGCAGGTAAATCTGTTAATGCTGCTAGCACAGTTGAACTTGTGGTAGTGTTACCTATTCCCATTTCACCGACTCCGAAGAGCTCAATATCACAGTCCTTCATGGCTTTTACAGCGTCTATACCTGTAAATACAGCTTCTATTACTTGTTCTCTTGTCATTGCAGGCTCTTTAAATAAATTTTTTGTTCCTTTGCCTAAACTTCTATCCACTATTCCTTTTGTAATTCTTAGCTTTCCGTCTTCTTCTACAGTCATGCTGTCAGTATATAATTCTTTTGGTATGTCCATAGCAACACCCATGTCGATTACGAGCAAGTCGATATCAAAATACTGGGCCATCGAACTAACACCAGTTATTCTTCTTGTAAAATTAATTGTTTGTGCCATTGTAACCTGTTGTGGTGCAGATGCTACTCCTTCTTCACAAACGCCGTTATCTGCTGACATTATTACTACCGCTTGTTTCTTAACATTGTTTTTTACTTCACCAGTTATACCTGCTAATTTTATAGATATATCTTCTAAATATCCTAAACTTCCGGGAGGTTTTGCCAAATAATTCTGGCGCTCTTTTGCTTTTTCCATAGCTTCTTCATTTAAAGGCTTTATAGCTTTTAGCAGCTCGTTAAGCTCCGTCTCTTTATGCTTCATATATATTTCTCCTCTATTAACCATTTAATGCTGTCTTCACAGTTCATACTTTCTATGGTAAACGTAACTTCATCATTACAATTTTTTTCTATGCTCTTGAATATACTCTTATAGTCAATTGTTCCCAAACCGATTGGGCTATGGGTGTCTTTTCTTTCTCCGTTGTTATTATGAATATGAAAATGATTAATTCTATTTCCTAAATATGATATCCAATCTTCTGCGCTATATTCCTTTTCAACAGCGTTGGCATGTCCTACGTCTAAACATATACCAACTCTTGGATCATTTATGTTGTCTATTATTTCCTTAAGTGCTTTAGGACTATTTTCAAATACATTTTCAATTACGAGCTTAAAATCTTTTGGCTTATTTTCAATAAATTTAGACCAAAATATTGACGATTTTTCTATATGCCATTCATCAAAATACATGTCCGTTATAAGACCAGTATGCACTACCATTTTTTTTGTGCCTAAACGAACAGCTAGTTCCGCCGCTTCATTTAACCGTTCCATTCCTAACATAACTATTCTTTGGTCAATTCCCATTGGAATAATCTCTGTAAATGGAGCATGCAAAATCAATTTGTCTGCGCACCCACAACGTTCAATATCCTCAACAATTCCATTATATGTATCTTCTATCTTATCGCTATTCAAATACTCTGTCATACACACATGGTTAGACTCCATGCCGAGGCCATTTGACTTGATAACATCAAGCGAATTTGTAGCGTATGTTGCTATATATAATCTGTTTCTAATATTCATAGTCCTAACCTTTCTAAACAATTCTAACACAATAACTATGGGAAATAAAGTATTATTCTATCCCTTGTAACTTTTAGCCTTAGGCGCTATAATAAAAGCAGTTATATTTTGTGTATGTAAATTTTACAATATGAAATTACTATTTTTATACTATATACAATTGAAGAAACAATCAAATTGATATATCATTCTATTATATAAGCAAATTCCTTAGATTAAGAAAGGTAACATTATTATGACTAAAAAGATGCGCGGTAACATTTTCTTGCTAATCACTGCAACCGTATGGGGAATTGCTTTCGTTGCTCAGAGGTCAAGTATGGACTACATAGGTCCTTTTACTTTCAGCGGCATACGTTTAATGTTGGCCAGTATAGTTCTACTACCTGTTATGGCTATTTTTTCTCCTAACCCTAAACTAAAAGAGGATGGCGAAAAGAAAACTGAGGCCGAATTGGCAATCGATAAGAAGAATCTGATAAAAGGCGGTATTACTACCGGTGTCGCGCTTTTCATAGCTACATCTCTTCAACAAATAGGAATTCAATATACTACAGCCGGAAAAGCTGGTTTTATTACAGCCTTATATGTAGTTTTTGTTCCGCTAATTGGATATGTATTGTTGCACAAAAAGGTTAGTAAATTAATATTTTTCTGTGTTGTTATGGCCGCTGTTGGTCTTTACCTTCTATGCATGACCGAAGGCGACTTCAGCCTTAATAAAGGTGATACGTTAGAACTTCTTTGTGCTATTGGTTTCGCAGTACATATTCTTACTATAGATCATTACTCACCACTAGCAGACGGTATTAAAATGTCTTCTTTACAATTCTTCGTAGCTGGTGGATTAGCACTAATATGCATGGTTGTCTTTGAAGAACCAAACATGCCCGCTATACTAGATGCTGCTGTTCCTATTCTTTATGCAGGTATTATATCTGCTGGCGTAGGTTATACTCTACAGATACTTGCTCAAAAGGATACTGACCCTACAGTTGCTTCTCTAATATTAAGTTTAGAATCTGTATTCGCAGTTATCGCTGGAACTATTATCCTTCATGAAGCTATGACTACGAGAGAGCTTTTAGGATGTCTAGTTATGTTCGCAGCTATCGTTTTAGCGCAACAACCCACAAAGGAAGAACGTAGGCAAGCTAAGATAGCTAAAGAAGAACGATTGATAAAATAAGTTTACTCTTAAGGAGGCCTTTATGATTGTATCCGAGTTGCTTTCATTACCACTTTTCAGTAATTTTAGAATACTAAATAAACCAGACGGAATGAATAACGAAATTCTTGGTACTTCAATTTTTGATTGGGAAACAAGAGAAGATGTTGAAAAAACTTTCAGTAAAGGTGATTTCGTATTAACTACTTTAGCCAAGCTTAAAACGGATCAAAATTTTGAGAATACTTTAGATGCAATCTTTTCTATTTTTGATAAAGAAGTTGCTGTGGTTAGCATTAAAAAAACTTTTGAATTTGTCTTACCTGAAGAAGTATTGGATTATGCTAACTCAAAAGGCATTCCTGTCTTTGTTTTCGAAGATACCTATATGGATGATATTATTTATGTAATCAAAAGTACATTGATTACAAATTCATTAAATGATATTAATCTTGAGAAATTAAAAGATATTATGAAACTAAATTATGCAAATTCTATTAGGAAAGCTTCTTTAAGTATAAATAAATACTTTTACGCTAATTACGTTGTATGTGTTTGCATGCCCAAAGCAAACCTATCAGAAGATGAACTCTCTGAACATTTTGCTTTTTTTAAAAAAGCTATCTCGACAAGCTTAGAAAAAACAGACACTATGTACACAATAATAACTGGCAAGAAGTCCTTTTTTGTAATAATTACTTTTTCAAATGATACAAATGCATCTACGCCTGAACAAATACGCACAGCACTAAACCCTCTCAACTACAACAAACAATTTTCGATAGGCTTAAGCAATATAAGTTACAACCTTGAAAACTTCAAACTTACGGTAACGGAAAGTGTCTTTGCTTCTCTAATCAGTATATTAAACAACTCTACTATAGAAAGGTTTAGTGATCTAAAGAGTGATCAAATGTTCTTCCCAAACGTTTTTAATAATAGGGGCAAAACCTTTTATGAAGACATTGACAATATGTTTAATGAGCACGACACGAATCATTCTTCTGACTTTAAAAAAACACTTTTAACGTATGTTAAGAATAATGGCAACATAAACGACACCGCCATAGATCTTTATCAGCATCCTAATACAGTAAGATACCGAATTAAGAAAATAAAAGAACTACTTAAAATAGAGGATTCTTATGAATCTGCAGCTATTCTTTATTCGTATTCTAGATTAGATAGTATTTATTCTATAATTTCTAAATGCGAATTGCCTATTATCCAAGATTAACATTCAACTTAAAATGCTATGCATAATGTGCATAGCATTTTAAATTACTTACCTATTATATGCTTTTATAAACAATTTATAAAATTCCTTCGAAGTAATCTCTCTCGGATTATCAGGTGTTGATACGTTTTTCTCAGCCAAAACAGATAATTCTTCAAAATCATCAGGATTTATATTGCCATATCCTTTCATTTTAGGAATACCTACATCATTACACAATTTCTCCATTATATCTGCCGAAGCATAGGCCACTTTTTCTTCGCTCATTCCCGAAGAATCCACACCCATAATTCTTCCAACTCTAGCATATTTTTCTATATCAGCTTTTATATTATACCTCGTAACTGTTGGCAGTATCATTGCATTAGCTACTCCGTGAGGTATATCATACCTACCGCCTAATGCTTCTGCCATGCAGTGCACTCCTGCAGTATCAGAAAACCCGAAAGCAAGTCCAGCTATTGTACTACCTAGCATCATGCCTGTACAGTTCTCAATGTTAGGATTATCAACAGCTTCTCTTAAATTTCTATTAATGAGTTCTATAGCATATAAAGCAAACGCATCTGTATGCGGAGTTGCTATCTTGCACGTGTAGGCTTCTACGGCATGTGTAAGTGCATCTATCCCGCAAGCTGCCATAATCTCTGACGGCAATTTAAGTATCGTTGTAGGATCAATAAGCGCTACCTTAGGTGCCACTCTATTATCAACGATATTTAGTTTTTCTGATAACACGGTATCCGTTATTACTGCAAACGGTGTTACTTCACTACCTGTTCCTGCAGTAGTAGGTATCGCTATTACCGGAGTTATATCTCTTTCAAGAAGATTTTCTCCACACCAATCATTAATTCTTCCTCCGTGTGTAAGCATTACTCCTATAGCCTTGGCTGTATCCATAGAACTTCCTCCTCCAACGGCTACCAAAACATCTACTCCTGCCATTTTTGCTAACGCACAACCTTTTTCCACGTTATAGTCTCTAGGATTTGGTACTATTTCATCAAACAAAATGTAATTTATGCTTTCTTTCTTTAGTGCATCTATTACCGGCTTTACCAAACCGGCTTCTATAACCCCTTTATCCGCTACAATCATAACACTCTTAGCATTTAATGCCATGACTTCTTTACCTATGCTATCAATAACGCCTTCTCCGAACTCGATTCTTGTCGGAAACATCATTGAATAATTCTTTAATGCCATAACTTCCCCCTTGGTTATCTACCAATTACTTTATAAAGTTCATCCATCGCCTCAAACACTCTATCTATTTCACTTTGAATAGTATATGGTGCTAATCCTATTCTAAGTACGCCACCTGTCTCTTCTAGTTTAAGAACATTATTTATGGTTTCTATTGCATAGAAATCTCCATCCCATACGAACAATCCTCTATCACCAAAGAATACACCAATATCATGTGTATGAATGCCTTCTATTGTAAACGATACTGTAGACGTACGAGGTTCTCCTTCGGGAACTCCGTATAACTTAAGTCCAGGATACTTTCTCAGTCTTGTTCTTAGCTGTACCGCTAAGCTTTCCTCGTATTTATCAATAGCAAGCATTGCTGCTACTACATTTTTTCTTCTTCCTGTTAAACCTATAAGATCGTCTTCGAAATACTTAGCATGTCTTTCTCCGATATCTGCTAAAAATTCGACACTTTCAGCTGCACCCATTACTAGCTCTGAATCAGGTGTGCCAGTTTCAAATTTATGAGGCATGTCTTGGTTATCATATGCCATTACTCTAATGCTTTTTACCTTTTCTCCTACTTCTTTCTTAATGTACATTACTCCAACATGAGGACCAAAAAATTTATATGCTGAGCACAATAGAAAATCTGTGTCAAGTTCTTTAACATCAATTGGTTTATGAGGTGCATAATGTACTCCATCTACTACTGTTAACGCTCCATACTTATGTGCTTCATCAATATATTTCTTAACATCAGTAATAGTGCCGCATGAATTTGCCGCCCAGTTAATAGCTAGTACTTTAGTTTTATTAGATAGTTTTGCTTTAAAGTCGTCCCAATCTAAAGTTATATCTTCTGTGTTAATTTTTACGCTTTTTACTACTATCCCAAAATCTTCCAGTGTTCTCCACGGAGATCTGTTTCCTTCATGATCTATATCTGTAATAAGCACTTCATCGCCTGGTTCCATCGTTCTAACTAGACCTAATGCTAATCGAAAGTTATTTGAAGATGTGTTGGCTCCAAAAGCCACTTCATCTGCACCGCAGTTGAAATAGTCTGCATAAACTTCCTTGGCATGTATCATCATAGCATCACTCTCTCTTGACGTTGCAAAAGCACCGTCACAGTTTGCATTATGATAATATAAATAGTCATTAATTTTATCTACTACTCTTTTAGGAACCTGTGATCCTCCCGGACCATCTAAATATGCAGCAGGGTATCCATTCACGGTTCTAGACATAGCAGGGAATTGATCCCTTACATAATCAACGTCAAATTTAAATTCTTTCATTTCATTCCTCCCGTTACTCTTGTATATTTATCCTTATACATAAATAATATATCATATTGATTAGGTTTTCAATTGGACGAAACTATGAAAATATTTCCTCTCAGTTGTAATTATTACATATACAAACACCTTGCAACCTCAATCTCTCATCTGATATAATGTATAAAGATTTATTGACAGAAAGGT
>JAENWG010000029.1 GCA_016650175.1 Peptostreptococcaceae bacterium | reverse complement strand
GGTACAATTGAAGGTTTAAACAATTACATAAAAGTTATTAAACGGGTTGCCTTTGGATACAAAAGCTTTTTCCACTTTAGAAATAGAATATTAATATTCAGGAATCTAATTAAACCAATGTCAAAATGCCAGGCATCATAAGCTGATACCTGGCATAAGAAAATGGCACTTTTTTTCTTCACCAACACCATTTGACAAAGAACCTGTTTTTTTAAACTGTCTACTGAAGGGGGATCATATCAGAGTTATAAGGTTTTTTATGATAAATAGTGCTTTTATTGATCTATTCCCATTTGCTTGTTCTCGTAGGTTATACGTCCCTTAAGATCCTTCATTAATTCATCAAACTGCTCAAGGTTTAGGGACTGTGCCCCATCACAGAGGGCATTGGCAGGATCGTTGTGTGTTTCAATCATTAAGCCATCCGCTCCTACTGCAACTGCAGCCCGCGCCAGTGGTGTTATGAGCGCTCTGATTCCTGCGGCATGGCTCGGATCTACAATTACAGGCAGATGAGATTTATGTTTGAGCAAAGGAATTGCCGAAATATCCAGTGTATTTCGTGTGGCGGTCTCAAATGTTCTTATCCCTCTTTCACAAAGAATAATTTGACTATTACCTTCTGCCATAATATATTCGGCACTCATCAAAAGCTCCTCAATTGTATTGGCAAATCCTCTTTTGAGCAAAATCGGCTTATGGCATCGGCCCACTTCCCTTAGCAAATCAAAGTTTTGCATATTTCGGGCTCCCACCTGAATTACATCAACATCCTCAAACAATGGTAGTTGCGTCTGATTCATAATTTCAGTCACTATTGGAAGTCCTGTTTCTTTTTTAGCGATAAGTAACAGCTTTAAACCCTCCTCATGTAACCCCACAAAAGCATAGGGTGAAGTTCGAGGCTTAAATGCGCCACCTCTTAACATTGTAGCTCCACTATTTTTTACGGCTTTTGCCACCATTACAATCTGTTCTTCACTTTCTACTGAGCATGGGCCTGAAATCACCTGAAACATTCCACTTCCAATACGAGCACCACCCACATTTATCACAGTGTCCTCAGGATGAACGGTTCTGCCTACCGCTTTATAGGGTTCAGTAACACGCTTACCGTATTCTACAATCTCGTTTGTCTCAACAACTAAATTTAAATCTATTGTGGATGTGTTTCCAATAAGACATACTACAGTGTGCTCGGTTCCTGTGCTTAAAAATGTTTTAAATCCTTGTGCTTCAATCTTTCCTACAAATTGTTCTATACTCTGTCGGGATACACCCAGCTTTAATACAAATACCATATACTTCAAACCCTCTTTCTTATAAAATAGCCGCTTTCATCTGTCTAACATAGTCGGTAACAGGTTTTACACACTTTGTACCATACTGTTCAATAATTTTCACAATAGCACTCCCAACAATGACCCCGTCTGCAAATGAGGCCATTTTTTTTGCATGCGCCGGAGTTGAAATGCCAAACCCTATCGCACAGGGTATATTTTTTGTTGCTTTAACTAACGATACCATCTCTTCGATATCAGTAGAAAATTCACTGCGCACCCCAGTAACACCAAGTGATGAGATACAATACAAAAAGCCCTGTGCATCGGCTGCTATTGCAGCTATCCGCTCTTTTGAAGTAGGGGCTACAAAAGAAATCAAATCGATATTATAAGACGTACAAAATGGCAGGATTTCACCTTTTTCCTCAAAAGGCATGTCGGGAACGATTAGGGCATCAATACCACTTTCTACAGCACGTTTAAAAAAACGATCTTTTCCATATGCAAAGATAGGATTTAAATATGACATAAAGGCAAGCGGAATATCAGTATTTTGTCTAACTCTTAAAACCATATCAAAGATTTTATCAGTAGTCGTGCCTGCTGCCAGTGACCTCTCATCTGCTTTTTGAATTACAATTCCTTCTGCCACAGGGTCTGAGAATGGAATTCCAAGCTCAATTAAATCAGCACCGGCACTTTCCATAGCATATATTAATTGTTCCGTTATATCAAGGCTGGGGTCTCCCGCTGTTATAAAAGGAATAAAGGCTTTCCCATCTTTAAAAACCGCTTCTATTCTATTCATGTATATTCACCCCTCTATACCGTGCAATGGCAGCTACATCTTTATCTCCTCGACCGGATATATTTATAACAATAATTTTTTCACTCTCCATTGTTGGGGCAAGCTTTCGTGCATATGCTACTGCGTGTGCACTTTCAATTGCCGGAATAATTCCCTCTGTTTTGGATAGATATTCAAATGATTCTACTGCTTCATCATCAGTTACAGGAACATAGGTAGCTCTTCCAATATCAGATAACATTGCATGTTCAGGGCCTATCCCCGGATAGTCAAGCCCTGCTGAAATAGAATAAACAGGAGCTATTTGTCCAAACTCATCCTGACAAAAATAAGATTTCATACCGTGAAATACCCCTACACTGCCGTTGGCAATGGTTGCAGCATTTTTCGGATTATCCACACCCAATCCTGCCGCTTCACATCCTATTAATTGAACCGCTGTGTCTGCTATAAACTCGTGGAAGGCGCCAATAGCATTGCTGCCACCCCCAACACAGGCAATAATTGCATCAGGAAGTTTTCCTTCTTTAATCATTAACTGTTCTTTGATTTCTTTACCTATAATTTTTTGAAAATCACGGACTATTGTGGGAAATGGGTGTGGCCCCATCACTGAGCCCAAAACATAGTGGGTGTCCTGTATTCTGGATACCCATTCACGCATAGTCTCATTTACCGCATCCTTAAGCGTCTGTGTTCCGCTCGTTACTGCATGTACTTTCGCACCAAGCAATTCCATGCGAAATACATTTAGTGCCTGACGTTCAGTATCCTCCTTGCCCATATAAATCTCGCATTCCATCCCCATGAGTGCGGCTACCGTTGCGGTTGCAACTCCATGCTGGCCAGCCCCCGTTTCAGCTATCAACCTCGTTTTCCCCATCTTTTTCGCAAGAAGCACCTGACCTAACACATTGTTGATTTTGTGTGACCCTGTATGATTGAGGTCCTCCCTCTTAAGATAAATCTTAGCACCCCCTAAGTCTTTTGTCATCTTCTCGGCAAAGTAAAGTATAGAGGGGCGTCCTGCATAGTTTATCAAAAGTTCATTCAATTCATTTTGAAATTGCGTATCGCTTTTATAAAATTTATAGGCATTCTCCAGCTCTATCACTGCGTTCATCAATGTCTCAGGAATGTACTGTCCGCCATAGGGACCAAATCTTCCTTCCATATATAATCACTTCTTTCTTTTAACTTATATTTGAAATTGTTTCTATAATTTGTCTGATTTTATTTTCATCCTTTTTACCATCTGTTTCAACTCCGCTGCTTATATCCACGCCAAAAGGCTTGCACTTTAAAGCCATTTGTTCTATATTTTCAATTTTTAGCCCGCCAGCCAATAAGAAAGGCTTTTGCAGATGCGGAATTAAAGAGCAGTCAAAGTTTTTACCGCTTCCGCCATATTGCCCTTCTTTGTAGGAATCGAGCAAAAGCATATCACAGGATAACTGCTCTGCCTGTAAAATTTGCTCCGTAGTCTGTACTCTTACCGCCTTGATAATTGGGCATGTAGTTTTCTGTTTAAGCTTTTTTATATAGTCTTCGTTTTCATCTCCATGCAGCTGTACAATATCTATAATTCCGTCTTCTATTAGCTTAACAATTGATAGAATAGGCTCATTTATGAAAACACCCACGGCTTTAATTCTTAAATCAAGCCGTCCTTTTAGATAATGTGCCATATTAGGAGTCACTTGACGGCGACTTTTGGCAAATACAAATCCTATATAATTAGGTAGCCATCGATTAACTGCATCTATATCTTCAATTCTTGTCAGTCCGCATATTTTTATTTGTGTCAACGTTGGCCACCTCGCAGTTCACATAACATCTTTCCTTTGTCGGCACTACGCATTAAAGTCTCACCAATTAGCACTCCGTTTACATAAGATTGCCTTAACATTTCTATATCTTTTGCAGTTTTTATTCCGCTTTCTGCAACAAAAAGGATGTTGTTCGGCACTAATTTTCGAAGAATAAGACTATTTTGGATATCCACCGTAAAATCACTTAGATTCCTGTTGTTAACGCCGATTATTCGTGCTCCTGCACTGAGTGCGAATTCAATCTCCGTCTCATTGTGTGCTTCCACCAATGCTGACAGACCAAGTTTATCGCATATTGAAATATATTCGTGCATGGTAGCCGTGTCTAACAGTGAACAAATAAGCAGTATCGCGGATGCACCAAGAGTTTTTGCTTCATATATCTGATAAGCATCAAGTGTAAAATCTTTGCGAAGTATTGGTATAGAAACCTCTTTATGTATTTTAAACAGGTACTCATCACTACCCAGAAAGAATTCAGGCTCAGTTAGCACCGAAATAGCTTCAGCACCTGCTCTCTCATATTCCTTGGCAATATTAATATAGGGAAAATCTGGAGCAATCAGACCTTTGGATGGGGATGCCTTTTTTAGTTCGCAAATAAAGCTCATTCCCGGATTTTTAAGCGCCCTTTCAAAAGGAAAGCCCGTTTTATTATTTATATCTTGAGCCGCCTTTTTTACTACATCAAGCGGAATTAGTGCTTTTTTTTGTTCTATTCTACGTCTTGTGGAGACAGCAATGCGTTCTAACATCATAGCCCCACTTCGTTTGTAATCCTACAAAACTCATCTAACTTAGAAACAGCTTTCCCGCTGTCAATTAGCTCCTGTGCCAGTTTAATACATTCCTCCACAGTACAGTCGTCTATACCAAGATAGAGTGCCATAGCCGAGTTTAGTACCACCACATCTCTTTTATAGCCCTTTTCCGTGCCGTTTAAGATGTTTCTTGTAATGATTGCATTACCTTTAGGAATACCCCCCAATAAATCCTGTAGGTTACATCGAGTAAATCCAAACTGTTCAGGAGTAATATCATAGGCGGTAAGCTTACCATATCGGATTTCACATACATGTGTTTCACCGGTAAGTGTCACTTCATCCATTCCATCACTCCCGTTTACAACAAGGCCACGTACTACTCCAAGATTGGAAAGCACCTCAGCCAGCGGCTCCACAAGCTTCCGGTCATATACCCCCATGAGTTGCATTGTAGCCCCTGCCGGATTTGATAGTGGACCCAATATGTTAAAAATTGTCCGCACTCCCATTTCGTGTCGAACTGGGGCGGCATATTTCATTGATGTATGATAGAGCTGTGAGAACATAAAGCAAATATTGCTCTGCTGAAGTGTTTTTTCACACTGTTCTGGTGTCAAATTTAGGTTTATTCCCAAATGCTCCAACACATCCGCCGCACCGCTTTTGCTCGATACTCCGCGGTTACCGTGTTTTGCAACCGGAACACCGCCTGCTGCTATTACAAATGCAGCGGTGGTCGAGATGTTAAAGGTGCCCACTCCATCACCACCAGTACCCACAATGTCTATAACATTACGAACGGGGTTTATTTTTAGCCCTTTTTCACGCATTACTGTGGCACATGCCGTTATCTCCTCTACCGTTTCACCCTTCATTCTTAGAGCTGCAAGAAGTGCACCCATTTGTGCTGGTGTTGCTGTTCCGTCCATCATCTCATTCATAACCGCTTTGGCAGTTTCAAAGTCAAGATTATTTCCGCATAGTACTTCCTGTATTGCTTTCTGTATCATAAAATATTCCTCCTAATTGATAAAAATTTTCCCATTATAACATATCCCAAAGGGGTCAGAATTGATTCGGGGTGGAACTGTACCCCATAAACATCATAATCTTTATGCTTTACTGCCATCACTTCACCCATTTCGTCTTGCGCTATCACCTGCAACTTTGAAGGTATGGTCTCTTTTGCCGCTATTAGTGAGTGATATCGTGCTGCATCGATCTGCTCGGGAAGCCCTTTAAAAATCGCGCTTGTGTTGTCTATCTTAATATTGCTTTTTTTCCCGTGCATCAGCTTTTTAGCGTGGCAAATTTCGGCTCCGTACACTTCGCAAATCCCCTGATGACCTAAACACACCCCTAAAATAGGATATACATCAGCCAACTTAAGAACCACTTCTTCGCATACTCCGGCATCTTTAGGATAGCCCGGACCGGGAGATATGATTATATGCGAGGGATTTAACATTTTAATATCCACAACTGATAATTCGTCGTTTCTTATGACACGAATATCAGGATTAATGTTGCCTGCAAGCTGCACAAGATTATATGAGAAGCTATCGTAATTATCAATTAAAAGTATCATCATTCTACCTCCTGTGAAAACTTTATGGCTTTTATCATTGCTTTTGCTTTGTTTGTGCATTCATTATCTTCATTATTTGGTATGCTGTCTGCCACTATGCCAGCACCCGCTTGAACATAGATTTTATTATTTTTTTTAACCGCCATCCTAATGGAAATGCACATATCCATATTGCCTGCAAAGTCAATGTATCCAATAGCGCCGCCATAAATTCCGCGCTTATTACCCTCAAGCTCATTAATGATTTCACAGGCTCTTATTTTCGGTGCTCCAGATAGTGTTCCAGCTGGCAAAACCGCTGATACAGCATCAAACTGATCAAGTCCTTGTTTTAGTGTTCCAGTTACAGTTGATGCAATATGTGAAACATGAGAAAACTTCAATATTTTTTGATATTCTTCTACTTTAACTGAACCAAATTCGCTTATTTTGCCTAAGTCATTTCGCCCTAAATCAACCAGCATATTATGCTCGGATAATTCTTTTTCGTTTTTCAAAAGCTCTGATATGAGTCTCTCATCTTCATCATCGGTTTTACCGCGAGGGCAGGTGCCTGCAATCGGAAAAGTAGAAAGCTTGTTGTTTCTTAGGGATAATAGCGTTTCAGGTGAGGCACCAACTATTTGTGTATCGCCCAAACTCATGTAGAACATGTATGGAGATGGATTTATTGTTCTAAGAGCACGGTAGGTGGAAAGTAAATCCCCCTCAAATTCTGCCTCCATTCGGTTAGAGAGTACTGCCTGAAAAATATCGCCCTCAAAAATATGTTCTTTCACTCTCTCTACCATCTGGCAATAACGCTCTTTTGAAAACAGAGGGGTAAAGTCTGACAAAAGCTTTGAGCTATATTTTGTCGTGGCTTTTTCACTTTTAATAACGTTTTCGATTTCTTTTAGAGCAATAACAGCGTTAATATAATTGCTTTCAAAATTATTTGTTTTAGCATTTACTATAATAATTATTTTTTGCCTAAAGTGGTCAAAGGCTATTATTTTATCAAACAGCATTAAGTTAAAGTCATCAAAGTTGGCACTGTTTGTGTTTTCAAGTTTCAACGATTTTTCAGTGTATTTAATGTAATCGTAAGAAATATACCCAACAAAACCACCAGTGAAAGGCGGCAGAAAATCAAGCTTAGGGCTTTTATACTCTGACATTACTTGCCTCAACGCATCAATTGGGTTAGTTATTTGTGATGTTTTAATATTACCATTTTTGATTTCTATACTACCATTTTTGCATTTAACAGTAAGTTTAGGATCATAGCCTAAAAAAGAATATCTGCCCCATTTTTCGCCACCCTCTACGCTTTCTAGAAGATAGCATTTATCGCTTTTTTCTTTTAAACATTTCAAAACTTCAATAGGTGTTTTAATGTCTGAAAAAAACTCAAGACTTATTGGAATTATTGTGTTTCCTTTGCATAACGCTTTTGCCTCATCAATTGTTGGTCTAATCATTGTAGTATCCTCCTTAAATTTACAAACCAAAAACACCCGCCCATGACAAATAAATTGTCAAGGACGAGTGCAGTTAATTCACCCGTGGTACCACCCTGATTTGCAAGGCATTACACCTTACACACTTAGCAGAATACTGTTACTGCGAAAACTAAATATTGTTATATTTAGTTTACATAGTAATACTATATTCCTCGCAGCCTGACGTGTGCGTGACGTCGCAGAGTATTAGGGAAACGACGAGTTTCCTTTTAACTGCGCCCTCAGTGGTCCATTTGATGTTCTGCGTTGTGCGAGGCTCTCAGCCACCCTCACTCTCTGTAACTGCACGATACATCGTTATCTCCACGTCAACGGTTTAAGCAGATATTTAGTTTCTTATATCCTATAACACAATTTAAATTTTGTCAATACTTTTTTTAATTTGAGATAGTGTCTATGACCCACATATGATAATGTCCTCTTGTACCACAAATGATTATGTTCCAACTATAGTATAATAAACCTCATAATCTGAATTGAGGTAAACACAATGAGAAAGGTAATACTTACAATGAATGAATATGAAAAGTTCCAAATTATTAAAAAGCATGTCGCTACAAACAGTAACAAGAGAACTGCATGTTTGAAACTCGGATGTTAGTTACGTCACCTCAATCGTTTAGTTGCTGGTTACAAAGATTCCGGTAAAGCATTCTTCGTACACGGCAACCGTGGTAGAAAACCCACTACTGCTCTTCCAGAAAACACCAGGCAAATGGTACCGGATCTGTACCGCACAAAATATTATGATGTAAACCTTACTCATTACTGCGAACTTTTTGAAGAACATGAGAAGACAAAAGTCTCTATAAGCACGATTAGTTCTATCCTTAGAAAGGAATATATCCTATCTCCATTGGCAAATCGTATATAATGAAAGGCAGTTAAAAAAAGAATTAAAAGTTCTACAATCCAAAACTAAGTCTAAGAAGAAAGCTGCTACAATTCAAAGTTCCATTTTAGATTTAGAGGATGCTCACCCGCGTCAACCGCGATGTGCCTATTTTGGTGAAATGATTCAAATGGATGCGTCTGAATATGTTTGGTTTGGAACCGTTAAAGCACACCTTCATATTGCTGTTGATGATGCAACAGGTACTCTTGTATGTGTGTGGTTTGACTCACAAGAGACTCTAAACGGTTACTATCAGGTAACTACATCAGATATTGGATCAATACGGCATTCCATATCAATTCTTCACTGATAACCGTACAATATTTGAATACAAACTAAAAAAAGATAACAACGTTGAAAAAGATACCTTTACTCAGTTTGGCTATGCTTGCAAGCAGTTAGGAATAGATATTCGAACATCTAGTGTCCCTCAATCAAAAGGGCGGGTTGAAAGAATGAATGGCACTCTTCAATCCCGCCTACCTGTAGAGCTACTCTTAAAAGGGCTATCCTCTATCGAGGATGCCAATGAATTTCTAAAATCCTACTTAAAGAAATTTAATAAACGCTTTGCTTTACCTATTGATAATATCAAATCTGTCTTTGAAACACAACCTGATTCTGATAAAATTAATTTGATATTAGCGGTGATATCTTCTAGAAAAGTAGATAATGGTAGTTGTCTTAAATATCATAACAATTATTATCTTCCAGTAGATGACCTCGGCGTCGCTGTCCACCATCATAAAGGCACTTCTGCTATGGTTATCAAAGCCTTTGATAACCATCTGTATACGTGTATTAATGAGAAGGTATACGTACTTGAAAAACTTCTCAACCATAAGCTTATACCAGGCATCATAATCCGCTACCTGGCATAAGAAACTAGTACTTTTTTCTTCACCAACACCATTTGACAAAGAACCTTTAAAAAAAGAACTTGCAATCAAAAACATTGATGCCAGCATCAATCAAATATTGGATTCCTTGAAAGAAATCAAACAAGTTTCAATGTTCTTTGGAGATATCGAAAAACCCCAAGTTGTTTATACTTATACACGAGGAAACGAATTGGCCTAATACATATTAAACGAGTATGAATTGATAAAAAAATATGGAGTTAGGTAATCAGCTAAAAACTGCTACAAAGCCCTATTTGCAGGGTTTTGTAAGCCTTTTAAAAAACAACTTGTAAAGTCACGCTAGCAGCACTACCCTTACCGGGTTTGTATATCAGTATATTGCCTACTTCATCCTGTTTACAATCCAGATTTCTTTTTCTAGCAAAGTTATATATATTCACCTATTTTCTTCTCATCGCCGCTAGCATGGGGTATTCGTGTAATTTCAAAAAAAACGAAACGGTGCGAGTTGTAGGAATTGTTCAAAATTAGTCACAACAACATCTCCTTAATTTTGCATGATATCTAGAAGGAAAAAAGCCACTTCTTGTAACAATGACTGGAAATCCGACTCATCACTCATGCACAGTATTTTTTTCTCGGTTATGATATCTGCTAACTCCAAAAAGCGTACATCTGTGGTAATATGCTCCTGCTCTCCGTAGCGCAACAGCTTTTCCAAAACATCCAAAAGCCGCAAAGGCGCATAAATAGGTGGTTCTTCAGACACACCCAAGGCAGAGGACGAGCATAGCGAAAGAATAGCAAACCACTCATTGTTCATTGTTAATACCTCCATATTTGTTGTAGTGAAGTATTTCATCTACGGGTCTCCTTTTTGGTGTACTATAGTCTTTGGCCGGATAGCCCACAGTTATGATCAACTCTGGATATATATGTTCTGGAAGCTTTAAAATCTTGGTTATTATAGAGTCACGGAATGATTTTATTGGGCAAGTGCCTAATCCCATAGCGGTCGCAGCCAGCATCAGGTTCTCTGCTGCCATACTAATATCAATTACTGCCATATGATCTCTGCATAGCGTACCGCCTTTTTCATAAGCACGGTTTTTATCGCTGCATAGTATTATAATACATGGCGGATTACTACCTATACCAGGAGTAAAATTCTTAATAGTTTTCAGTATCTCATAGTCATCCACAAATATGAATTCCCATGGCTGTATATTGCTGCCCGAAGGCGCCATTGATGCAGATTCAACAAGTTGTTTTATGTCTAAAAACGGTGGTTTCTGATCGGTAAAAGAGCGTATACTTCTCCTTGTATATATGCACTCTTCTACTGTAAAGTTTTTCTGAATCATGTGTAGCCTTCTTTCCTTTTAATGACTATAAAGTTAACTCAGTATAGGTTATCGTTTTAGCAGTAGTACATGCTACTAAAAGTCTATCAAATAATCGGTTTTCCCAGAACCGTCTGTTAAATCGATAACAAAATTCATCAAGATACCTCTGGAAATGTTTGCGTCCAAGTCCATGAAAAGTGCCATTTATAAAGGCTTTTGCGTTAGATATAATAATGTGAACCCAATGCAAAACTTCTGCCGCATCCTGCCCCTTTACAACAATAGGAGTGTGTTCATAACCAGACTTTTTTAACACGCCGTAAGATTTGTAGCCGTCGCTCTTTATAGTGGTTCCGGGTTCTATGTTTTCTTGGGCAGCTTTCTTCAAAATGATTGAATCAATGTTATCAACTATTTCCATTTTTGCAAATTGTGGCTTACCTTTATCAGTCAGAGATATTCCAATAATAACTTTCATTTTTGAAGTGCCTCAGCCTCTTTTCCCTCCAACATCAGGGCTTCCAAAGAAACCATCATCAAGTTCTACTATATTTGCCAATTTATAATTGCTATCCCTATATTTCATTGCTTCTCGCAGCTTCTGTATTATTAACCATGCGGTCGGGTATGAAACATCTATTTACTTGGACAATGCTAAAGCTGAAAGCCCTCTCTTATCCCTAGCTACAAGGTAAATGACCCAAAACCATTTTTCAAGAGTTGTGTGGGTTTTATGCATTATTGTGTTTGATGTTACAGAAGCTTGATAACAACAGCCTTTACATTCATAACTCTTTCTTGTTGCTATGTAATAATATTCGAAACATCCGCATTTCTCACATATAAAACCATTTGGCCATTTATTTTTGAAAAGGTGCTCCCGGCAAGCATCTTCGCTGCTATACTTATTTTTAAACGCCATTTCAAGTATAAGATAAAGTACTAATGCTATTGCCATTGAATTAATGGTAGCTATTCCCCAGCTCCAGAAATATCCAATAAGGCACGCAACTATCCACGAGATTACGGCTGTCATTGATAGATAACCGTATCTAGTACCCTTACCAAATTTATATTCTCCCTTATGTAAGATGAAATAGTCTGCTATTATTATACCTCCTACAGGAGGTACAGTAACTCCAAGTATACTTAAAAATCCTACAAAATTATTTACAAATCCAGTTGCTCCCAGCGCTATTGCTATAAGTCCTACAACTATTACAACATGTTTTTTATTTAATTTAGGAAATAGCGAACACACTGCAAGTGATGTTGAATAAAGGTTATTATCATTTGTAGTCCACTGTGCAAATATCAATATAAACAATGACCATGTACCTAATATCGCAAGCAATGCCGTAGGTAAATCTGTTGTCTTACATGCTATACAAATAATATAACCCGCAACTATTACAATAAACTGTGCTATTATTGTTCCTAAAAATGTTGCAATCACTGATGTTTTAGCGGATTTGCTAAATCTTGTGATATCCGGTTGAATAATCCCTCCGGTAGCCCATGCTCCAACTACAACAACTATCGCAACACTTACTGTCATGGTACCGTTACCTGTTACTGTACCACTAAATACTGATAGTTCGCTCCAGCCACCTACTTGATGAGTTGCAACCCCAACCCCTACCATCGACATAATGAGAATAAGCGGTACAACAAGATTGCTTAAAAATGAAAGTCCCTTTGAACCAAAATATGCGGTTATCATCATCATGAGTCCACCCCAAACTCCAGCAACTATAGGGTTTGTAATTATACCACCGTTAGGAAACATCGCATGTATCGTCAATCCGAAAAAATTACACTGGTAAGCATACCAACCACTTAAGGAAATGGCCACTATCAGCGATAGAATTCCTTGTCCTGCTCTTCCAAAAGAATGACGCGATAACATAGTAACACTAACGCTCTCTCTCGCGCCGACAACACCCAAAAGTCCGGCATATATAAACAATATAATATCACCTATTATACAGGCCTTTATAACCTCGCTCAAATTTAACCCATTAGCAAAGGATGCCCCTGCATATAGTGATGATAGTGCTATAATAAGGCCAATTATCATCATCGTTATAGCATAGCCAGACATTTTTTCACTTTCTGGAACTCTAACTGTGGCATAATCATTCTTAGCACCATACTCTGCTGACGTTAGTTTTTTAACATCCTCCATAAAATCCACTCCTATTCTTACTTAATAAAGTTAACACGATAGCATTATAAAATGGCTCTATATCTATCACATCGCCTCGTCGCGATATTATTTATTTTTAAGTCTCTCTTCAATAGGAATATAATCTATATCCAAGCCAAAATATCTAGGCCCTAATATACCTACTCCCTTTTCAGTACGGAATAAGTCTAAAGCCTTAAGCCCTATTACCGCTACATCCATTCCAACTTCTAATTTGGGATTCGTACATGGCATACCTGTTTTTGCATTTACCACGAAAATTGAATCCGGGCTTGTAGCTATAACCTCATCGTTACGCCAACAAGCATGGTTTTCATTTTTAAACCATATTTTAACAGAATCTCCTTCAAATTTGCCTTCACCTTTTATAGTGTGATATCCCCAATAATACCCTTCCTTATCTTCCGTTTCTTTTGATATAAGCTTTCCTTTAGTTAAAAGATAAGCATCCAGCTCTTTAATAATAGTTTCAACAGGATCATTTCCATTTTCATTTGCTTCTCTTATCATTTTACCAAGCTTTAGGCATTTGCTCAAATCACCTTTTATAACCACTTCCTTCATTTCCTTACCACTCATTATAAATCCCGTATCTCCAGTAAGGCCATATGCAGGTTCACTTATCTTCTTCCCTATTTTTTCAACAACTCTGTAGTTAATTGAAGTTTTAATTAGGCAAATATTTCCATACTCATCAACTGAAGATACCGGCCATAAGGTTTTCCCCATTAAACATGGTGTAGTTTGTTGAATCTCTGGAATAGCACGCCCCGTATAGTCTCCATCAACAGCTAGAATATTATGCTTTGCCGCTGCTGCAATACACCCTGGAGTATTTGCTCCACCAAGCTCTATGGGAACTATCACATCTATTTTTTTACCAGTATATTCTTCAAGCTCTGTTATTGATTGTTCAAGGCGTTCCTTTTCATCATATACTGCTGTATCCTCTGTCAAATTATAAGTCTTCATCTCATCAACAGTTTCTTTTGTATGTGGTGCAATTGAACCCATAAGAAAAGCACAAGCTGTAGTTGCATCGTCAGGTATATCTTCTGGATCTACCCAGCCAATTTCTCTACCTGTCTCCAATTCACTTAGAAGTGATTTAATACCATTTTCTTCGAGCCCTCCACCTCCTGTTCCTAAAACAGTTGCTCCTCTCACGAAGTCTCTAACATCTTTTTCTGTCTTTAATATGGTTTTTGTCATCAGAATCCTCCTTAACCGATGCATTAAAACATGCACCGCTTTTCAATTACTCATTAACTTGAGTAAATTATAACATTATACATGTTATTAATCATTGTAATATGGCTCAAATAACAATTGAAGGCTTTGTGCATGCGCACAAAGCCTTCAAAAGTAATACTATTTATATTATTCTATAATTATTAAAGCTATGAAAAAATTTATATAGTAAGGCATATCAAATGGCGAATATCCCAGTATTTTTTCTATACGATTTTTTCTATACAAAACTGTATTTCTGTGTAAATATAATTCTTCTGAGGTTTTTGTAATATCATTATTATTTTTTACCAAGGCCTTTAGCGTCCTTACAAGGGTTGAGTTATGACTAGTATCATAAGCTATCAACGGCTTAATTAACTGCATGGCATGACTCTTCGCGTCGCTTCTCTCTCTGTTTTCATTGATTTTATTAAAAAAGAAAACTTTATTATAATCAACCACTATATTATTTCCTATAAATTCTCTTCCTATAGTAAAGGCATTAAATGCCTGTTTATATGCCTTTGGTATTTCATTTAGTTTTTCAAAGGGATCACTTATACCAATTGATACTAATGCATTACCAACTAGTACCTCGCTATTACATTTCTTTAAAACCTTTACAAAGTTTTCATAATCATCAGCAGTATCCGTTATCATCAGTATTTGATCATTTCGAAAAACTAAAACACTAGTTTTATCCAACGCATAGATTCTATCCTTTATTTTAGGAATTATATTCTCTTCAATTTTCTCTGATACAGTTTTTCGTTTTTCATTTGTTAATTTATTGAAACCATTGATGTTAATAATAGCAAACACATTCTTTCCAATAATGTTTATTCCCAGGTCTTGACCCCTTTTTAAAGCAGCCTCTTCACTTGCAAAATTCCAAAATAATAAGTCAGTAATATACTCTTCAACATAGTGATTCTTCATATGTAGTATCCATGTTTTTCTACCTGATATCAATGCAAATAAAACACTTAAGGTTTCTGCAACATCAACAATGTTCTCAAATTCATTTTTCTTATCTATGGTGATCATCAAAAATCCTAGTGTGGTTTTTTTAGTTTTAACAAGATATATCAGTTCCTCGGAAACATCATCCTCCTTTATATAGTAATGATTATTTAAAAGTGCAGTGAATATCTCGTTGATTTTACTTCTGACATAGTTTTTGTCTAGCTCCATAGTCTCTAATGATTTATTAGAATAAAGGCAATTACAATAGGGATCTAAATACGTTATCTTCATTCTATACTTCTCAGTTATTCTTTCAAAAGCATCTCCCCAATCATTTTCATCTATTATATAATCTAAAAGTTCGTTATTCAATTTAATCTCGTGGTCATTGTACTTTACCTTGTCACCTACCGTACGAAATAATAAAGGAGATAGTATATCAATGTACTGAGTATTAGGATTGGCCTTAATAAGCGGAAAATCTAATTTCTCGCAAAGCTTAATAAGTTTTGGGGATATTTTCTTCATCCATATTCCGATATGGCAAAGTACAAGGCCGGAACATTTATTTTCGTTTAGTATTCTTATTAGTTTAAGCTGCCTTTCAACATCATCTTTTACAGAATACATTGCAGATATATACAACTGGTTTTCCCATACCCAACTGGCTATACCGTCCTCAGTAACTTCTATTGTGGTAGCGCTATCTACCTTATTGTCTAAGTTTTTTCCGCCAGCTAAAACCTCCGCATCTATAAGTCCTCCAAAAGACAAAGCTTCCCTTAAAGTTATTTGCATTTCATCATCTCCCGATTATTACTCTAGATCTCTGCCAGTTATCTAATATAGCGTGATTATATCACAAAAAGCATTAAAAGTAATTTAACTCACAAAAAATAACGAGCAATTATGACCCACATATGATAATGTCCTCTAATCCAATCCATGCTACTATCATCTATTCCTCGTACATTTACATTTAACGTATTAATATTTTTATATGTTTTCACAGCTATTTTTTGTATTTCTTCTTGTGTTGTTTTTAAAAGTTCTTCTTGCTGTTTCTTCAATAAAACAATTACTTTTCCGCCATTACTTATGTATATATAAATGTTTAAATAAGATTACCCAATAGTGTGCATGTAACTTTACCCAGTTATATATCTATAGGTACTCTTTTGTTATAATCATTTTGAGGTGATTATGATGACTGAAATGATTATTAGTAATATTGAAAGCGTAAATGATTTAGCCATGTTTGCTGAT
>JAENWG010000004.1 GCA_016650175.1 Peptostreptococcaceae bacterium | reverse complement strand
CATTTTGCAGATGCAATTCTTATTGTATACATTGCTAACGCTCCATCTCCATAATCGAGCTGACCAAAGTATACTCCTCCTATAACGACTATTAACGAACCTATTAAATTTCCAATGTATACAATTATCAAGTTTCTGAGAAGACCTTTAAGTTTAGCATTTTTATCAAATATTGATATAGAAATCAGTACATTCCCCGTAAAAAGCTCTGCTCCTGTTAGTATTATAATGGCTAATCCAAACGGGAATAACATTCCTGTTATTATTCTTATTACCGATATATTAGTAAACGCATACGCCGCTGTGTTAGTAGCTGCGCTTCCGAAAGCAATAATCATTCCTGCTAGTATTCCTAATACAATAAGTTTACCGAACTTCATTGTAGTTTTATCAGCTCCTACTTCAGAATATTTCTCTACCACCTCTTTGGGTGAGAATAAATCCATACTTAATATCCCTTTCTTTCTTGCAAAAGTTTTTTCATTGTAACATGGAGAGCAATTAAAAACAAGACATAAATTGTCTTGTTTTTGCATTTTATTAAATATTTATTTAATTCCTAGTCCTACGTTTTCCTTTACTCTTTCAAGTGTCTTTACTGAAATCGCATTGGCTCTTTCAGCTCCGTCTTCAAGGATTTTCGGTAATTCTTCAGAATTTCTAATTTCTTGATATCTTTCTTTAATAGGTCTTAAACCTTCTGTAACAACTTCAACGAGATCTTTTTTAAAATCACCGTATCCGCAACCTTCATATTTTTCTTCCAACTCTTTTACAGTATATTCAGACATTTCGCAATATATATTAAGTAAATTGCTAATTCCAGGTTTGTTTTTTAAGTCGTATTTAATGATGCCTTCTGAATCAGTAGTAGATTTCATAATACTCTTTTTTATCTTGCTCGGTTCATCTAAAAGAGATATTCTGCTATGGATGTTTTCTGCCGATTTACTCATTTTAGAAGTAGGATCGTCAAGAGACATAATCCTTGCACCTTCCTTTAGAAATCTACCTTCAGGAACTATAAAAGATTTCTTTTTATATTTATTGTTAACTCTTATTGCTAAATCTCTACATATTTCAATGTGTTGTTTCTGATCACTTCCAACAGGTACTATATTAGTATCGTAAAGCAAAATATCAGCCGCCATAAGTACAGGATATGTAAAGAGGCCTGCAGGTGCAGACTCTTTATCTTTACTCTTGTCCTTAAATTGCGTCATTCTCGAAAGTTCTCCTGTATAAGCATTGCATGTGAGTATCCAACCGAGTTCCGAATGACCGGATACATCTGATTGAACAAATACTATTGATTTCTTTGGGTCAACACCTACTGCTAAATATAGTGCAGCTACATCAAGTATATGCTCTCTTAAAACCTTTGGGTCTTGAGGCATTGTAATAGCATGCAAATCCACTATGCAATATATACATTCATTGTCTTCTTGCAATTCGACAAATTGCTTAAGTGCCCCTAAATAGTTACCTAAATGTATATTACCGGTTGGTTGTACTCCCGAAAAAACCCTCTTCATCTTGCCTATTACCTCCTGATTTCACTTCTTAATATATTTATAATTGCCTTTTCTTCTCTTGAGACAGTCATTTGTGAGACATTTAATGTTTTAGCTAAAGAATCTTGTGACCTGTTGTATATAAATCTTTCTTTAAAAACATATCTTTGTCTCTCTGTTAATCTTGCTACTGCTTCTTTGATTATTTCTGCAACTTCCAATCTTTCGTATCCCAAATCTTCAAATCCCAAATATCTATCAAGAAAAACCCCTGCATTTTCACCGTTTTCGTCATCTAAAGTTTTATCAATTGAATAGGTAGAATATGCATTTGCTGCCTCTAGCGCTTCAATTATATCTTCCTCTGAATATCCGGTTCTTTCTGCTAATGCCTTAACTGTAATAGATTGATTTCCTTCATTGGTCAATTCTTCTCTAGCTTTATTAACTTTCAGTGAAATTTCTTTAAGCCTTCTTGGTACCTTTAAACTCCACTGTTTGTCTCTAAAATGTTTTTTAATTTCACCAATTATTGTGGGCGTAGCAAAGCTGGCAAATTCGTATCCTTTTGTATAATCAAATCTTTCGGCCGCCTTAACTAAGGCTAATGCGCCTACTTGATAAAGATCATCGTTTTCAACTCCTTTGCCTCTATACTTTTTGATTAAAATATCTACTAAGTATAGGTTCTTCTCAACTATTTGATTTCTAAAGTCCAGTGATTTTGTTTGATCATAAAGTTCAAACAGATTAGTGACCTCTAAGCTCATTTGTTTTTCACCATTCTAATTTTTTTACGTCCCGATTCGGTTTTTTCTAGCGAAATATCATCCACAAGTGATTTCATAAGATAAAACCCTATGGAATTTTCTTGATGGCAGTTATCGCAATTAGATAATCCAAAATTATCCAGATTGCAAAAGTCAGTAATATCAATTGTTAAATTGTCATCACTAATTAAACATTTTACTTCATACTTGTCTGAAAAGCCTTCATACCCATGACAAGAAATAGTCTTGCACGCTTCTTCTAAGGCAGTTTTGATATCGTCAATTTTTTCGATATCAAACCCCATAACTGAAGCAATTGCGCCTATAGATAATCTCACCATTTGTATATATTCCGGTTTTCCTGGAACTTCAAATTTAATTACTTCCATTTTTTCTACCTCTAAAATATTGATATTTGTTTTACTTTATCGTCACTTTTCTTTTCTGCAGTCTCTTGTGCAAGTTCTATATCATCTTCTTTAATAACTTTTGCAAAAGCTACAATTTCTGCCTCTTGCTTTACCCTCATAATCTTAACGCCTTGAGTAGTTCTGCCTGATTTAGAAACCTCTTTAGCTCTAATTCTGATCATTATACCATCCGAATTAATTAACAGTACGTCATCTTCTTTATCAACTATTAACGCACCTATAAGTTCACCTGTTTTATTGAACTTATTCTTGTCATATGTAAGCATTCCTTTTCCGCCTCTTGCTTGTAATTTATATTCCTTAACCTTTGTTCTCTTGCCATAACCCTTTTGAGTTATTACTAAGAGTTCTTGATCAGGTTCAACAAGTTGCATAGAAACCACTTCATCGCCTTTTTCCAATTTAATGGCTCTTACTCCTGCAGCAATTCTTCCCATACTTCTTACATCTTTTTCTGAGAATGCAATGCATTTACCCATCTTCGTAACAATAATAATATTATTACTTCCTGAAGATTGTTGCACAGAAATCAGCTTATCATCTTCTTTTAATGTAATTGCTATCAGACCCGCTTTTCTATTAGTATCGAATTGAGATAAAGGCGTCTTTTTAATAGTACCATTCTTAGTAATTGCTATCAAATACCTATTTTCTTCAAATTCCTTAACCGGAATTACCGCTGTGATTCTCTCTTTTTGTAAAAGATTTAAGAAATTAACTGCTGGTGTTCCTCTAGCCGTACGTGATGCTTCAGGAATTTCAAATGCCTTAATTTTATGAGCTTTTCCGGTGTTTGTAAAGAAAATTAAATAATCATGTGTAGAGGTTATAAACATGTCCTTAACAAAATCATTTTCTCTTGTAGTAAGACCAGTAATGCCTTTTCCGCCCCTCTTTTGAGCTTTATAAGTATCTGACGTAACTCTTTTTATATAACCTAGATGCGTAATAGTTATAGCAACATTTTCATCTGCTATTAAATCTTCCTCATCTATTTCTCCATCATCAACAGCAAATTTAGTCCTTCTTTTATCACCGTACTTTTTCTTAATCTCTAAAAGCTCTTCTTTAAGAACGTCCATAAGCATAGTTTCGTTTCCTAAAAGTTCTTTAAAATATGTGATTTTTTTCATAAGCTCATCATATTCATTTTCAATCTTTTCTCTTTCTAAACCTTGAAGTCTTGAAAGTTTCATGTCTAATATGGCCTGTGCTTGAATTTCTGATAGCCCAAATCCGTCCATAAGTTTTTGCCTAGCATCATTGTAACTTGCTCTAATAGTCTTAATTATTTCATCTATATTATCTAGTGCTATTCTAAGACCTTCTAGTATATGCGCTCTAGCCTCTGCTTTTTTAAGATCATACTGCGTTCTTCTCGTTAATACAATCTTTTGATGCTTTATGTATTCACTCAATATCTCATGAATATTTAATACTTTTGGTTCTCCATTTACAAGCGCAAGCATAATCATACTATAGCTAATTTGTAACTGCGTATGTTTATATAATCTATTTAAAACCACATTAGGATTTGCATCCCTTTTTAGTTCAACAACTATTCTCATGCCTTCTCTATTTGATTCGTCCCTAATATCTGAAACGCCTTCAATTTTTTTATCTCTAACAAGCTCTGCCATTTTTTCAATAAGCCTAGATTTATTAACTTGGTAAGGAATCTCTGTTGTAACTATTCTTACTTTTCCTTTTTTAGATTCTTCAATTTCGCACTTTGATCTTACTTTAACTTTTCCTTGACCTGTTCTATAAGCTTCCTTTGCTCCACTTTTACCTAATATAAAGGCACCTGTTGGAAAATCAGGTCCTTTAATTATATTTATTAAATCTTCGATACCACAATTTTCATCTTCAATCATTTTAATGCAGCCATCAATTACTTCCACAAGGTTATGTGGCGGAATAGATGTTGCCATTCCAACGGCGATACCATTCGATCCATTAATTAATAAATTGGGAACTCTCGAAGGAAGAACTACTGGCTCTTGTTCTTCACCATCAAAGTTGTCTGTAAAATCTACAGTATCTTTTTCAAGATCTCTCAGCATTTGTAATGAAAACGGAGTCATTCTTGCTTCCGTATAACGCATAGCTGCTGCTCCGTCACCATCGACAGAACCGAAGTTACCATGACCATCAACTAGTAAGTACCTAGTTGAAAAATCCTGCGCCATTCTAACCATTGCATCATATATTGAGCTATCTCCATGAGGATGATATTTACCCATTACTTCCCCGACTATACGCGCAGATTTTTTATGTGCCTTGTCAGGTGTAATACCAAGGGAGCTCATTCCGTATAGTATTCTTCTATGTACAGGTTTAAGCCCATCTCTAACATCTGGAAGTGCTCTACCTACAATTACACTCATCGCATAATCTATATAGGAGTTTTTCATTTCGTCATGTATTTCGTGTTGAATTAATTTTGTATCTTCTGTAAGTGTTGGCATTCTTTCCCCCTCTTATTTATACATCCAGATGTTTTACATATCTAGCATTATCTTCGATGAACTTCTTTCTAGGAGGTACTTTATCTCCCATAAGTGTTGTGAATATTTCATCCGCTGCTGTAGCATCCTCTAATGTTATTTGTATAAGTGTTCTAGTTTCATAATTCATTGTAGTTTCCCACAGCTGATTAAAGTCCATTTCTCCAAGACCCTTGTATCTTTGAATCTCAAGTTTTCCAGGAGCGCTCGCAAAACTTTCTAATACTTTTTCCTGTTCTTTATCAGAGTAAGTATATTGAATAGTTTTCTGTTTTTTTACCCTAAAAAGTGGGGGTTGAGCAGCATAAACAAATCCACCTTCTAATAACGGTGTCATATATCTATAGAAAAATGTCAAAAGTAGCGTTCTTATATGTGCTCCATCGACATCTGCATCCGTCATAATTATAATCTTATGATATCTAAGCTTTTCAATGTCAAAATCGTCACCAATTCCGCAACCAAAAGCTGTTATCATATTTTTAATTTCTTCAGAACTTAAAGCTCTACTTAAAGTGGCTTTTTCAACATTTAATATTTTACCTCTAAGCGGTAGTACTGCTTGTCTATTTCTATCTCTACCTTGCTTAGCGCTTCCTCCTGCGGAATCACCTTCGACTAAATAAATTTCGGATAGCGTTGGGTCTTTTTCCGAACAATCTGCAAGTTTTCCCGGTAAAGAAGTTTTTTCTAAGGCACTGCTCTTTCTAGTCATTTCTCTAGCTTTTCTAGCAGCATCTCTTGCTCTAGCAGCTCTTACGCATTTTTCCATAATAGCTTTTGCTTGTTTAGGATTTTCTTCTAAAAATGCATTTAAATTGTTATTTGTATTAGTTTCTACAAAGCCTCTCATAAAACTATTTCCAAGTTTTGCCTTTGTTTGACCTTCGAATTCAGGATTAGTAAGTTTAACACTAACTATTGCTGTTATACCTTCTCTTACATCTTCTCCTGTAAGTGCTTGATCTGCATCTTTTAAATATTTGTTTTTTCTTGCATAATCATTAAACACTCTAGTGAGGGCTGATTTAAAACCAATTAAATGTGTTCCACCTTCGATAGTATTTATGTTATTTGCGTATGCTAAAACGAGTTCACTATATCTGTCTGTATATTGTATAGCAACTTCTACTTCTTTATCTTCTTCGCCGTCTTCTTCAACATACTCGAAATATATTACATCATTATGAATAGCGTCTTTATTCTTATTTAAATGCTTAATAAACTCTTTTAATCCGCCGTCATAATGAAAAATTTCGCTTTTTTCATTACCTTCTCGTTCGTCACTTAAGGTAATTTTAATTCCTTTGTTTAAAAAGGCCATTTCTCTAAGTCTATGTTCTAAATTTCCATAATCAAAAACAACTTCTTCGAAAATTTCAGGATCCGGCCAAAACTGAGTCATAGAACCTGTTTCATTTGTTTTTCCTATTACTTCTAGCTTAGTAATTGTTTTACCTTTTTCATAAACTTGTTTATATACTTTTCCATCTCTTTTTATTTCAACTTCCATGTGCCTAGATAAAGCATTTACAACTGATGCTCCTACGCCATGTAATCCTCCGGAAACTTTATATCCTCCGCCACCAAACTTACCTCCTGCATGAAGTACTGTATGAATTACTTCTACTGCTGGTTTTTTTAGTTTAGGGTGATCATCTACTGGCATTCCTCTACCATCATCAATTACTCTAATTGATTCATCTTTTTGTATAGTAACTTCAATATGGTTACAATATCCAGCTAGTGCCTCATCTATACTGTTGTCTACAATTTCATATACCAGATGATGAAGTCCTTTTGGTCCTGTACTTCCTATGTACATGCCCGGTCTTACTCTTACAGGCTCCAATCCTTCTAATACTTGTATTTGTGAAGCATTATAGCTTTCTTTTTTCTTATTATCTACGCTCATTAATACCACCTTGCTTTAATTTTTTGTCATATAAAAATAACACATTACGAACTAGCTAATTATACCAAACAAATCGACGAAATTCAAGGCTTTTTAACAAAGCGTATGTTTTTAATTAAACGTTCCAAAAAAGCTCGGTACAGGTTGAATTAAGCATAAATATACACATCTTAGACGGCTACATATGTTTGATTCAACCGTTTGCTGAACATTTTTCTAATATTGCCTTACTTTTAAACGAATTCTCTGTACAAATTTAATATAAAGCCAACGCTTTTGACCTTTTTATTTGTTTTTTAGCATAAAAAATTAATTTTATATTGTGAAGTTTACTAAATTTCATTGACTCCTGGTGTAAATACGTGTAGAATTATTATAATTAAATTATAGCTTATCAAGAGAGACCGAGGGACTGGCCCTATGACGTCCGGCAACCTGATCATAATCAAGGTGCCAAATCCTGTAGCATTAGCTTGAGGATGAGCAAACGTATATATGTATACTAACCGCTTATTTTCTAATAAGCGGTTTCTATTTATAAAAGGGGGAATTAAAAAATGGGAGTTACAAAAACCTACGATGAAATAAACGCTAAAATCAAAGAGGGAAAAGCCGTTGTAGTAACGGCTGAAGAAGTAATTAAAATTGTACAAGAAAAAGGTTTAGAAAAGGCCACAGAAGAAATCGATGTAGTCACCACTGCAACTTTTGGTCCTATGTGTTCTACCGGAGCTTTCTTAAATTTTGGACATGCCGATCCACCAATTCGTATGTCAGAAATTCTTTTAAACGACGTAGAAGCTTACGGAGGATTGGCTGCAGTAGACACTTATATCGGCGCAACCGCAGAATCCAAAACTCAAGGTGCCTTATACGGTGGCGCTCATGTAATTTGCGATTTGATAGCAGGAAAAGAAGTTGAACTTAAAGCTTATTCAAGAGGAACAGATTGCTATCCAAGAAAAGAAGTTAAAACTTATATCACTAAAGATTCTTTGAACGAAGCATATCTATTTAATCCACGTAATTCATATCAAAACTATTCCGCTGCAATAAACACTTCAAGTAAAAATTTGAAAACTTATATGGGAACGCTTCTAGCTAATAAAGGTAATGTTAATTACTGTACTTCAGGCGCGTTAAGTCCATTATTCAACGATCCAACCTATAGAACCATTGGTGTAGGCACACATATTTTCTTGTGCGGAGCAGAAGGTTATGTGGCTTGGCAAGGAACACAGTTTAATTCAGCAAACGAACGCGATGAAAATGGTATACCATATTCTCCTTCAGGAACACTCGCTCTAATTGGTGATTTAAAAAATATGAAATCAGAATATATATCACCTGCTGTTTTTGATGGGTATGGAGTTTCAATGTTTGTAGGCGTTGGTATTCCTATACCTATTTTAGATATTGATATGATGAAAGCCGTCTCTATCGACAACAAAGACCTTTTTACAAACATCATAGATTACAGCGTCGAAAAAAACGATAAACCTTCCTTGGGACTCGTTTCTTATGAACAATTAAGAAGCGGTTCGATAGAACTTGATGGTAAATCCATAAAAACAGCACCTATAACTAGTATGAAAAAATCGAGAGAAATCGCCAATGAACTAAAAGATTGGATACTTAAAGGTTCTTTTGTTTTACAAGAGCCGATTAAACTGTTTCCTCAAAAAAGTTCTCTTACCGGTTTAGAAATTAGGGAGGCAACAAAAGATGAAAAATAAAATACTTTTAACATTTCCAGGAGATGTAACGAATACACCTATCGCTTATGACCTTGTTAAAAAATATGATCTTCGAATTAATATTTTAAGAGCCTCTATTAATTATAATATGAAAGGTTCATTGCTTATGGACGTTGAAGGAACGCCTGAGAATATGGAGAACGCCATAAAATACTTACAGGATGAAGGTATAAATGCAGATTTCATACACCCTATAATAAAAATTGATCATGACACTTGTGTGGATTGCGGTTTATGTACATCCGTATGTGTTTCTGGTGCACTTATACTCTCTCCTGACGATTTTGCCCTTGAATTTTTACAGGATAAATGCGTCGGTTGTAACCTTTGTATAAATGTATGTCCTACTAAGTCCATAAGTATTTAGAGGAAGTTGGGGTAACTATCATGTATGAAGAAAGAGTTTATAGAGACAAACAACAAAGTAATGATTTAACTACTTATCATATTATAATTGATGAGTCTGACTTGATGATTTCTTCGGATATAAAGGCGGAAGAAACCGCTTATTCTCTACTCGAAAACCTAAGGAAACGAATAAGAACAGCATGTCTTTCTATTGCTGGATTTGAAGCGTCTTTAGTTCCAATAAATAAAACATCAGATGATCCAATTATACAACATATGATTGATGTCAGTACTAAAGCAGGTGTAGGTCCTATGGCCGCAGTCGCTGGAACAATTTCTGAGCAAGTGGTTTTAGAAACTATTAGCTTAACCGATACAACGCAGATGATTGCGGAAAACGGTGGAGATATATTTATCAGTTCGAAAGAAGAACGAAAGATTTTAATATACGCAGGAGATTCTCCTTTTTCAAATAAAATTGGAATTCGTATTCCCGCAGCAGATATGCCTATAGGTATTTGTACCTCTGCTGGAACCGTTGGACACTCACTCAGCTTCGGAAACGCCGATGCCGTAGTGGTTATATCAAAAGATACCTCCTTAGCCGATGCCGTAGCTACTGCCGTTGGAAATTTGGTTGTATGTAAAGAAGATATAAAAAGAGGCCTTGATTTTGGGAAAAGTATTGAAGGAATTCAAGGCATACTCATAATAATAGATGATAAAATGGGTGCTTGGGGACAAATTGAAATATTCCAGGCTTAGTCTCCACCAATTACAATTAAAAATTTAAGATACTTATTGAAAGGACTGTTATTATGATGATAAAAGATTTATATAAAGAAAAAAAGCCAGTAATTTCTTTTGAAATTTTTCCGCCAAAAAGAGATTATCCAATTGAGTCTATCTATGAGACAATAGAATCTCTGAGCGATCTAAATCCAGATTTTATTAGCGTTACTTATGGCGCAGGTGGTAGTTCAAAGGATAGAACCGTTGAGATTGCATCAACAATTAAGAACAAGTTTAATATTGAGGCTTTAGCACATTTAACGTGTGTATCAAGTACCAAGGCTGAGATAGATGGGATTTTAAAGGAGTTAAAAGACAATAATTTAGAAAACATCCTTGCAATGAGAGGGGATATTCCAGAAGATCCTGACTTCGACTTTCCAGATCCTTTGCATTTTCGATATGCGAAAGATCTTATATCTCGTATAAATAATCAAAACAATTTTTCTATTGGTGCTGCTTGTTATACCGAAGGACATATCGAAGCTATAAGCAAGGAAGCCGATTTAAACTATCTCAAACAGAAAGTTGATAGTTCTGTTGACTTTCTAATTACGCAAATGTTTTTTGATAATGAAATTTTTTATAGTTTCATGGAAAAAATAGATTCAATGGGTATAAACGTCCCTATATCTGCAGGTATTATGCCTGTGCTTAATATAAATCAGATGAATAGGATTGTTCAGTTATCAGGTTGCAGTATTCCTCCTAAATTTCAGAGAATTTTGGACAAGTTCGAACATAATCCTGAAGCTCTAAAAGAAGCAGGAACGGCATATGCTACAGAACAAATTGTTGACCTTTTGTCCTGGGGAATTGATGGTATACATCTATATACAATGAACAAACCCAATACAACAAAAGAAATAATGAATAATATCTCAACAATACGAAAAGTATTAACCGAAGATAAGGTGATTTAATTGAATGAAGCTAAACTTCTTAAAGATATAAGAAAATACTTGGGTTCAAGCACTATCTTAGATTCTATAAGCGAAAATAAAATCGGAAAAATACTAGAGGAAATAAAACACGACTATACTCCTAGGCATATTTATGGTGTTTATGATGTCTCTATAAAAAAGAGCACCATATTATTTACAGGTACTATACTTTCAATTAATAGTCAAAATTTATCCACAGTATTAAAGGATTCTGAAAAGTGCATTATATTAGCCTGTACACTTGGTATTGAGATTGAACAAAAACTCAAGCAGTTTTCTAAGAGCAACATTGAAGACGGCATTTTATATGATGCTGTCTCAGCTGCATATATCGAAAGTTATCTCGATGATGTTAATTTAAAACTTTCAAAAACTTATTTGGACAAAGGCTTTTATATGACTATGCGTTTCTCTCCTGGTTATGGAGATGTAGGCCTTGAGGTTCAACCAACAATTCTTGATATACTACAAGCACAAAAACGAATAGGTCTTACAACTAATGATACTCATTTGTTAATTCCCCGTAAATCAATTACTGCATTCATAGGGCTTCAACGAACACCATATAAAAACTCAGAAGATCGATGCGCTTATTGTTCTATTAGAAATATATGTGAGCTTAGAAAAGGAGGCAAATACTGTGGAACTACTCAAAACACTAAATAAAAAGGTATTAATATTTGACGGTGCTATGGGCACTATGCTTCAAAAGGAAGGTTTAGTCGGTGGTGAACTCCCCGAGTTATATAATATTGAAAAACCAGACGTACTTAAAAAAATTCACAAGGAATACGTAGATGCAGGCGCTGATATTATTACTACTAATACCTTTGGTGCTAATTCTTTAAAAATAAGCAATACACCTTACACTGTGGATGAAATAATAGCTGCAGCTGTAGAAAATATACGAGCGGTTATTACTAACCAGCTTATAGCCTTAGATATTGGTCCCACGGGTAAACTCCTTGAACCTATAGGTTCTTTAAGTTTCGAAGAAGCTTATGAACTCTTTAAAGAACAGGTAATTGCTGGTGTAAAGTCAGGTGTCGATTTAATTCTTATTGAAACATTTTCTGATTTACAAGAAACCAGAGCTGCAATTCTTGCTTGCAAGGAAAATTCTAATCTTCCTGTGTTTTGTACAATGACTTTTCAAGATAACGGAAGAACGCTTACTGGTACTGATGCTACAACATTTGTTAATGTAGTACAAGACCTAGGCATCGATGCTTTGGGTGTAAATTGTTCTTTAGGACCAAAAGAATTAGCTCCAATTATTGAGGAAATTCTTAATTGTTCTCTTATTCCAGTTATAGTACAACCAAATGCTGGTCTTCCTACACTGGAAAATAATGAGACGGTTTTCGAACTTGAAAAAGAAGAATTTACTGAATTCATAAAACCGTCAATTACTAAAGGTGTTGCTATTGTTGGTGGCTGTTGTGGTACTACTCCTGATTTTACTAAACTTCTCAAAACTTCCTTCGGTGGAAAGCCTGTCGTAAAACGAAACGTAAAGCGAAAAACTGCTGTGTGCTCTTCTACACAAACCGTAATAATTGATGGGCGAGTAAAAATTATAGGAGAAAGAATTAATCCTACCGGGAAAAAGAAAATAAAAGAAGCTTTAAAATTAAATAAAATGGATTTTATACTGAACGAAGCAATGACTCAGGTTGACGCCGGCGCAGATATTTTAGATATTAATGTTGGTCTTCCTGAAATAGACGAAAAGGATGCAATGGTTAGCGTCATTAAAGAACTTGCCGGAATAGTTAAAGTTCCTCTGCAAATAGATAGTGCCAAGACAGATGTAATTGAAGCTGCTTGTAGGCTCTATTGTGGTAAAACAATAATAAATTCAGTAAACGGTAAACAAATTAATATGGATAAAATTTTTCCTATTGCTCGTAAATATGGAGCTTCCTTGATTGCTTTAACCCTGGATGAAGATGGAATCCCTGCTACTTGTGAAAAGCGTTTTGAAATTGCCGAAAAAATTATTAAAGAAGCTAAAAAATATGGTATAGATGAAGAACGTCTTTTTATCGATAACCTCGTTCTTACTGCTTCTGCTCAACAAGAAGGTGTCTTGGAAACTCTTAAAGGTATAAAAAAGGTTAAAGATAATTACAATGTACGTACAACGCTTGGTGCGAGTAATGTTTCCTTTGGATTGCCTAATAGACATATGCTAAATAAAACCTTTCTCGTAATGGCAATGACATATGGTCTAGATGTTCCAATAACTGATCCAACTGCACCTGAAATTGTTGGTCATATAAAAGCTTTTGAGGTTTTAAGTTCTATTGATATAGATTCTAAAAACTACATAAACTATATGGATTCTACAGACTTATCTAACTTGATTGAAGAAAAAAACACTAGTGAATCCAATAAAGATTTACAAACTATAATCATAAAAGGTTTAAAAGATGAAGTGGAAGCTGTAACCGCATTAATGTTAAAAGACTCTGACCCTATGGTTATTGTAGATGAATATTTAATACCAGCTTTAAATATAGTTGGACAAGCTTTTAATGATGGTGATATATATCTTCCTCAACTAATAAGGTCGGCGGAAACTGTTAAAAAATCCTTTGTTATTATTAAAGAGCAGCTATTAAAAAGTGGTATGCCTACTATATCAAACGGAAAAGTTTTATTAGCTACTGTAAAAGGTGATATACATGATATAGGAAAAAATATAGTAAAAGTTATTCTTGAAAATTATGGATTTGAAGTGTTTGATTTAGGCAAAGATGTACAGCCTGAAGAGATTGTTGAAACAGTAATAAAAGAAAACATAAAACTGGTCGGTCTTAGCGCTTTAATGACCACCACGGTTATAAGTATGGAAGAAACTATTAAACAGCTAAGGGAAGCTAATTTGGATTGTATAATCGTAGTCGGTGGTGCAGTACTTACCCCTGATTACGCAAAAAAAATTGATGCTGACTATTATTGTAAAGATGCACGAGAAACAGTCGAAGTAGCAAATAAAGTATTTAATATTAAATAATAAAAAAGGTGCGGTTTATTAATTATAAACTGTACCTTTTTTTATTTTAATTATTTTTATCTCATTGTTATCTTTATATTGCTTTGGAATATCCGTCGTTGTTATGAAAAGTTGTACCATATCAAGGTGACTAATAAGTTTTTCTTGTCTTTCGCTGTCTAATTCTGAAAGAACATCATCAAGAAGTAATATTGGATATTTTTCTGTTTCATTTTTTATTATTTCTATTTCTGCCAGTTTTAAAGTTAATGCACACGTTCTTTGTTGACCTTGCGATCCATATTTTTTAACATCTATGCCATTAATATAAAAACTAATATCATCTCGATGAGGACCTACTGTGGTATATCCTTTTTCCATATCTTTTTTTCTATTTTCTTTTAATATATTATATAAATTTTCTTCTGTGATTTCATTGTTTTTAAAGTTATTAATATATTTTATGACTAGTTCTTCTTTATCATCAGTTATACTTTTTTGTAATTTATTACTTATATTACAAAGCTCTAAACAAAATACTTTCCTGTATTTACTAATAATAGTTCCATATTTAGCTAACTGTGAATCTAAAACTTCAATTAAATTATCATTAAATTTTCTTTCTTTTAGTAATGCATTTTTTTGTTTTAATGTTTTATTATAACTTGTTAACGCTAAATAATATTTTGGTTTTAATTGGCAAAGTTCTCTATCTATAAAAGTTCTTCTTTTAATTGGATCATTTTTAACAATTGATAGATCATCAGGAGAAAAAACAACAATTATTATATTATTAAACAGTTCGGATGTTTTTCTAATAATTTTACCGTTCTTTTTTATTATTTTCTTAGAATTATTATCAATTCTTATTTCAACATTTCTATCAATATCATCATCTTTGACTTTAACTTTGACTTTTGCAAATTCTTTATTAAAACTTACAAGATCACTAGATGTATTTGTTCTAAAAGATTTTGACATTGAACTTAAATATATAGCTTCAATTAAATTTGTTTTTCCTTGGGCATTATTTCCTATTAATATATTTACTTTTTCATTAAATTCAACTTCAAGTTTTTCGTAATTTCTAAAGTTTTCTAAATAAATGCTTTTAATTATCATTATTTCCCCATTTAATTAATTCTTACAGGCAATATTAAATAAACGTATTTATCACCAGTAAGAGGTTTTATCAAACAAGGACTAACACTGTTTGTCATATATATCATTATTTCTTCATCTTCTATAACTTTTAATAAATCAATTAAGTACCTTGAATTAAAACCTATTTCTATATCCGGACCATCTTTTATTATTTCTATTATTTCATTTATTTTTCCAACTTCAGATAAAGAAGATAATTCCATTTCTGTATCTTTAATACTAAACTTTATTAAATTATGGTTTAATTCATTTGTTAGAATAGCAGCTCTTTCAATACATTCAGATAATTCGCTCTTCATTACTCTTATAGAGATATCATTATTTTTAGGAACTATATTATTATATTTTATAAATTCACCGTTTAAAAGATTAATTATAACTTTTGTATTGTCAAAATTAAATACTATTTTATTATTATTTGTTTGAATTAATATTTCATTTTCATCTTCTTCATCACTATTAATAATTTTACTAACGTCTAAAAGTAATTTCGCAGGTACAATTATTTCTGTTTTTTCAGTACCTTTAATTTCACTTTTATTTATAGCCATTCTAAAACCATCTATAGCAACCATTTTTATTTCATTTTCACTTATTTCTATTAATACTCCAATTAAAACACCTTTTGCTTCTTCTACACTAGCAGAAAATGCTGTTTTTTGAACCATTTTTTTAAAAAGGTTTTTGTTTATATTAATTTTTGTCTTTATGTTTTCGGTTTTTATTTTTGGGTACTCATCTGATGAAAAACCAATAAGTTTAGAAATTGAGTTTTTACAAGTAACCAATAGCTCTTTACTTTCATCGCTAAAAGTCAATGAAATGTTTTCATTAGGTAACATTCTAACAATATTTGTAAAAAGTTTAGAAGGAACTATTAGTTCTCCTTCTTCTATAACTTCAACATCAATTGTTTCTTCTATAAGAATATTAGTATCAGTAGCAGATAATATTAATTTACCGTCTTTAGCAATTAATAATATTCCTTCTAATATTTTTGATGTTGTTCTTGTAGGAACAGCTTTAGAAACTACGTTTAAAGTTTTAGATAAAACAGCTTGATTACAGTTGATTTTCATAGTGAAAACTCCTTTTATTCATATATTAATTATAGTAGTAATAGTAGTAGGGTATGTGGAAACAGTGGAAAACGTTTGTATATATTTAAAACGCACCGTTTTTTGTTAGTTTTTTTCTAATGACAACTCTGTTAATATCCTGTTATGTAATGTTGATAGTTAATTATCATTAATTAGTTTTTTTAAATCTTCAATATCTGATTTAAGCTCTGGTTTAAGTATTAATTCCTTCTGTATTTTATCACAAGAATGAATAACTGTGGAATAATGTTTTCCCCCAAACAATTTACCTATACTTGGTAAAGAAAGATCTGTAAGCGTTCTACATAAATACATGGCAATTTGCCTTGGATAAGTTATATTAACAGTTCTTTTTTTAGAATCTAAATCAGAAACCTTTAATTTATAATATTTAGCAACTTCTTTTTTAATTTTTTCAGGTCTTACGGTTAAATTCGAATTATTAAATATATCTTTTAATAAACCTTTAGCAAAATTAACATTTAATTCTTCATCTAAAAGAGTAGCAAAACTAACAACTCTATTAAAGGCACCTTCAAGTTCTCTGATATTGTTAGTAATTTTTTCAGCTATAAAGCAACATACGCTATTAACTTCGTCAGTATACGTAAGTCCACTGTTTTCAGCCTTTCTTCTTAATATAGCAACACGAGTTTCATAATCAGCAGGTTTTAAATCAGCAATTAAGTTCCAAGAAAAGCGCGAACGAAGTCTTTCAGATAAATTAACTAAATTATTTGGTGATCTATCACTGGTAATTACGATTTGTTTATTTGCTTCGTAAAGTGTATTAAATGTATGGAAAAATTCTTCCTGCATTGTTTCTTTACCTTCTAAAAACTGAATATCATCAATTAAAAGAACGTCTACTTTTCTATATTTATTTTTAAATTCTTCCATTTTTTTTTCAGATAAAGCTTTAATAAATTCATTAGTAAACATTTCCGAAGAAACATAAAGTACGTTGATATCTGCATTGTTTTCTATTAAAAAAGTACCAATAGCATGCATTAAATGTGTTTTACCAAGTCCGGAACCACCGTAAATAAATAAAGGGTTATACGTCTCAGAAGGAGATTCGGCAACGGCAAGAGAAGCTGCGTGAGCATATTTATTACTATTACCAACAACAAAATTATCAAAATTAAGCCTTGGGTTAAACAACTTATCCTTATTAAAAGGATTTACAGGTTTTTTAACAGGCTTTTTAGGATCAGGCAAATCAGTTTTTTTATATTCATCTTCAGATTTAATTACAACGCGGTAATCTTCTTGAAGAATTTCCTTGAAACTTTGTTCAAGTAAATGAATATATCTGTTTTTAATAATTTTAATAACATAATCTTCTTTTGTAGAAAGATAAACAATTTTAATATTATCGTCTATTTTGTAGACGAAGAGAGGTTTGATCCATGTACTAAAACTGATTTCAGTAGTATTTTTTTCGATAATGTTAAGTATGTCTTTCCAAATTTTCTCAATATTCACAATTAATAACTCCTAATAGATTTATACACCTATTTTACATAAAGTTATCCACATTTACAAGGTGTAAATAATTATATAAACTGGGCTATTTATATAGTTATCCACAAGGTATGGAAAACTTTGTGCATAAATAGTGGAAAAACGACTAAATATAGTTATTATTGGCCAATATATATAAATAAATATATAAATATATAAATAAAAAGAAAGAAATCAAGTAACCAGGTTGACATTAAAGAAGTGAATTAGTATAATATTAGGGCATATGTGTAGATTGAAATTTAGATTGCACGAAAAAAATAAGGAGGAAAAAAATGAAACAAACTTACCAGCCTAAAAAAAGGCACAGAATGATGGAACACGGATTCAGAAAAAGAATGAGCACTAAAAATGGAAGAAACGTGTTAAAAAGAAGAAGAGCTAGAGGAAGAAAAAGTTTAACCGCTTAATTGTATGTTTAGTAAATACATATTAAGAAATCAAAGAGATTTTGATGCCGTATATAAATACGGAAAATCGAAGAGCGATAAGTATTTAGTCTTGTTATATAAGAAGAATAACTTGTCGTACAACAGAATTGCTTTTCTAGCCAGTAAAAAAGTAGGAAACAGTGTAAGAAGAAGTCGAGCAAGAAGGCTGATGCGAGAAGCATATAGATTAACAGATGTAAAAATCACAGAAGGTTATGATATAGTAATTGTGGCTCGTAAAACAATAAACGAAGTGAAATGTATGGAAGTAAAGAAGTCGCTGAGGAGTGCTATTAAAAGATCGCACGGGCTGTATAATGAAAATAATAAGTAATATATTAAAAAGAATAATAATTTTAATAATTAGGATTTATCAAAAGGTTATCTCACCGCTTTTTCCGCCTACATGTCGTTTTTACCCTACATGTAGTACATATTTTATTCAAGCTCTTGAAAAATATGGACCGATAAAGGGTAGTTACTTAGGGATCAAGAGAATTTTAAGATGTCATCCTGGAAATCCAGGAGGCTATGATCCATTAAAATAACGGAGGAAGTTAATGAACAGTATATTTGGATTAGTAGCAAAACCATTAGGGTATTTATTAACCTATATTTACAATTTTGTAGGTAGTTATGGGCTTGCTTTAGTAATTCTTACCTTAATTGTAAAAGGATTACTTTATCCTCTATATGCTAGGCAAATCAAATCTACAGCAGCAATGTCTAGTATACAACCAAAAATGAAAGAAATACAAAATCGATATGCAGATGATAAAGAAACAATGAATCAAAAGATATCGGAATTGTATAAGGAAGAAGGATTTAACCCGGCGGGTGGTTGTCTTCCTATGTTAATTCAGATGCCTATAATAATGGGTCTATTTGCCTTGCTTAGAAACCCTATGTTATATATTGCTGATGACAATATGTTGTTTGCAATTCATGAATCTTTTTTATGGATTAAGGATATGAGTCAACCGGATTTATGGATATTACCTATCTTAGCCGGAATAGCAACTTTTGTTTCTTTTTCTATGAACAAAGCGATGACCGATAGCGGTGGCGCAGCAGGACAGGGTCAAGCAATGCAAGCAGTAATGAAATATGTTTTTCCTGTTTCAATATTGTGGCTGGCAAGATCATACCCCGCAGGATTAGCATTATATTGGTTTTTCGGTCAATTTATTCAAATATTCTTTAATATTAGAATGAACAAATTAAGGAAAGATATGCAGAAGGATCAAGGGAAAAATAATAAGAAAAAGAGTAAAAAGTAATTTCTTTTTCATTATTTACTAATGGAGGAAAAGAAGTATGGAATATTCAGAAAAATGGGGAAGCGATGTTGATACCGCAGTTGAGTTAGCGATAAAAGACTTAGCCTTAACCATTGACGAAGTAGATATTACAATATTAGAAGAACCAAGTAAAGGCTTCTTTGGTATAGGTTCTAAGCTAGCCAAAGTAAGAGTGATGAAGAAAAAAGAAGAAAAAGAAAGCACCATAAAAAAAGAAACAATTACTGAAAAAGTAATTGAAAAGGTAACAAAGAAAGAAGAACCTGAAGTTGTACCGGAACATATAGAAAGCATTTCTGAAGAATATTTATGTTTAGAAGTTGTTGAAGAACATCCAGCTAAAGAATTTTTAAAGAATGTAACAGAGAATATGGGATTAGAGTTTACTTTTGCTGTTAGGGTCGGAGAAAATTTAGTTCACATAGATATAGATGGTAAAGACACAGGAACAATTATTGGCAAAAGAGGTCAAACATTAGATTCTATACAGTACTTAACTAGTTTGGCAATAAATAAAAACAAGGATGAATACACAAGGGTAATATTAGATGCTGAAAACTATCGTTCTAAAAGAGAAAAAACTTTAATTGGTTTAGCTAACAGACTAGCTGATAAAGTAGTAAGAACGAAAAAAAGCGTTAAGCTGGAGCCTATGAACCCATATGAGAGGAAAATTATCCATTCAACACTTCAAAGTAATTCAAATGTAATTACACGAAGTGAAGGACAAGATCCTTACAGAAGAGTTGTTATCGAATTGAAATAATAAAAAGACCCTAATAAGGGTCTTTTTAATTTAATTTAGGAGAAAAACATGGAAGATACTATAGCGGCTATTTCAACCGCATTAGGCGAAGGTGGAATAGGTATAGTAAGAATAAGCGGGCAAGAATCTTTTGATATATTAAATAAAATATTCGTTAGAGAAAACAGTAAAAATGAATTTATTGATAGACATATGTATTACGGGAATATAGTAAATCCTGAAAATATGGAAACTATTGATGAAGTTTTATCTGTATATATGAAAGCCCCCAATACGTATACATGTGAAGATGTGGTTGAAATAAACTGTCATGGTAGCATCATATCTCAGAAAAGAATACTTGATTTAGTGTTAAATAGTGGAGCTAGATTAGCAGAACCCGGTGAATTCACAAAGAGGGCCTTTTTAAATGGAAGGTTAGATTTGTCACAGGCTGAAGCTGTAATAGATTTAATTAAAGCGAAAACTGATAAGGGTTTTAATGTGGCAATTAACCATTTACAAGGAGGTTTTAGTTCTGTAGTTGCAGAAATAAGAGAAGAACTTCTAAATGTTTTAGCTCAAATAACGGTAAACATTGATTATCCAGACGAGGATATAGAACAAGTATTGTATAAGGAAATCGAAAAAAAGTTAAAAGAAGTTAATATAGAAATTAAGGAATTGATTGATTCGGCAGAAATAGGAAGAATCTTTAATGAGGGTATAAGAGTTGCTATAGTAGGGAAACCTAACGTAGGAAAATCATCATTAATGAATTCTATACTTGGAGAAAATAGAGTAATTGTTACATCAGTACCAGGAACAACGAGAGATACGATAGAAGAAAGCGTAAATATAGGCGGAATACCTATAATACTGACAGATACAGCAGGAATAAGAAAATCTGAAAATGAAATTGAAAAGCACGGCATTGAGAGATCAAAAGAAAAATTCAATAATGCGGACTTGGGCATTTTGGTTCTAGATAGCAGTAGAATGTTGGATGAAGAAGATGTTAATATTATAGAAAAAATTAATGACAGAAAAGTTTTAATAGTAATTAATAAAATAGATCTCGAGTTAAAATTAGAAGAAAAACATGTAAAAAATATGATACCAGAGGCTAAAATAATTAGAACATCTATGAAAGATATGTCAGGGCTTAAAGATGTAAAAAAAGCGATAGAAGAGATGTTTTTAGGTGGTAAAATAAAGCAGCAAGAAAGCCATACAGTTAACAATTCCAGGCACAAAGACCTTCTAATTAAAGCCAAATTGTCTATTGACGATGGAACAGAATTGATAAAGAAAAATGAGGCACTGGAGATAGTAGAAATAGATATAAATAACGCATATAAATTGTTAGGAGAGATACTTGGCGAAACAATAGAAGACGATATCATAGATAGAGTTTTTTCGACATTTTGCCTGGGTAAATAATATGAGAATAGAAGAATGTAAAAAAACAAAAATACATATGGGAGACTATGACATAATTGTAGTCGGAGCCGGCCATGCCGGATGTGAAGCCGGATTAATAGCAGGAAGAATGGGAATGAAGACATTACTTTTTTCTATTAATTTAGAAGCTGTTGCTATGATGCCCTGTAATCCTTCAATTGGAGGAACAGGTAAAGGACATTTGGTAAGAGAAATAGATGCTTTAGGCGGAGAAATGGCAATAAACACAGATAAAACGTTTATTCAAAGCAAAATGCTTAACCTTTCGAAAGGACCAGCGGTACATTCTCTACGTGTCCAATCTGATAAACAACAGTATCACATTGAGATGAAAAAAGTTATAGAAAATGAGTCACTTGTATCCTTAAAGCAAGCAGAAGTAGTGGATTTAATAATTGAAGAAGATGCTGTAGTAGGAGTAGTAACTAGAACAGATACATATTTTACAGCAAAGGCTGTAATATTATCCACGGGAACATTTTTAGGCGGAAGAATATTTATTGGCAATAGTTTTTATGATGGCGGACCTAACGGTCTTACTCCTAGTATAAAGCTAGCAGATAGCCTCAAGAAATGTGGATTACCACTTAGAAGATTTAAAACAGGTACTCCTTGTAGAGCTCTTTCTAAGTCATTAAATTACGATAAAATGTTAAGGCAAGATGGGGATGAAAAAATTGTTCCGTTTTCTTTTCAAAATGAAACGCTTGAAAAGGAGCAGGTACCTTGCTGGTTATCATACACTAACGAGAATACACATAACGTAATAAGAAAAAACATCAACAAATCTGCACTGTTTTCAGGGAACATAGAAGGAGTAGGTCCTAGATACTGTCCTTCAATAGAAGATAAGATAGACAGATTCAAGGATAAGGACAGACATCAACTGTTTGTAGAACCTGAAGGATTAGACACTGATGAAGTATATATTCAAGGAATGTCTTCGAGTTTGCCAGAAGACGTACAGGAAAGCTTTTATAAGACAATCCCTGGACTAGAAGATATAGAAATCGTAAGACCAGCATATGCAATAGAATATGATTGTATTGATCCGTTGGAACTTAAGGTTAGCTTAGAGAGCAAAGCTATAAAAAACCTTTTCTGCGCAGGACAATTTAACGGTAGTTCTGGGTACGAAGAAGCTGCAGCACAAGGATTAATAGCTGGAATAAATGCAGTAAGAAAGATAAGAGACAAAGAACCACTAGTGCTTGGAAGAAGTGATGCATATATAGGTGTACTTATAGATGACTTAGTAACTAAAGGGACTAATGAACCGTATAGAATTATGACGTCAAGAGCAGAATACAGGTTGCTTTTAAGACAGGACAATGCTGATACAAGGCTTACAGAAATAGGTTATCAATATGGTAGCGTATCAGAAGAAAGATATAATAAGTTCTTAGAAAAGAAAGAAAGAATAAGAAAAGAAAGAGAAAGACTTGATAATACATATATAATGCCTTCTAAAGTCAATGAATTTCTAATTGAAAGAGGAAGCACAGCACTTAATAATAAAATAAGTTTGAGCGAACTTCTGAGAAGGCCGGAGATGACATATGAAAGCATAAAAGAAATAGATCAAGAGGAAAGACCAAATTTGGCTTATCATGAAATTACTCAAATAATAGTCCAAATAAAGTATGAAGGATATATTAATAAGCAGTTACAGCAAGTAACGAAGCAAAAGAAAATGGAAAAGAGAAAGCTGGATGAAACCTTAGACTATAGCAATATCAGTGGTCTTAGAATAGAAGCAACTCAGAAACTAAATAAAGTAAAGCCAATAACCATTGGACAGGCCACTAGAATATCAGGGGTTTCACCAGCGGATATAAGCGTTCTTATGGTATATCTGGAAAAGGAAAAAAGAAATGGGAAATAAAGAAAAACTATTGGAAGAATTAAAAAAGAATGATATAGAAATAAAAGATGAAGCTGCGGGAAAAATGATTTTATATATGGAAGAAATTCTGTTGAAAAACCAAAGCATTAATTTAACGGCGATAAGAGAAGAAGAAGAATTTATTGAAAAACAGTTAATTGATGCCCTTTTGCTAATAAAAAGAAAAGAATTTATCAATAGTAAGAAAATTGTAGACATAGGAACGGGTGCAGGTTTTCCGGGAGTGCCGTTAGCTATTGCTTTTCCTGAAAAGGAGTTTGTACTAGTAGACTCTCTAAATAAAAAACTAAAAATAATTGATGAACTTTGCGATAAACTTTCAATCAAAAACGTGAGAACGATACATGGAAGAGCCGAAACGCTTGGGAAGAGCAAAACCCATAGAGAAAAATATGATCTTTGCGTTGCTAAAGCTGTAGCAACCATGAATGTACTGATGGAATACTGTTTACCGTTAGTGAAAGTCGGAGGAAACTTTATTGCCTATAAAGGAAAAAACATAGAAGATGAAATGGTAGAAGCGGAAAAATCAGTTAGAACACTGGGTGGAGAAGTAGTTGAAGTGGTTAATGAAGGTTATAGCAAGTATAAAAACATAGATAATCATAAGCTAGTTATAACAAAAAAGATAAAAAAAACTCCAATAGAATATCCTAGAAGAGAAGGAAAACCAGCAAAAGAACCGATTAAATAGGCAGATGTTTCACGTGAAACATCGTGTGAGCGCGTTTTACCATATGTTTCACGTGAAACACAAAAAACAGATAGAATAATATAGTAGAATAGTATATAATAATACGTATTATAAATAGGGAGGAATTGCAGTCTGATGGGCAAAATAATAGCAATATTCAATCAAAAGGGTGGAGTAGGAAAAACTACTACAAACATAAACTTGAGCGCTTGTTTAGCATTAAAAGGCAAGAAGATACTTGTAGTTGACATCGACCCACAAGGAAACACTACAAGTGGATTAGGTATAGCAAAGAAGAACTTAGAAAACACGACCTATGAACTCTTAATACGAGATGAATATGATACTAACAAAACGATTATGAAGACTTCGGTAAAGAATTTAGACATAATACCTGCTAGCGTTGACTTGGCTGGAGCAGAAATAGAGCTTGTAAATATAGAAGGCAGGGAAAAGAGACTGAAGAAAGCGTTAGAAAAAGTCAGAGACAACTATGACTATATTTTCATAGACTGTCCGCCTTCGTTAGGATTGCTTACAATTAACTCTCTTGCTGCAGTAGATAGCGTATTAATACCAATACAGTGTGAATTCTATGCTCTTGAAGGTGTTAGTCAGTTATTAAGCACTATAGACATTGTGAAAAAGAAATTAAACAAAGATCTTGAAATAGAGGGTGTAATTTTAAGTATGTTTGACGGAAGAACAAATCTTTCAATACAGGTAGTACAAGAAGTTAAAAAACATTTCGGAAATAAGGTATATACAAGAGTAATACCAAGAAATGTTAGATTGGCAGAAGCACCAAGTTATGGTATGCCAATTACTGAGTATGATCCTAAATCGAAAGGCGCACAAGCATATATGGAGTTTGCTAATGAATTTCTTGAATCGGAGGATAATAAAATATAATGGCTGCTAAAAAAAGTGGATTAGGAAGAGGCCTTGATGCCCTATTTGCAGATACGGCTTCTATTGTTGACAACGAAACCAATGACAAAGAAGACTATGAAGACAGAGTTCTTTATATAGATATTAATGACATTAGAGCTAATGCTACACAACCTAGATTGCATTTTGATGAAAAAAAGTTAGATGAGCTTGCATCATCAATTAAAGATAATGGAGTAATTCAACCTCTTGTATTAAGAAATACACAAAAAGGTTATGAAATAGTAGCCGGTGAAAGAAGATGGAGAGCCTCTAGAAAAGCTGGCCTTAAGAAAGTACCTTGCATAGTAAGGGATTTTGATGATAAACAAAACATGCTAGTAGCTATAATAGAAAACATGCAACGAGAAGATTTAAATCCTATAGAAGAAGCGCTAGGTTTGAAAAAGATGCTCAAGAAGTACAATCTTACTCAAGAACAAGTATCTGATAGTGTAGGAAAAAGTAGACCATATATAGCAAATTCGCTTCGTTTACTTAAACTTCCTGATAAAATTCAAAACCATATTGCATCTAATGAGATTTCAGCAGCCCACGGCAGATCAATAGCAGGACTTACAGACGAGGATTTGCAATTAGAACTTTGCGATAGGATTATAAAAAAAGGTCTTTCTGTTAGAGAAACCGAAAAAATACTAGCTAATAAAAAAAATATAACGAACGTAAAAAAGGATAAAGTAAAGTCAAGCGAAATTCTATCTGTCGAAGACGAATTAAAAGTTAAATTAGGAACAAAGGTTCTTATAAACGATAATGGGAAATCAGGAAAGATAGAATTGCAATATTATAGTATAGAGGAATTGAATAGATTAATAGACTTATTGAGAAGCATTAGAGACTAAACAGAACTGAGGAATATAATGGACGAAAATTGCAATATCAAAAACTTGTTAATAAATATACCTTTGCCATGTTGTGTTATAGATGAAGAAGGAAACGTAAAAGACGCCAACCAGAAGATGAATATCGTGTTTGCATACGATGGAATCATAGGCGCAAATTTATTTGCGCTAACTGGAGTAAAACCTTCAGAACTTATAAATAGTAGCAAAGAGGAAAAAGAAAAAACAATAGAAAGAAATGGCAAAACTTTTAGTATGCTCTCAAAAATTGATGAGAACAGCTTACTTTTCGTATATTTTTTAGATGTAACAAAGAGAGAAAAATATAAAGCAAGTTATAAAAATAAAAAGCTAGCAATGCTACTAATACATATTGATAATTATGATGAGTTAATTGCCAGTACTAAAGGTGAGAACAAAATGATGGTTCCTACACAAGTAGATAAAGTAATAAGAAATTGGGCATCAAATTATAAAGCATCAGTTAGTAGAGTTACTGAAGATGAATATATAATGTTCATCTATAGAGAAAATGCTGATAACATTATTGAAAGCAAATTCGAAATATTAGATGAAGTTAGAAAAATTGAGTCTATGGTTGATTTTCCGGTAAGCCTGAGTATTGGCATGGGTATATCTGGAGATTCTCCTGCACAAACAGAAGAATATGCGCAGGCAGCAGTAGATCTTGCCTTGGGTAGAGGCGGAGACCAAGCTGTAGTAAAAAACGGTAACCGTATGCATTACTACGGAGGAAAACTTCAAACCGTAGAAAAAAGTAATAAAGGTAAGTCTAGAATAATAGGGCACGTGTTAAAACAACTGATAAAAGAGTCTTCTAAAGTTCTTATTATGGGCCATAAATGGCCAGACTTGGATTGTTTTGGAGCATCCATCGGAGCAACTATGATGTGTGAATCGTGCGAAAAGGATGCATATATTGTAATAGAAGAATTTAACGAAGCACTACAGCGTATATATAATCAAGCTAAAGAAATAGGTAAATATGCAATAATAAGCAGAGCTAGAGCGATAGAGCTGTGCGACGAAGATACACTTGTAATAATTGTAGACACTCACAGGCCAAACTTGGTCGAGTGTGAAGAATTGCTTAAGTGTACTAATAAAATTGCAATTATTGATCATCATAGAATGGCGGAAGACGCAATAGAAGATACTACGTTAGCATATATTGAGTCTTATGCATCATCAGCAAGCGAACTAGTTACTGAAATGATACAGTATTCAATTGATAAAAAAAATGTAAGTAAATTTGAAGCGGAAGCTTTATTAGCTGGAATTACAGTTGATACTAATAGCTTTGCCACGAAAACAGGCGTTAGAACCTTTGAGGCAGCAGCTTGGCTTAGAAGAGCAGGAGCAGATACTGCAGAAGTAAAGAGGTTTTTCCAAATAGAAGCCACGACTTTTCAAGCTCGAGCAGAAGCGATAGCAAATGCAGAATATTTAGAACAAGGAATAGCACTTGCTATATCCGAAGGATATTCTACAGAAGCACAAATAATAAATTCACAAGTGGCGGATCAGCTCCTTACAGTTAAAGGAATAAAAGCCTCGTTTGTAATGGGTAAAAACGATAGGAACGTAACAGTAATTAGCGCGAGATCACTAGGAGAAATAAATGTTCAAATAATAATGGAAGAATTTAACGGCGGGGGACATTTGACAGCAGCAGGAGCTCAGGTGGATTTAACACCACTAGAAGTGAGCGAAAAACTAAAGGAAATGTTACCTAAATATTTAGATAAAACGTACAACAAGGAGTAATAATATGTTAGTAATATTAAAACAGGATGTTAAAGGTACCGGTAAAGCTGGCGATGTAATGAAGGTAAGCGACGGTTATGCAAGAAATATGTTAATTCCTAAAGGACTTGCGATTATGGCTACTGATAAAAACGTAAGATCAGTAGAAAAACAAAAAAAAGTATTAAAAGAGAAGCAAGATAAGGAAAAGGAAAAAGCTGTTAATAAAGCTATAGAATTAAAAGAAAAATCAGTAATTATTAAAACAAAGACCGGAGATAACGGTAAATTGTTTGGCTCAATAACTACTATGGACATTGCAAAGGCTTTAAAAGAACAGGAATCAGTCGACGTAGATAAAAAGAAAATTTTATTAAAAACGCCAATAAAGCAAATAGGAGTGTTTGAAGTAGATATTAAAATATATCCTGAAGTTGTTGCTACAGTTAAGGTTGAAGTAATCGCTGATTAAGCTGGGAGGAAAAATAATGGCAGAGAGAATACCTCCACATGATATAGAGGCGGAAAAATCTGTATTAGGGGCACTACTAATAAGTAACGAAGCTCTTAGCGAAGTTATTGAAATAATAAACCCTACACAATTTTATAAAAAGGAACATCAAGAAATATTTACATCTGTAATATCTCTTTTCAATAAAAACAGCAAAGTTGATATATTAACCGTTTGCGATGAATTAAAACAAAGGAAAGTGCTTGAATTAGTAGGTGGACGAGCATATATAGCAATGCTTACAGAAGGCGTTCCAGTTGTTTCAAATGCAAGGGATTATGCAAGAATAGTTGCAGAAAAAGCAGGTCTTAGAAGATTAATAGAAGCCGCTAATGCGATTGAAGTAAAAGCTTATGATGCATCTGAAAAAACAGATGAAATTCTAGATTTTGCAGAAAAAGGAATATTTTCAATAGCGCAAGATGGGCAGAATAAGAATTATGAGAGTATAAGCACAGTTATAGAAAGAAATGTAGCAAAAATAGAAGAAGCTCAAAAAATGGAAGGCGAAGTTACAGGTACACCTACAGGATTTGCTGATCTCGACAACTTGTTATCGGGACTTCAACCTTCCGACCTTGTAATAGTAGCTGCGAGACCAGGTATGGGAAAAACAGCGTTTGCATTAAACGTAGCTGAACAAACAGCACTTAAAGGTAGTTCGGTTTTGATATTTAGCCTAGAAATGTCTAATGAGCAACTCGGTCAAAGAATGCTAGCTATGCATTCTAGAGTAGATATGGAAAAAATTAAAAAAGGTCTTATTGAAGATGATGATTGGGACAGAATCGGAGAATCAAATGATGCTTTTGCTTCAATGAAAATATCAATAGACGATTCGCCGGGAATAAGTATACTAGAAATTAAAAACAAATGCCGTAGAATGAAAGCAGAAAAAGGATTAGACCTTGTAATCATAGACTATTTACAGCTTATGAGTTCTAAAGGGCGCGTAGAAAATAGACAACAGGAAATAAGTGCACTTTCTAGAAATATTAAACTTCTAGCAAAGGAACTAGATTGTACGGTTATGTTGCTATCACAGCTTTCAAGAGCACCTGAGCAAAGACCAAATCATACGCCTATGTTATCTGATTTAAGAGAATCGGGCTCTATTGAGCAAGATGCCGATATAGTTATATTCTTGTATAGGGATGATTACTATGCAGAATTAGCGGGCAGAGAGAGCGGTGAACAGATTGTTAAAACAGGTTTATGCAATGTAATAGTAGCGAAGCACAGAAATGGTCCGACTGGTAAAGTTGAACTAGTTTGGATGGACAAATACACTAGATTCAGCGACAAGGAAATCAACACCTATTAGAGGGAGACTATGAAATTTCAAAAGGAAAAAATCAAGGAATTACACCTACTCGATACTAAGGTGGAAAATATATTTATTAGTGAATATCTTCCTGTGGCCTCAGGTGACTTTGTTAAAGTTTATTTATATGCATTAATGTATGCAGAACACGAGATGCCTCTTACCAAAAGCCTGATTTCAAGAGAATTAAAACTCGATGTAAAAGTAGTGACTGAAGCTATTGCGTTCTGGGAAGAAAAAGGTTTAATCAGAAGACATCCTTCTAAAGATGAAGAAAAAGAAGGCACAACAATTTTTATCAACCAAAAGGATAAGTTATACGGGTTTAAAAAGAACGACAAAGAGGTTGATCTTACTGATAACGAATTATTACAATTAGAAGATAAAGAAATAAAAGGTTTGTTTATATTAGCAGAAGACTCCTTAGGCAGACCTATAAGTCCTAAAGAAATGGAAGACATTAAGGATTCTATAGTAACTTATAGAATAAGTCCAGATATATTATCATATAGCTTTAAATACTGCGTAGAACAAGACAAATTAAATCTAAATTACATTATTAAAGTAGCGAAAAGCTGGAATGAAAAGGATTGCAACGATGTTCTTCAAGTAAAGGAACTATTAAATAAGGAAAGTAAAGATAGATATAGATACAAGAGAGTATTTAGCCAACTTGGATTTAACAGAACACCAAGTCCTGCAGACATAGTTATTATGGACAAATGGTTTAATGAGTTAGGATATACGCTTGAAAGAATTTTAGAAGCATGTGACAAAACAGGTGGAATTAGGAATCCTAATTTAAATTATGTAAACAAAGTTTTAGAAAACTGGAAAATCACAGCAAATGATAAAGGTGTAAGTATAAACTTAAAAGAAAGTGATACAGTTAGCGATGATGGCCTAAAAAGCTACTTAAAGTATATAAAATCAAGAGAAAAAAAAGAACAAGAACAAAGATTAAGAGGAATTTACAGCGAGATTCCTAAGGTAGAAGAACTCGACGAGAAAAAGAAAAGTATAGAACAAGAATTTCCTAGGACTGTCTTAATGGGAGCAAAAGGAAAAACCAAAAGAGAAGAACTAAAAAGCGAAATTAGTGAAATTGATTTGGAAAGAGCGGATATTATTAAAAATTATGGATATCCTGGAAACTATACAGATATAAAATATCTTTGTGTAGAGTGTAATGATACAGGAATATCTAAAAATGGAGGTAAGTGCAGTTGTATTGGAACAAGAAGAGAAGAGGCGAAAGCCTGGATACAGAAAATGAAGAAGCCGCTATAAAATCAGAAACTAATAAAAAAGCAGAAAAAAAGGCTAAGAAGAAAAACAAAATAGAAAAAGATAAAAAAGAAAAGAAAATAAAAGAAAAAAAGACAAAAGACATAGTAGATGAGGCTGACAATATAGGTAAGACAGAAAAACATAAATTTACTAAAAAGACAAAAGACATAGTAGATGAGAATGACAATATAGGAAAGAAAGAAAAACATAAAATTAAAGTTGGTAAAAAGGATAAACAAAAGAAACCTAAAGTAAAAGCTTACGATAAATTGCTAAATGTCACAGCTAACAGCATATTTTTCCACGATAAAGCACAAGATGTAGTGACGGATTTAATTAGACTCTTGATTATTAATATAGTCAAAATACATCACAATAACGTAAACGCGTTAAAAAGCCACCGTAGAGAAATTATAATCACAGGAATAGGGTTCTTTTTTGTAATGTTTGTTACATTTGCTGTGTTTAATCAAAACATGGTTTATAGTTATTCATATAACGGTAGAGAGCTTGGTTATGTAGAAAAAGAAGATGATGTAATTAAGATATTAGATTTAGCTGGAGAAGCTTTATCAGAACAAACAAATGCTGATATCAAAATCATACCATATGAAAACATAACATTTAGTACAGTGTCAGCAGCAAACAAAGATGTTGACGATATAGACACGGTGCTTAAGAGATTAACTTATATGACTGATTTAGAAGTAAAAGCTTACGGGATATATGCAGATGGAAAACTCTTAACTATAGTCGAAGATCAGGATAAGGCTTTAAAAACATTGTCTAAGATCAAAAATTATTTTATGCCGGAAGAAGATGGCGTTGAATATTTAAGTGCTGAATTTAAAGAGAATATAGAATTTAAAGAAATAGATACTGTATTAGCTAATATAAATACTCCAGATATTGCAGCAAGCAAGCTAATTAAAGAAGATCAAACAGTAATTAACCATACTATTAAAGTTGATGAAACATATGAAAGTATTGCCGAACTCTATGGAATATCAGTAGATGAATTATTGGAACAAAATTCTGGAGTGGACAAAGATACTCCACAAGAGGATGAAGTTTTATTTATAGTAGTAGAGGCTCATAAATTAACATTGATAACGATAGAAAACAGAAAATCTTCTGAGAAACTTGAATATGAAGTAGAAGAGAAAGATTCTTCTAATCTATATGAAGGTGAAGAATATGTTAGCACTAAGGGTGTTAACGGTAAAGCCATAACAGAAGCAGAAATTACTAGAGAAAATGGAAAAGAAACTGACGAAAAAATACTTGTGCAAGAGATTTTGGAAGAACCTGTAACGGAAATAGTATTAATAGGTACTAAAGAAACTCCGCCATCACAAGGTACGGGCACTTACCTTATGCCTGTAAACGGTGCTATAATTTCAGCAACGTATGGAATGAGATGGGGCAGGATGCATTATGGAATAGATTTAGCTGCACCAACAGGTACACCAATACACGCAGCAGATGGTGGTACGGTAACAATGGCAGGTTATAATGGAGCTTATGGTTATTGCATTAAAATAGACCACGGAGATAATAATGAAACATTATATGGGCACTGTAGTACTTTGGCTGTAAGTGTAGGCGATAAGGTATTTAAAGATCAGATAATAGGAGCTGTAGGAAACACGGGAAGAAGTACAGGGTCGCATTGTCACTTTGAAGTTCATACTAACGGTTCAACTGTAAATCCACAACTTTATTTATAAAATTTAAAGAGCCAGAAGCATAGCAATGTGCTTCGGGCTCTTAAGTGTTCTTGAGAGGTACAGAAATGAAAGGTAACAAATTAAAATTCAATGGATATAAAATTGCAGCAGTAATCATTTCTGTAGCTTTATGTGTTACTATAATTTTTTCAGTTAAGAATATAATAACATTACATAACGAAAACAGCCAATTAAAAGAGCAAAACCAAGAATTAGAAGATGAAAGAGATAATTTAGAACTAGAACTTGAGAATGTTGATACTATGGAGTTTATTGAAGAGGAAGCCAGGCGACAACTTAAACTAGCAAACCCGGATGAAATATTGTTTATTTTACCGGAAGAAAAAAGTGAAGAAACAGATGAATAAAATAAACGTAAGCGAGGCCATAGTAGTAGAAGGCCGCGATGATACTACAGCTGTCAGCAAGGCGGTTGAAGGTATAACAATTGAAACCCATGGATTTGGAATAAAAAAAGAGACATGGACGTTAATTGAAAAAGCATATAAAGAAAAGGGAATAATAATTTTTACAGATCCCGATTTTTCAGGAGAAGAAATTCGAAGAAAACTAACGGAAAGATTTCCTAATGCGAAACAAGCATACCTACCACTAGAAAAAGCACTTAAGAATGGCAATATAGGAATAGAAAATGCGTCTGGTGAATCGATAATCGAAGCTTTAAGCAAATGCCATTGTAAGTCAGAAAGTAGTTTTTCGGATGTTGATACTGAATTTTTATATAAAAATGGGCTTCTTGGAAAAGAAAATTCATCAAAATTAAGAGAAGAACTTTGTGATATTCTTGGAATAGGATATTCAAATGGCAAAACGCTATTAAAAAAACTAGTTGCATTTAACATAAACAAAAGCGATATTAATAACGCTATTAAGGAAATAAATAATGATAAAAGAAAATAATCTTTATTCACCAAATACTATAAATCGAATAAAAAAGGCATATGGATTTAACCTTTCAAAAGGCCTAGGACAGAATTTTTTAATTGATAAGAACATCGTAGATGAAATTATTTACGGTAGCAAAATAGATAATGAAACGTTAGTTATCGAAATAGGGCCAGGAATAGGGGTTCTTACTAAAGAAGCCGCAGAAATAGCAAACAAAGTTGTTGCTATTGAACTAGACCGTAAGCTTATACCAATACTTAAAGATAACTTGATAGATTACAACAATATAGAAATAATCAATAGCGATGTTTTAAAAACGGATATTAGTAAAATAATAGCAGAAGAAAAAGCAAAAAACGATAAAATAAAAAATGTAAGAGTAATAGGTAATTTACCATACTATATAACAACACCTATCGTAATGAAACTTTTAGAGGATAGGATTGAAGTGGATAGTATTACAGTAATGATGCAAAAAGAAGTTGCTGAAAGAATGAGTGCTAAACCTGGTACAAAAAAATGTGGCGCTATTACATATGCAGTTAATTATTATAGCGAAGCAATTAAAATTTGCGATGTTTCAAAAAACGTATTTTATCCAGCACCAAAAGTAGATTCAACAGTTATTAGGATGGATATAAAAGGTGCTGATAGAATCAAATTAGAAGATGAACGACTTTTTTTTAATTGTATAAAAGCAGGCTTTGGACAAAGGAGAAAAACACTACTAAATTCTTTGAGCAATTTAGAAAATTTCAGCAAAGAAGATATAAAAAATGCATTGAACAAACTTAAAATTGATGAAAAGCGAAGGGCAGAAACGTTAAGCGTAGAAGAATTTGCCTCTGTTTCAGAATGTTTAAGTAAGAAAGGATTCTAAAGTATTGAGAGAATTTAAAAAACTTAAAATATTTAAAAATGAAATAAAAAGATTTGAAGCCAGTGAAAATTATTTTAAATATTTAGCAAAGTTAGCAATTTTTGCTGTGGTAATTAATCTGTTTATAGAAACATTCGCTAGGCAATCAAGCGGTATAGGACAGGGATTAGTATATATGTTTACAAGTCCTATAGTTTTTGTATACAATTCATTAATAATACTTGCAACATTGTCGTTTGTGTTTCTAATTCATAGGAGAAATTTCCTGTTGTTGTTCATTTCAATAATATGGATAGGACTTGGTGCCGTAAACGGAGTAATTTTATTAAAGAGAATGACGCCGTTTACACTGTATGACATGCAAAATTTACAGGACGGTTTTTCCCTCATGGGAAGCTATATGTCACGAAATCAAATAATTCTTCTTATAGCAGCAATTGCAATTCTAGTATTAGTTGCGGTACTACTCTTTGTAAGAGGAAGTGTTTGGGAAAATATTAATTACAAGCATGCGATAGCCGTTATAGCCGTTATAGTAGGAATAACTTTTGGTGCAACTGTTTTGCTAATAAGAGTCGGAGTATTAAGTACTTTCTTTGGTAACCTTAACTACGCATATAATGATTATGGAGTGCCTTATTGTTTTATTAATACTTCGCTAAATAAGGGAATCTCAAAGCCGCTTGGATATTCGGAAGACACGATAGATGACATAATAAATGAATATTCTGAAAGCGGAGACGCACAGATATTGAAATATGAGGATGCAGATGATGATTATCCGAATATAATTATTGTGCAACTAGAATCTTTTACCAATCCAGAACTTTTTAATCATATAGAACTGTCAAACAATCCAATACCTACATTTACGGACTTATGTGATAACTACTCTTCAGGAGAATTTACCGTACCTGCATGTGGAGCGGGAACAGCGAATACAGAATTCGAAGTATTAACAGGTATAAGCACTAAATTTTTTGGACCCGGAGAGTATCCGTATAAAGGGGAATTAAGAACTAAGACTTTGGAATCTATGGCGTATGTATTTAAAAGTGAAGGATATGGTGCGCATGCAATTCATGATTACAGAGCAGTTTTTTATAATAGAAATGAAGTTTATGCAAATTTGGGATTTGACACTTTTACGCCATTAGAGTACATGAACGGAATTACCAAAACACCTAACAATTGGCCGAAAGACACGGTTTTAACTAAGGAGATAATGAACATAGTACAAGATACAGAAGAAAAGGATTTTGTATTTACTATTTCGGTAGAAGGACATGGTAGTTATCCGAGCGAACAGGTATTTGAAGAACCATATACTACGGTTACTGCAGAGGATGAATATACTAAATGGCGTTATGAATACTATGTAAATGAACTGCACGAAATGGATTTGTTTGTTAAAGATCTCGTTAGCGCTTTAAGCGAAAATGAAGAAGATACAGTGCTATTGTTATACGGAGATCATATACCTGCACTTGATGTTTTAGAAGAGCAATACGGAGATGGAAATTTGTACAAAACACAGTATGTGATTTGGGATAACATGGGACTAAAAGAAGAAGATAAAGACCTTCACTCATATGAAATAGCTGCGGAGATATTTGATAGAATAGGTATGAATAAAGGAGTAATATTTAATTACCAACAAAACACTGATCATAGTGACGTAGATTTTCTTCCAAATCTTAAAGCGTTAGGTTATGATATGCTTTATGGAAATGGTTATTGTTATGGTGGAGTTAACCCTTATGAACCGACGGATATACAGTTTGGAACAAAAGAAATTAAAATAAAAGAAGTAAGTAAAATAGGGAATAAATATTATATAAAAGGTGAAAACTTTACTGAACATAGTAGAATTACTTTAGATGGCGAAGTTTTAGACACGATATACCTAAGTCCAACACTAATAGGACTTGAAGAAAAGGTTGATCCAAAGGACGCAAAATATATGACAGTCAGTCAAATAGATACAAAAAGTCTTGAAATACTTACAACCTGCGAAGATTAGGGGAGAGAGAAAAGTATATGAGAACATTAGAAACTAAACGACTAATTATGAGAGCTTGGTCTATGGAAGATGCTAAGTCGCTTTATGAGTATGCGAAACACCCTGACGTTGGTCCTCATGCGGGTTGGAAACCTCACGCAGATATAGAAGAGTCAAAAGAAGTTTTACGAGATATTTTACTACCTGTAGAAGCATGGGCAGTAATCTATAAAGAAACAGGAGAAATAATAGGGAACATAGCCCTAGAAAATGATAGAATAAGACCTGATTTATTAAGCAAAGAATTAGGATATGGTTTAAAACATGAATGGTGGGGCAAAGGAATAATTACCGAAGCTTCAAAAGAAGTTATACGTTATGGCTTTGAGGACTTAAAGCTAGAAGTGATTGCTATACATACGTCTGAGGTTAATAAAAGATCTCAACGTGTTATTGAAAAATGTGGATTTAAGTATGAAGGCTTATTAAGAAACTCATGCAGAATATTTACGGGAGAAAAGAGAAACTCATATGTTTTTTCTTTGCTTGCTGAAGAGTGGGAAAAATAAAAAACAAAGAGCAGTGTTACTACTCTTTGCCTACACGGATATATTCTTCTAATTGATACATGTTCAATTTAGCAAGTTTGCATTTTCCGATTTCAATAGGAACAACTATGTCTATAGTATCCTTGTGAATTCTTTTGGACATAATTACATATTTCATTAGTTCTTCCACAGTATAAGAAACTTCCGGGGTAAAGCCCAATGTACGTAATATAGTTTCTAGATCCTTAGAAATATCAGTATCTGTAAAACCCATTTTGTAAGCAGCTCTGGCTTCGTAAATCATACCTGCTGCTATTGCATGACCATGAGATACACTGTAACCGCTAAGTTTTTCTATGGCATGTCCGATGAGATGCCCGAAACTTAAAAGTTGCCTTAGGCTTTCTTCATACTGGTCAGCTTCAACAATTGATTTTTTAATAGATACACATCGTTCAATAACATAAGTATAGGAATTATTTTTTATAGGACCAAGAAGCGATTTATCTGTAACGACAGCGCATTTTATAGCCTCAGCGATTCCGTCCATTCGTCTAATGGTAGGTAAAGTGTTAAAAACCGTAGGATCGCATAAAACGAGTTTAGGGTTCCAAAATGTACCAACGAGGTTCTTACCTCTTAGTAAATTGATGCCCGTTTTCCCACCAATAGAAGAATCTAAAGCAGCAAGGTAAGTTGTAGGTATTTGGATATACTGTATTCCTCTCATATATGAGGAAGCAACAAAACCTGCCAAATCGCCAACTACACCGCCACCTAAAGCTATAATACAATCAGTTTTTGTGAGACCTTCGTCTGCGACTGCTTCTAAAATATTAGAATAAGTAGAAAGACTTTTAGAGTGTTCACCCGGCGGGAAAACAATCTTAATAACCAAAAAACCTGAAGATTTCAAGCTCGTTTTCACTTTGTTCGCATAAAGAGAACTAACGGTACTATCCGTAATTATACAAATTTTGCATGGTTCAATATACTCTAATATCGTTTCGTTTACAGTATTAAGAATATTATCATCAATTATCACATCATAAGATGGCGAAGTATTAATAGTTATCTTTTTCATATCCACTCTCCTATCGGAATATTACCATAATTTTGATAGAATAACAATAAAACGAGGACAATAAATGATTAAATTGAGCGTAAAAAAACCGTTTACTATATTTGTAGCGGTAATATTGATAATAATATTAGGAATAGTTGCTTATGTTCGTATGGTTCCGGACCTTTTCCCCAAAATGGACCTTCCTTATGTTGTGGTAATTACGCCTTATCCGGGTTCTACTCCTGAAAAAGTTGAAGACGACATAAACAAGCCTCTTGAACGATCTTTTATGATGCTTGAAAATGTAGAAAATGTTGAATCAACAGCAAACTCTAATTATTCAATTATAACAATTGAATTTAATGAACAAGCTGATATAGATAATGTTGTAGTCGATATTTTAGAAGATATTAATATGGCTAGCGGTGAATGGGATGATAGGGTAGGAACATCTACTATCCTTAAACTAAATCCTAGTATGATTCCAATTAGCATAATGGCCGTTGAATACGAAGGGAAAAGCCAAGCAGAGCTTTCAGCGTTTTTAGATGAAGAGCTTTTAGATGCATTAGAAGGAACTACCGGTGTGGCATCTGTTGATACAAATGGAATGTTAGAAGAAACTCTGATGGTATCAATTAATCAAGATAAAATTGACGAACTAAATAATAAAGTATTAAATGATATTAATAGTAAAATTGCTACAGCTAAAAATGAAATAACTACTCAAAAAGCAAAAGTTGACGATGGTCTAACTAAAATAATAGAAGGTAAAGAAGAACTTCAAAGTGGACTAGACCAGGTCAATGTTGGGTTAATAGGTGTGCAAGTAAGTAAATCTTTACTTACTTTAGGAGGCGACTTAGACAGCGACGAATTCGGCCAGGGCGTCACGGGAGTTATTACAGACAATGGACTTTCCCTTGACCCAAATGTGATTGTTTCACAGTACACTTCGTATAATAACGATTTAGATGGTACTGAACAAGAATTATTGCAAACTAAATCTTTTTTAGAAGATTCCAAGAGCAAATTAGAAGAAACTGAAACAGCACTAAGTGCTGCGCAATCAGAATTAGGCAAGGCATTAAGTACGGTAGATTCAGAAGCTGAAGCAGCTAGAGAACAAGCTAATATTGGGGATATGATTACCGTAGAAATGGTAGCCAATATGCTAAAGGCGCAGAATTTTGATATGCCTGCAGGATATATAGGCGAAGAAGAAGGTCGATATTTAGTAAGTGTTGGTGATAAGGTGGAATCTGTTGATTCTATGAAAAATTTATTACTAATGAGCATCGACACAGAAAGTGTAGGCGATATTACCTTAAGCGATGTTGCAGATGTGTATATAGAAGATAATTCCAATACATCTTATGCTAATTTAAATGGAAATCCAAGTGTCTTATTAATGTTGTCGAAGCAATCTAATTATGCTACGGCAGAAGTATCTACTAATATAAATGATAAAGTAAAAGAATTAACAGCTGAACATGAAGGACTAAACCTAATAAGTCTCATGGACCAAGGCGATTATATTAGGCTTATGATATCTTCTATTCTTAAGAGCTTGCTGTTTGGAGCAATATTTGCATTTTTAATATTGCTGTTATTTTTAAAAGACATAAAACCTACGATAATTACGATTATTAGTATTCCGACCAGTTTGATGTTCGCTATATTCCTCATGTATTTGTTTGACGTAAGTATTAACATAGTATCAATATCAGGGTTAGCTGTCGCGGTAGGTATGATCGTCGATAATTCTGTAGTAGTAATAGAAAATATATTCAGACTTAGAAGCGAAGGAGTACCACTTGCAAAAGCTTCGTATGCTGGGGCAAAACAAGTTTCAGGAGCTATAATTGCATCAACACTAACTACTGTCTCTGTGTTTGTACCAATTATATTTATTGAAGGACTAACGAAACAACTGTTTTCGGATATGGCAATTACCGTTACGGTAGCGCTTATAGCAAGTTTGATAATTGGACTTACGTTAGTTCCTGCTATGTCTTCTAAAATGTTGAAAAATACTATGCCTAAGAAAAAAGAAGAAGGCAAGGTAATGCTTAAATATAGAAGCTCGTTAGACTGGGTATTAAATCACAAAGCTATAATACTGATAGTGGCAACGCTGCTACTTATATTTAGTACGGTTTCAGTATTATCAAAGGGTTTCATATTTATGCCTGAAATGAACTCTCCTCAAGTAGGCGTGGAAATTACTTATCCAGACGAAACAAATTACAATGAAATGAAGGAAATGACGGATGGCATAGTTGAGCAAATTTCTAACATCGAAGGTGTTAATGATGTAGGAACTATGATGGGTGGTAGCATGATGGACATGTCAGGTGGTAAAGCAGATTATTCCAAAGTTACTATGTATGCGATGATTGATCAAAGCAATGGTAAGAGTAGCTTAGATATAGAAAAAGAAATTAATAAATTGGATTATCCGAAAAATGCAAAGGTAGAAGCAAGCGGTTCTGATATATCTGATTTTACAACGGCTATGGGAGGAGACGGTATTACCATAGAAATTAAAGGTAATGATTTAACCGAACTTCAAGACAGTGCAAAGGAAATAGCTAAAGAATTAAAAAATGTAGAAGGAATTGACGAAATTGATAATGGGCTAGAAGATTCTGAACCGGAATTACATTTCGTAGTAAATAAAAAGAAAGCAATGGAAAAAGGTCTTATGGTTGCGACAGTTTACGCCGCTATTACTCAAAAGATTAATAACTCAATAATAGCGACAGAGATTGACACAGATAAGAATAGTTATGAAGTTGTGGTTATGAATGCAAAAAACTCTGAGATGACTAGAGACGAAATAGAGAACATGGAAATAGAAGCAACCTCTATAACCGGTGAAAAAACCAATGTTCTATTAAAAGATGTAACAGATGTAGAAGAAAAAGAAACGCTGAATGTAATTAAAAGAAAAAATCAAAACAGAATAATTACAGTTAGCGCAACATTAGAAGAAGGATATAATATTACACTAACAACATCTAAAGCAATGAATGCCGTAGAGAAAATAGAACTTCCCGAAGGTATGAGCGTTGAATTCCATGGTGAAAACGAAACTGTAATGGACGGTATTAAAAAACTGACAATGATGTTAGCTCTAGGTGTATTGTTTATATATCTAATAATGGTTGCGCAGTTCCAGTCGCTAAAGTCACCATTTATAATAATGTTTACTATTCCGCTTGCTATGACAGGCGGATTCTTAGGACTGCTTATTACGGGTAACCTATTAAGCGTAATCGCAATGATAGGATTAGTAATGCTGGTGGGAATAATCGTTAATAATGGTATAGTGCTTGTTGATTATGTAAATCAATTAAGGGCCAAAGGTTATAAGAAAAGAGACGCACTAATTGAAGCAGGTGTAACCAGGATGAGACCTATACTTATGACTAGTTTAACTACTATTTGTGGCCTTATAGTTATGGCACTAGGCAGAGAGATGGGTACTGAAATGATGCAGCCAGTAGCTATTGTATGCATAGGAGGACTAACATATGCAACGCTAATGACGCTATATATTGTTCCATGTATTTACGACTTCTTTAATAAAGAAGAATATAAATTTGTTTCAGATGAAGATTTAGACATTAGTGATATAATAGTCTAAGGAAGGACACATAATGGACTTAACAAAAAATAATATGAAAAGGCTTGCCATGTTAATAGCTTTTTCAGTAGCGTTGGTATTAATTGCTATGAGAATTGATGTTGTAGCGGTAGGTTTTACAAAAGTCATTGGAATACTTGAGCCGTTTTTTATCGGAGGAGTAATAGCTTTTATCATAAACGTACCTATGTCAGCAATAGAGCGCAAACTTTTTCCACTTAATAAAACTGAGGGGAAACCAAGACTAAAAGGAATAGGTCGTTTTGTAAGTATAATATTATCCACAATTTTCATATTACTTTTACTAGCGATATTAGCTCTTTGGGTAGTTCCTGAACTGGGAAAATCTTTAATCGTGTTTGCTAATTCGCTGCAATACGTAATACCTGATTTTATAAGTTGGCTTAACGGAATTACGTCAAGCAATGAAACGTTAAATGAATTTGTAGGCGACTTATCAATAAACTTCAGTGAAATAACAACGAATTTCATTACATACTTAAAAGATAGTGCAGGAGAAATATTGTCTTCAGGAGTTACTATAGTGACTACGATAGCAAGCGCTGTATTTAGCACAGTAATTGGATTGGTATTTGCTTGCTATATTTTGGCTCAAAAGGGAAACTTAAAAAGACAAGCAAAAAAAGTGTTAAATGCAATATTTAATAAAAATCATTATAAAAAAGTCGAAAAAGTAAGTATTATGACTTACGATGCTTTCCATAAATTTTTAAGCGGACAATGCATTGAAGGACTAATAACAGGAACGCTGTTTTTCATAGTGCTATCGATATTTAGTTTTCCATATGCAGCTGTTATAGCGGTAGTTATTGGGTTTTCAACCCTTATACCGATATTTGGTGCTATTATAGGAACAATAATTGGAGCTGTATTTATACTTACAGTTAGTCCTATAAGAGTTATTTCATATTTAATCATTTCATTAATACTTCAGCAAATTGAAGGCAACGTGATTTATCCTCATGTAGTAGGAACAAGTTTAGGACTTCCATCTATTTGGGTATTAGTTGCGGTAACTACAGGCGGAAGCTTGTTTGGAGTCACAGGAATGATCTTGTTTATACCGATAGTATCAGTAATGTATCAACTTTTCAAAGAGTGGGTAAATATACGCATTGACAAAAAAGGAGGGGTATTGCCAGAACAACTATGACAGAAAAAAACAACACAGAAGTGATAAAAACAGAAAATGAAAATATTCAAGAAGAAGTAAAACAAGAAGATCGCCCAGAAGTAGAAGGGATTATAGACATTGCAGATGGGGGATTTGGCTTTCTTAGATTTAATAATTTCTTAACATCATCAAAAGATATTTATGTATCGCCTACACAAATCAGAAGATTCAGATTAAAAAAAGGTGACAAGATTAAAGGAATATCAAGAAAACCTAAAGACACAGAAAAATTTGGAGCACTACTTTATGTTTTAGCGGTAAACGGAGAAGACCCAGAAACAGCAAGAAACAGGCCTAATTTTGACAATCTAACTCCAATTTTTCCTACTGAAAAATTTGTATTGGAAGATTCTAGTATAGAACTTTCTACAAGAATTATAGATCTAGTTGCACCAATAGGAAAAGGACAAAGAGGATTAATAGTAGCTCCGCCTAAAGCGGGTAAAACTGTTTTGTTAAAAAAAATAGCACATAGTCTAGAAAAGAACTATCCTGAGATTGAGCTAATAGTACTTCTTGTAGATGAAAGACCTGAAGAAGTAACGGACATGAAAAGGTCGCTTAAAAACGGTGAAGTCATATATTCTACCTTTGATGAAGTGCCTGCACACCATGTAAAGGTGGCAGAAATGGTTCTAAGTAGAGCAAAGAGGCTTGCAGAACATGGGAAAGATGTTGTAATACTTCTAGATAGCATAACTAGACTGGCTAGAGCATATAACTTGGAGGTTCCTTCGTCAGGGAGAACGTTGTCTGGTGGACTTGACCCAGGCGCGCTTCATCCACCAAAGAAATTTTTTGGTGCAGCCAGAAACATAGAAGAAGGTGGAAGTATAACTATATTAGCTACAGCCTTAGTAGATACAGGAAGCAGAATGGATGATGTTATTTACGAAGAATTCAAGGGTACAGGCAATATGGAACTTCACTTAGATAGAAAACTTAGTGAACGAAGAATATTCCCTGCGATTGAGCTTAATAGATCAGGGACTAGACGTGAAGACCTACTGCTTACAGCAGATGAGTTTGCTGTAATGTGGAATATAAGAAAAGCCATGTCTAGTGGGAGCCCTCAGGAAATATCAGAAAAAATAATTGATAATATTTCACACACCAAGAACAATAAAGACTTTATTAAGATAATGCAAAAGACGAAACTAAATGATTAGCGGAGAAAAATAATGGATTTAAAAAAAATCTTTTTAAAAGATGCTTGCCCAACCCAAATAGGTGGCCAAGCTATAATGGAAGGCATAATGATGAAGGGCGAAAATAGAACCGCCATCGCCATGAGACTTCCAGATGATAGAATATATTTGCGTACTGAAAAAAATAAAAAACGTGGCAAATTGTCAAAAATACCTATTGTTAGAGGAGTAGTAGTCTTTATTAATTCTTTAGTTACGGGTACTGGAACCTTGATGAAATCTGCTGAGATACTCGAAAGATTTACAGAAGAAGATCCAGCAGAAAACAGTAAATTTGAAAAATGGGTTTCTGATAATTTCAGTATGGAAAAAGCATGGAACATATTATTGGTTCTTACAGTAATATTGTCCTTGCTGTTTACTGTAGTCGTATTTGTTTTGTTCCCTACAGCAGCAGTGAATTGGCTAGGAAGATTTACAGACTCCGTTATACTTCTTAACTTAGTTGAAGGTGTTTTCAGAATAGTACTATTTGTAGCCTATGTACTGTTAATATCAAAAATGGAAGACATAAAAAGAGTGTTCCAATACCATGGAGCAGAGCATAAGACGATACACTGCCTAGAGAAATCGCTAGAGCTAACACCGGAAAATGCTCAGCAATTTTATACACTTCATCCTAGATGTGGAACTAGCTTTCTTGTCTTTGTAATGGTTATAAGCTTAATAGTATTTTCATTAATGGGATGGCCAAACCTTCTAATTAGGCTTTTATCAAGAATACTACTAATTCCAGTTGTAGCGGGTTTGAGCTATGAATTGTTAAGGTGGGCAGGCAGAAGCAATAACTTACTAGTAGAAATACTTAGTATGCCCGGGCTATATTTACAGAAGATTACTACTAAAGAACCAGATGACAAGATGCTTGAAGTGGCTATAGTGGCTGTAAAAGCAGTATTAGTAGATGACGACGCACCGCTAGTTGAAGGTATTTCTGATTTAGAGGGGAATATAATAACGAATAAGGAAGATTTAGATGAATTTAAACGAACTGATAAAAGTGGGAACAAAGAGTCTGAATAATGCAGGCATAAGCAATGCTAAAAATGAAGCGAAGATGCTTTTATGTTATGTTGAAAATATTACAAATAGTGAGCTATTTTTGTCGGGAGATGAAGAAGCACACAAAGACAAAGAAGCGGAATTCTTTAGTCTTATTGACGAAAGAAGTAAGAGGAAACCCATTCAGCATATATTAGAAACCCAGGAATTTATGGGATTAACTTTTAGGGTTAATGAACATGTTTTAATACCAAGAAGAGAAACAGAAGAGCTTGTAGAAATTGCAATTGATTTAATAAAAAAGAATGATAGAATTAAAGATGTATTAGATATTTGTACAGGGAGCGGTGCGATAGGCGTTTCCGTAGCAAAGCTTACTAATGTATTTGTAAGCCTAGCAGACTTAAGCAAAGAAGCTTTAGATGTGGCAAAATATAACAGTGAGTTAAACGGTGTTAATGGCAAAATCACCGTTATAAATAGTGATTTGTTTAGATCAATAAATCAATCCTTTGATATGATAATTTCAAATCCGCCATACATAGAAAGTACCGAAATACCTAAACTTCAACAAGAGGTTAAAGACTATGAACCTTTAATGGCTTTAGATGGTGGAGAAGATGGGCTTTGTTTTTACAGAAGAATTGTAAATGAAGCATATGACCACTTAAACGACAAAGGATTTATGCTTTTAGAAATAGGATATAATCAAGGCGAGGAATTAATAAAGATGTTAAATGAAGATGGTAGATATATAAATGTTAAGGTCTTAAAGGATCTTTCGAAAAATGATAGAATGGTAGTGGCTGAGAAAAGGGAGGTATAGACAATGAAAATTGCGGTAATATTTGGAGGTAAATCAGCAGAACATGAAGTTGCTTGTAAATCAGCGGTTACGATTTTAGGATGGATAGATGAAAAAAAATACGAAATAATTAAAATAGGTATTACAAAAACAGGGAAATGGCTTAAGACAGAAGCTAGTTTAAACGATATAAAAAACATGACATGGGGAGAATTAGCTGACAATAAAGAAGTTTTTATAAATCCTAATCCCGATAAAAAAGAAATTGCGTTTTACGAAAAAAATGAATTGATTACAGAAAGAATAGATTGCGTATTTCCAGTTCTTCACGGAGAACACGGAGAAGATGGAGATATTCAAGGGCTTTTAGAACTTGCTGGGATTCCATATGTAGGGCCGGGTGTTTTATCATCTGCTTGTTGCATGGACAAATCATTTACAAAACAGATGGCGTTGCCTACAGGAATTATGATGGCTAAACACGTAGTAGTATATAAGCATGACTTTGAAAATGACAAGGAAAAAATGGCGAACTATATAATGGAAAAGCATGAAGGAAAATTTCCGCTATTTGTAAAATCTTGCTCAACTGGCTCGTCGGTAGGAGTAACTAAAGCTAGTGAATTGAAGGGTTTGATAACATCTCTAGAAGTATCGTTTAATTACGATAAGAAAGCTTTAGTAGAAGAAATGATAGAAGGCAGGGAAATAGAAGTAGCTGTTTTAGGAAATTTAAATCCAGTTGCTACGGTACCTGGAGAGATAATTACGGCCGGAGAATTTTATGATTATGATTCTAAATACAACAATCCGAATTCTAAGACGCTTTTAGCTGGCGGCTTGACTAAAGAAAAAATTGAAGAATTTAAAGAGGCGGCTATAAAGTTATACAAAGCTCTTGACTGCGCGGGAATGGCTAGAGTTGACTTCTTTTTAAATAAGGATAATGAAATTATATTTAACGAAATAAATACAATACCAGGATTTACTGACATCAGTATGTATCCTAAGCTTTGGGAAAATGAAGGAATTAAAGGTCCAGAGCTTGTAGACAGATTGATTGAATTGGCGATGGAAAATGGAAAAGATAAATAAAGCACCTGTAGGGGCTATAAGGATTCTTAAAATAATAAATAGCAAAGGTTACGAAGCGTATCTTGTAGGAGGATGCGTTAGGGATATTTTAATGGGGAGAAATCCTAAAGATTGGGATATAACGACATCGGCAACTCCAAAAGAATTAAATCTAATTCTAAGTGAATATAAAATTGTGGAAACTGGAATTAAGCATGGCACGATTACGGTCTTGGACAAAGGAGAATCTTATGAGGTGACCACCTTTAGAATAGATGGTAAGTACACTGACAAGAGAAGGCCGGATTCTGTAAAATTCACTGTTTCGTTAGCAGAAGATCTTAAAAGACGCGATTTTACTGTTAACGCTATTGCAATGGATGCTTACGGTAATATTATTGATGAAAATGGCGGACAAAAAGATATAAAGAATAAGATTATTCGTTGTGTTGGAGAACCTGAAGACAGGTTCAATGAGGATGCACTAAGAATACTTAGGGCCATAAGATTCCAATCGGAACTTGGCTTTCATGCTAATAAAGAAACAGAAAAAGCAATTATCAAATTGAAAGATTTATTGTTGAAAATTTCAATAGAGCGTGTTCGTAACGAGTTCGAGAAAATATTAATAGGTAAGGATGCCAGAAGAGTATTAATGGCTTATAAAGAAGTTATAGCTGTTTTCATACCAGAAATAAGAGAAAGCTTCGACTTTGATCAGTGCAATCCTTATCATATATATGATGTATATGAACATATAATAAATGCAGTTTCACTTATTGATAACAACAAAAAATATAGAATGGCAGCGTTCTTACATGATTTGGCAAAACCGCAATGTTTTGTTATGGATAAAGGATGGGGACACTTTTATCATCATGAAACAAAAGGGTCAGAAGTTGCAGAAGAAATATTGAAGAGACTAAAATATGATAATGAAAGTTTGGCAGACATAAGTTTTGTTATTAAAGCACACGGAACGGTTTTTTCACCGACCGAAAAATATGCGAAGCATAAGCTTAATCACTTTGGTGAAAAGAGACTTAGAATGTTGATTGAGCTTGAAAAAGCTGATGTAAAATCTCAAAACCCCGAAATTGTTGATGAAAGATTAGCTAATATTGAAAATTTTGAAAAAAAGGTAGATAAAGTCATAGAAGAGAATTCGTGCTTTTCTTTAAAGGATCTAAATATAAATGGAAATATTCTTTTTGAGATAGGCTACGAAAAAGGACCAGCATTAGGCGAAGAATTAGAGCGGTTATTGGAGCTGGTCATAGAAAATAAACTAGAAAATGATGAGGATGTATTAATAAAAAAAGCGGAAGAAGATTTAGAAGTAAGATTAGCAGTAAAGAGTTAAAATAAAAATCTGTAATTCATTTTAAAACAAAACCAGCAGTTATAGTTAATTGCTGGCTTTGTTTTTGTAAGAGCTAAGTTTAGTTAACTTTAGCTCTTTTGAGTAATTTATCCCATTGTTCATCTACGTACGTTTGAGCAGATTCTATCATCCATTCATTACCGGGTTTAAACATATGTGCAAATCTAGTTTGCATGCTTAAAAATTCTTCAATAGGTAATTTTTTCTTTGGAATGTAATTTACTTTCCATTCACCATTTAAAATTTCATAAAGTGGCCAAACGCAAGTTTCAACAGCGAGCCTGCAAAGTTCTGGCAATAAAGAAGCTTCATAACCCCAACCTCTAGGACAAGGCGATAATACATTTAGGAAACAAGCGCCCTCAGTATAAAGAGCTATTTTAGATTTTTCGTGAAAATCTTTCATATTACCTGTAAATGTAGTTTGAGCTACATAAGGGACATTATGAGCAGCGATGATTTCGGTCAAATTCTTTTTGTTTTGAACTTTACCATACGAAACTGCGCCAGTAGGGGAAGTAGTTGCATCTGCAAATCTAGGTGTAGCTGACGAACGTTGTATACCAGTGTTCATATAAGCTTCATTGTCATAGCAAACGTAAACCATATCACTGTTTCTTTCCATAGCACCAGATAATGATTGAAGACCAATATCATAGGTACCGCCATCGCCTCCAAAAGCTATAAATTTAAAGTTATCTTTGACTTTACCTTTTCGTTTAAGTGAGGCATATGCGGCTGAAGTACCTGAGCAAGTAGCTGCAGCGTTAGCAAAAGCACTATGGATATAGCTATCGGCATAAGCTGTATAAGGATAAAGAAAAGATGAAACCTCAAGACAGCTTGTTGCATTAGTTATAACTGCTTTATCTTTTTCTTCAAGCGCCCTAAGTACACCTCTTACAGCAATACCTGCCCCACAGCCTGAACATAATCTATGACCGCCTGAAAATCTTTCTTTTTTTTCTAATTCATTTTTTAATTTATATACCATTATTTAAACCTCGAATCTCTAACACCTATGTATCTATATACATCACCGGGATCATTGCTATCTATAATAGCAAATAAGTCGTTATAAATTTCGCAAAAGTGTTCTACTGTAATATCTCTTCCGCCTAAGCCATAAATGTAGTTAATAGCATAAGGTTTATTGGGGAGATCATATAATGAGCTTCGTGCCTCACTAAATAGAGGTCCACCGCTATTAGAAAAGCTTTCGGCCTTATCCATTATAGCAACAGCCTTTACCTTGCACATAGCTTTAGCCAGCGATTCTCTAGGAAAGGGTCTGAAAACTCTAAGCTTAATTAGGCCCACTTTTTTACCTTCACTTCTAAGCAGATTGACAGTAGCCTTTGCTGTTCCTGCGCTTGAACCGATTATTAATAGTGCAATGTCTGCATCATCCATCATATATTCCTCGAAAAATGAATATTGCCTTCCAGATAGCTTGGCATATTTGTCAGCAACTTCTGTAATTATTGGCATTGAAGCTTTCATGGACTCCGCTTGCTTTCTTTTGATTTCCATATAATATGAGGATACACCAAAAGGTCCGATTGCTAAAGGGTTTTCACTTTTTAAAAGGTAATCCGCTGGCATATATTCGCCGACAAAATCCTTAACCTCGCTATCTTCTAAAAGCTCAATATTAGAAACACCGTGACTTGTGATGAATCCGTCTTGGCAGACCATGACTGGCAATCTGCAAGCTTCAGCTATAGAAAAAGCCTGTATATAGTTATCATAAACTTCCTGATTGGATTCTGCATATAGTTGAATCCACCCAGTATCTCTTGCACCCATTGAATCGGAATGATCGTTGTTAATATTTATTGGAGCTGACAATGCTCTGTTTACCACAGCCATAACTACAGGAAGACTTGAAGACGCTACTATGTATAGTACTTCCCACATGTAAGCGAGACCAGCTGATGATGTTGCAGTTACTGCTCTTGCACCTGCCGCAGAAGCACCCATACATGCCGACATAGCGCTATGTTCCGATTCAACTGCTATAAATTCCGTATCAACTTTACCATCTGCAATAAATTTTGAATAATACTGTGGTATTTCGGTTGAGGGTGTTATAGGGAAAGCTGCCATAACATCTGGCTCAATCTGTCTCATAGCGGTTGCTACGGCTTCGTTTCCTGACATCTTATCTTTTCTAGCCATCGTTAACCCTCCTTAATCATAGTTATAGCGTTAACGGGGCAAACGTTTGCGCATATTCCGCAACCTTTGCAATGCATATAGTCATATTCCAAGCGTAGTCCACTTTTTACAGGAATGCTTGAATCAGGGCAATACGGTGCACATAAAAGACAGTGGGTACATTTGTCCCAGTCGATAACAGGTTTATTAACTCGCCATTCCCCCGTATTAAAAAGTAAGGAAGTAGATGGCTCGTAGATTTCGCCGGCCAACGTTACTTCTTGCCATGTTGAATTTGTGTTTATTAAACTAGCTTTCTTTAAACTCATCCCACCAAAACCTCCTCCATAGATTTTTTAAAAGCAGCTATATTACCTGCAATCAAATGTGGTTTTTTACTAAACTTATGTTTAAGAGATTCTTCCATATCCTGTAAAAATTTATTAGTTTCAATCAAATTAGTTATTTTAACTGTTGCAGCTAGCATCGGGGTATTGGGGAAGTTTTTTCCAATTGTCTCAAGTGAAATAGCGGTAGCATCGACTACGCATATTTTACCGGGATAACCATTTACCTTTTGTCTTATTTCTTCTGGTGTCTTTTTGCTATTTACTATTAAAGCACCTGCTTCATGAAGGCCACTAGTTACATCTACAGAATTTAACAATGTTTCATCTACTACAACTACGTAATTGGGATAATAGATGTTCGAATGCACGTCACAATGAGCGTCTGAAATTCTATTATATGCAGTTATAGGTGCGCCCATTCTCTCTGGACCGTATTCAGGAAATCCCTGAACGTGTTTACCTGAATTGAAAGCGGCATCGGCGAGTAACATACAAGCGGTTTTTGCGCCTTGTCCGCCTCTACCATGCCATCTGATTTCTGTTAAATTAATATTCTCCATTATATTCTCCTTTAATTTAAGCTCTCGTTGTATTAAAAAAACTTTCATCTTTGTTTAGACGAAAGCCTAAAACTTAATACAACTAACGATAACGAATATATCAAGGCAAAGTATAAACTTTGTATTGGTATACAAACAAGATTGTATCAGAAAAAGTACAATGAGTCAAGGAATTTTGTGAAATTAAACAAATAAAAGAACGCAACGTTGTGGCCGTACATAAACAAGCTCGAAATTAGTTGATCGACAACATTATAAAAATGACAAATAACCCTTGTAAATTAAGGTCTTATATGGTAAGATATGTAGGCTATACAGAAGTAAAGCAAATTATGTGCCAAGGCACGAGAAAGAGGTGAAGCATGAAGGAAGGAATCCATCCTGATTATAAGGAATGTAAAGTAACTTGCGCATGCGGTAATTCTTTTACGACTAAGTCAACAAAAGAAGAAATGAGAGTGGACATTTGTTCGGAATGTCATCCGTTCTTTACCGGACAGCAAAAATTCATCAACCGCGGTGGCCGTGTTGATAAATTCAAAAACAAGTACAACATCGATTAATAATCAGAAGAAACAAACCGGAATTTGTAATTCCGGTTTTTTTACGACGTTAACACAATTTCAATATTGTTTTATGATATAATATTAAGTTAGTAAAATGAGAGGAAAATAATTATGTTTGATAAATTAGATTTTACGTTGGATAAATATGTAGAACTATCGGGAAAGGTTTCTGACCCCGATATTATCAGCAATCAACCAGTGTGGCAAAAATATATAAAAGAGATGGGCGAAATGGAACCTATCGTTAGTAAATACAAGGAATACAAAGTTGCTAAAAGTGATATTTTAGAAGCAAAAGAACTTGTTGATACAGAGACAGATGAAGAGATGAAAGACTTTTATAAGGAAGAAATCTCAAGATTAGAAGGATTGATAGCAGAGCATGAAGAAGCTTTGAAAATTCTTTTAGTTCCAACGGATCCTAATGATGATAAGAACGTAATTCTAGAAGTAAGAGCAGGTACCGGCGGGGATGAAGCGGCGCTATTTGGTCAAGACCTTCTAAGAATGTATTTGAGATATGCAGAAAGAAAAAGATGGAAAGCTGAAATTTTAGATACGAACGAAACCGAAATTGGTGGTATCAAAGAAGCAGTAGTATTGATTAAAGGTAAAGGTGCATATTCAAGGCTTAAATTCGAAAGCGGTACTCATAGAGTACAAAGAGTTCCGGAAACAGAATCAAGTGGAAGAGTTCATACATCAGCCGCAACTATAGCTGTATTGCCAGAAGTAGACGACGTAGAAGTAAACTTAGATCCAAATGAAGTAAGAGTAGATGTATACAGAGCATCAGGAAATGGTGGTCAGAGTGTAAATACAACGGATTCAGCTGTTAGGTTAACTCACGTTCCTACAGGACTCGTAGTCACATGTCAAGATGAAAAATCACAGACAAAAAATAAAGATAAAGCGTTTAAAGTTTTAAAATCGAGATTGTATGATTTAATGCAAAAAAAACAACATGATGAAATATCTGAACAAAGGAAAAGTCAGGTTGGAACAGGTGATAGATCTGGAAGAATTAGGACCTATAATTTTCCTCAAGGAAGAGTTTCCGATCATAGAATAGGTATGACAATTTATAAATTAGATAGCTTCTTAGACGGAGATATTGAAGATATAATAGATGGTCTAATAACTCATGATCAAGCTGAAAAAATGAAGAAATATTAATGAAATGATAACTAAAAAATTAGATACTACAAAAGAGAATATAGAGATTGCGGCTCAAATCATTAGAAGTGGAGGCCTTGTAGCGTTTCCGACCGAAACAGTATATGGGCTGGGAGCTGATGCTTTAAATGAAACGGCGACTGGCAAGATATATGCGGCTAAGGGAAGACCGAGCGATAATCCGATGATAGTACATATTTCTGATATTAAGGAACTTGAGCTATTAGCGGAGGAAGTATCTTCAACTGCAAAGACACTTATGGAAGCCTTTTGGCCTGGACCTATAACTTTTGTTCTTAAGAAAAAAGAGAATGTGCCAAGCATAACAACTGGAGGACTAAATACTGTAGCTGTAAGAATGCCTAGTGATGAAATAGCAAGAGAGCTTATTAAGAAGTCTAAAACCCCAATAGCAGCACCAAGTGCTAATTTATCAGGGAAACCTAGCCCTACTACGGCAATGGATGTGTTAGAAGATATGGACGGAAGAATAGACGCAGTCATTATGGGTGAGCCGTGCTTAGTAGGAATTGAATCTACAGTGCTGGATTTAACATCTGATATTCCTGTAATATTAAGACCGGGATACATTACTAAAGAAGATATAGATAAAGTCATCGAAGTTAAAACAGAATTTGACGGTTCTTTATTTATGAAGCCTTCAAATGAGGAGTTTAAACCTAAATCTCCGGGCATGAAATATAAACACTATGCGCCAAAAGCCGAATTTAAAATAATAACAGGCAACATTAAGGGGATTAGTAAAGCCATAGAAGAATTAAAAGAAAAAGCTGAAAATGAAGGAAATAAAGTGGAAGTCCTTTATTATGGTGAAGACAGTGAAAAAGCCGCAAAGACATTTTTTGCAGATCTTAGAAGACTTGATAGAGACGGTGTGGACTTAATAATAGCCGCATCATTAAAACCAGAAGGATTAGGATTTTCTGTAATGAACAGAATGATGAAATCTGCCGGTTACGATATTATATATGTTGAGGAGGAGAAGGATGATAGCATTAGCTAGTGATCACGGTGGTTTTGAACTGAAGGTAGAAATCAAAAATAAACTAGAAAAAGAAGGATACGAAGTAGTAGATTTAGGTGCGTATACTGAGGAATCGGTAGATTATCCTGTTTACGGAAAAAAATGTGCTGAAGAAGTTGCAGCGAAAAAGGCAGAAAAAGGTATCGTTATTTGTGGTTCGGGGATAGGAATTTCCATTGCAGCAAATAAAGTAAAAGGTATTAGATGTGCGCTATGTACATCAGTTGAGATGGCAGAACTTGCAGCTAAGCATAATAATGCTAACATGCTTGCACTTGGTGGCAGACTTACAGAAAAAGATCTGGCTTTTAAAATAGTTGATAAATGGCTTAACACTGAATTTGAAGGTGGAAGACATGAAAGAAGAGTTAAATTATTAGATTGTATGTAATAACGAGGAGGAAAAGATGGGAAAAGTATATGTATTTGATCATCCGTTAATTCAACACAAAACAGCGCTAATGAGACAAAAGGATACAAGTGTTAAGGACTTTAGAGAGCTAGCTAGAGAAGTGGCTATGCTTATGGGTTTTGAGGCAACTCGGAATTTACCTTTAGAGACTGTAGAAATTGAAACGCCTATGTGTAAAACAAAAATGCAAATGCTTAAAGGAGAGGATATAGCAATAATTCCGATTTTAAGAGCGGGACTTGGTTTTGTAGATGGAATGTTAGCTTTAGTTCCAAATGCAAAAGTTGGTCATATAGGGCTATATAGAGATCCAACGACACATCAACCAGTGGAATATTATTGCAAACTACCAGTTGATATAGAAAAGAGACAGATATTTGTAGTAGATCCAATGCTAGCTACAGGTGGCAGTGCAATAGCTGCTATAGAATTTATCAAACAAAGAGGTGGAAAGAATATAACCTTTATGTGCTTTATTGCAGCTCCGGAGGGAATTGAGGCATTGCAAAAAGCCCATCCTGATGTAGATATTTTCATCGCAGCGAAAGACGAAAAATTAAATGAAAATGCGTATATATTACCTGGACTTGGAGATGCAGGAGACAGATTATACGGTACTAAATAGGTAAAAGGAGATTGGGAATATGAACATGATTCCAGATGGCGTAAGTACACACGAAAACGTATTTGATGTTCTTAAGGAAAGGGGCTTCATCGAACAAACAACAGATGAAGAAGCTATTCGCAAATTATTAAAAGACGAGAAGATTAAATTTTATATTGGGTTTGATCCCACTGCAGATTGCCTTCATATAGGACATTTTATGCAGGTAATAATTATGATGTATATGCAAAAGTACGGTCATACACCTGTAGTCTTAATTGGAGGAGGAACTTCCATGGTAGGAGATCCTTCCGGAAGAACTGACATGAGACAGATGATGACACCTGAAACAATTCAGTATAACTCGGACAGCTTCAAATTGCTCTTTGATAGATTTATTGATTTTGATGATGAATATTCTTTCGATGGTAAAAAGGAAAGTAAAACACCTGAAAAAGGTAAAGCGGTAGCGGTAAATAATGCATCATGGCTTTTAGAACCTAAATATGTTGATTTTGTTAGAGATGTAGGCAGGCACTTTAGCGTTAATAACATGCTACGAGCTGATTGCTTTAAACAAAGATTAGAAAAAGGATTATCGTTTCTAGAATTCAACTATATGCTCATGCAGTCGTTCGATTTTATGGTAATGGCGAGAGATATGAATGTTAAAATGCAATTCGGGGGAAATGATCAATGGTCTAATATCTTAGGTGGCATTGACTTAACTCGTAAGATGATAAGCAAAGAAGTATATGGAATGACGTTTTCTCTTCTTACTACCAGCGAAGGTATAAAGATGGGTAAAACTCAAAAAGGAGCTTTATGGCTTAGTCCAGAAAAAACATCTCCATATGAATTCTTTCAGTATTGGAGAAATGTTGCCGATGCTGATGTAAATAAATGCCTGAGAATGCTGACATTCTTACCAATGGACGAAGTAAACAGATTATCGTCTTTTAAAGACGAAGAGATAAATAAAGCCAAAGAGATATTGGCATATGAAGTAACGAAGCTGGTTCATGGAGAAGAAGAAGCTAAAAAAGCACAAGAAGGTGCTAAAGCAGCTTTTGGAAGTGGAAACAGCATGGAAAATATACCAACCACCAAGATGGATAAAAATAAGTTCAAAGGTGAAGGCTTAGGACTTGTTGGCCTGATTAAAGAATTGGGGATGGTTACAAGTAACGGAGATGGATTTAGAACAATCGAACAAGGTGGGCTTAAAATAAAGGGTGAAAAAGTTGAATCAACGCACCTAATGATAACTGAAGACATGTTTGAGGATGGAAAACTCCTAATACAAAAAGGTAAAAAGAAATATCATATAGTAGAAATAGTATAAAAGAGATAGCACGTTTTTAGACGTGCTATTTTACTATGCTAAAGCACTGTGATATAAAAATTTAAATATAATTTATGATAGTAAAGGGGAAAACTGTATGAATAAAATAGATAATAAGAAAATCATTTTAATATTTATTATAATAGTGGCTTCCTTTATCATATCGAATTTATTATTAAATTTTATTTATACAAATAGTCATGAAGAGCCTATTGATTTAAATAGATATTCTACTGTGGAAGTAATATCTACAGATGCTAGCAGAGTAACTGCGGATATAAATAAGTACACTTTAAAGAATAAAGGTGATGTAGCAATAATAAACATAAAGTTACCTGAAGCTAAGCGTACTGACGCTCACTGTATAGAACTGACTACTTATAATTGCACGATAGATGCGTATTATGAAAATGCATTAATTTATTCAGCAGGTCATAATTATGTTGTGGAAGACAAAATGATTGGTGGGACTTATCCGTGTATAGAGGTACCTGACGATGCGTGGGGTAAAAACATTATAATTAGGTTAGAACTGCAAGAACCGATAACGCTTAATATGAACAATAATATTAAACTATACAAATTAATAGATAATAAGCTTTATTTTAATGGAAGTTTCTTTTTGGGGGTTTACCACTATATAGTAATACTGTTTGTTTCATTTGTAATAGCTATATTAACAATATTAAACTATAAGAGAAATATAGTAATGAAACAAGTAGCTTTAATTTCTATGTTTTGTCTTGCGATTTCCGTTTGGGGGCTTACATATTTTGGTTATTACAACCTAATATTTAGAAACAACTGGGCTTGGGCTCAAGCAGAATATATGTCACTTTTTTATGCATCGTCATTTCTATCGTTGTATGCAGTTTTTAAGTGGAATAGCGGGTTTATGAAACGTTTTTATATTATAATATGTACATGTATTACAGGTTTCGCAATTGTAGCTACAATACTTAATTTTAATACTGATATACACTTTGTACAGTTGCTTCCTATATTGTATGTACTAATTGTTTTAGGCGGGATACCTTTAGTTTATTCAATTATTAAGGAGTTGAAGAATTCAAATTACAGAACAAAAATATTTAATTATGGTTTCTTATTTATGATATTTTCAGGGGTTGCTGATGTTTTAAGAATAAATCTAGAAAAATATGAAATAATCAATGTAAATATGAATATTGCTATTATGCCGATAGGTCTAGTAGTGTTTGTGTTTACAACCATTGTATTTTCTCTTATAATGCTTCTTGAATATCTTGAATATGATACTGAGAGAAAAACATTACTTACAATGGCATACGAAGATCCTATGACAGGGCTAGCTAATAGGGCGGGTTGCGATGTAAAGTTAACGAAATTAGATATAATAAAAAACAAAAATTACGCAATTGTGTTTATGGATTTAAATAAATTGAAATGTGTTAACGATACTTATGGTCACGAAGCCGGAGATGAGTATATTGCCAATTTTGCTTCAGGAGTAAAATCAGTATTCTATGATGTAGGATTTTGTGGTAGACTAGGCGGAGATGAATTTATAGTTATATTAGAGGACGAAAAGTGTAAAAATGTAGATGCGTATATAGATTCGTTTAATGCTAAACTAGAAGATATTAATAATAGTGGAGAATACAAGTTTGAAATTTCAGTTGCCATAGGGTATGCTAAAAATGAAGAAAACCGTAATCTTGGTGTTATGGATATTATGAAACTAGCCGACCAAAAAATGTACGAAAACAAGAGCGAAAGAGACAAATAAATATGTATAAGATGATGCGACCATATTATGGTCGCTTTTTAGCTAAAATAGTCTGCACATGCTTTTGATTTTTCTTCATAGCTATATTTAGACATAAATAATCCCTCAAAAGTAGTGTTAGGTAGTTACATGTCTACTTTAGGGGGATTATATCATTTTTAAACAATTCGATATTTTTTAAATATATTATGTTAAAGAAGCTTTATAAATTGATTCTATCGATTTGTCTAACATCTTATCAAACGCTTCATCACTTTGATTCGCATTAAGTCCTTCTGCTAATGCTCTTGAAAAACTAGCAATCATATGATGGTTTCTTATTAACCGTTGATTGGCTTCTTCCTGACTATAACCACCAGAAAGTGCCACAGTACGCACAACATTTGGATGTTTTATAATATCCGAATAAAAATCATCAACTTCGGGGAGCGTAAGCTTAAACATAATGAATTCATCAGATTCGAGTTCACTCATATGGTTTATTATTTCTTTTTTAAGGAGTTTTTCTGCACTTTGCTTGTTTGGTGTATGAATATCTACTTCAGGTTCTAATATAGGTACAAGTCCATAAGATGCTATTTTTTTACCAACTTCAAATTGCTGTTTAACAATAGCTTCAATGCCTTCTTTATTAGCTTCTTTTATAACTGAACGCATTTTAGTACCAAATATATGACGATTGTTAGCACGTATTAAAAGATCATCTAGACTTACCATTGGTTTCATTAAATGAACACCATTTTCTATGTGATCTAAACCTTTGTCCACTTTTAAAATTGGTAAGATCCCTTTTTCTTCCCACAAATAATCCGGGGTATATTTCCCCTGAACTTTTGAATCCATTGTTTTTTCAAATAGAATAGCTGCAAGAATTCTTTCTTTTGTAAAAAAAGTACTTTCCATTATCCTTGATCGCATCGCATGTACTAATTGAAACATTTCATCTTCATTTGAGTAAGAGTCTTGTAATATTCCATATTTTGCTAATGCATTAGGTGTACTTCCACCACTTTGATCAAGAGCAGCTATAAAGCCGTTATCGTTTCTCATTCGTTCTAATTGTCTCGTGTTCATAAAAATACCTCCGTACAATTTAGTATATACCTTTTGATAATGATAATCAACGCAGTGCAAAACCAATTGATACAACAATCTGATTCACTTATATTTCAGTTTGTGTTCCATCTTCTTATACAACTATAACAGTGTTCTTGCTCATGCATACTGTTTTCCACTAAAATAGTCTTCACATGCTTTGATCATTTATTCATAGCGACATGTAGACATAAATAATCCCTCCAACGTAGTTTTGGTTATTTACCATGACTACTTTAGAGGGAATTTTTTAACTTTATCTGTTTATAAATTTAGAGAAGTTGTACTATCCTTCTTTTATTGCTTTATCTTTCTTTAGTATAGCGTCTATTCCTTCTGAAATAACTCCTTCAAAACAATTAATTTTAAGAGAACTTACGCCTTCAATAGTAGTACCGTTTGGAGAGCAAACATCGTCGATTAAATCACATGGATGCTTATCGCTATTCAATAAAGCTATTGAGCTTCCTTTTACAGTGTTAGCAGCGATTTTAAGCGCTTGTTTCTTAGGCATTCCTGCTTTTACAGCAGCAGCAGCTAACGCATCTATGTACATATATGTAAATGCAGGAGAGCTTCCTGCAATAGCGGCAAAGATACTAAAAAGGTCTTCCTTGACTTGTTCTATTGTACCAATCGAACCAAACACATCTTCAATTACTTTTATATCACCAATAGAAACATTGCTGTTAAAACAATATCCGCTGGTAGATGCTAAGGCGGTGCTGTTAATGTTAGGCATAACTCTGACTATTTTATTGTTTTTATCTAAATGTTCTTCAAAATATGAAAGGGTTTTACCTACTGCAATAGATATAATTAAAATGTTTTTATTGGATAGATTAGATTTAACATCTTCAATTATTTCATCCAAAACCGAGGGTTTAACTGCTAAAAAAAGTACATCTGAAGTTGCAATCAATTCTTTCTGAGAATTGCATTTTCCGATGCCATAATCAGCAACCAACTTATCGATTTTTTCATTGCTTTTATTAAAACCTAAAATATCATTTGAATTGTAGCCACTTAAGGTCATGCCGGCTATGATAGCACTTGCCATTTTACCGGTTCCTAAAAATCCGTATTTCATAATAAACCTCCAATTAATAATTATATTATATCAAAATATCAAAATAATTGATAGGCAGTAAGAAAAATAATATATAAACGCTAGTTGTGAAGAGTATCCCGAATTTAAACAAAAAAGATAAAAAAACTCAATGACTACTTTTATAATTGTAATAGTAAATTAAAGGACTGAATCCTGTTCAATACAGAATTCAGTCCTAGTTTTTTGGTTTGTTTCGTTTATGTTTCTTATATAAATAAATTCACATCTGAATCTTCTGCTGCATCTAAATATGAAGCTACGCCAGCATATTCGATTCCATCAATTAGCTCTTCTTCGTGAATACCCATTACATCCATTGACATGGTGCATGCGATTATTTTAACACCGCTAGCTAGAGCTGAGTTAATTAGCTCATCCAATGAAAATACATTTTTTTGTTTCATGATAGACTTCATCATCTTAGATCCCATACCCATCATATTCATGTTGGATAGCTTTAGTTTGTTTGTGCCACGAGGCATCATTGCACTAAACATTCCTTCGATAAAAGATTTTTTAACATTTTGTTTTTCTGGTTTTCTAAGAATATTAAGTCCCCAGAAAGTGAAGAACATTGTAACGGGTCTTCCCATAGAAGCTGCTCCGTTAGCAATAATAAATGCGGCAATCGCTTTATCTAAATCTCCGTCAAATACTACCATACTTTTACTGTGAGAAGAAGAAGTTGCTACAGCTGCTTCTAATATAGGTTCTGCAGTTCCTTTAGAAAGATATACTGTATTTAAATTTCCTTCTCTAATCTTTTTAATAAAGGTGTTTCCTGTTTTCCCACACCAACTTTCAATGTCACTGGCAAAACCCATATCCGTAGCTGAAACTTTAATAACTTTACCTTCATCTAAAGTTTTAAGAATTTCGCTTATTTTCATTATAGGGCCAGGGCACTGCATACCACAACAGTCAAGTATAATTATTTTATCCTCTGAAGGTATTTCTAAATTCATATTTTCTCCTTTGACAGTTCTTTTGATAGTGATAGGAGTATAGGTTACTGACTTATAAAAAGTTGAACCACCTGCTAATACACTAGTATTTTCAAAACCATTTTGAACTAATATGCGCAATACATTATACGAACGTACGCCTATAGCACAATAAACAACAATTTTTTTATCTTTAGGTAATTGGTTTAAGTTTTCTCGTACGGTTGCCCAGGCAATATGTGTAGAGCCAGGGAATTCCCATGCTGTGCGTTCTTCATCTTCTGTGATGTCTAAGATATAGTCGTCATCTTTTAGTTCATCCCATTGTGTAAAGTGAACTAAACCTTTAAGCATATTCTCAGCTACAAATCCAAGCATGTTTACAGGATCCTTAGCAGAAGAGAATGGTGGAGCATAAGCTAACTCTAGGCGACTCAAATCAGTAGTGTTACCATTAAGCCTCATAGTAGTGGCTATGGTATCAATTCTCTTGTCAACACCGTCTTGTCCAACTATTTGTGCTCCAAAGATCTTTCCGTCTTTTCCAAACAACATTTTTATGGTAAGAGGAGTAGAACCCGGATAGTAACCAGCATGAGACTTTTGGTTAATCAGCGCAATGAAATAATCTTCATTTCTTTTCATTCCATTATTTAGTAGTGCTTTTTCATTAATACCCACTGAGGCAACCGTAAGGTCGAAAACTTTAGCAACCGATGTGCCTAAAGTACCGTCGTAAGAATCTTCCATTCCGACTAAGTTGTTTGCTAATATTCGAGCTTGTTTGTTTGCTGGACCTGCTAGTGGAATCATACCACTTTCTTTAGTCACATAATTCGTTATTTCTATTACATCACCTACTGCCCAAACATTAGGTTCTGAAGTTTGCATTTTTGAATTGACTTTTATACCACCTTTGGCGTTCAGTTCAATACCTGCAACGTTTGCTAGTTCACTGTTGGGTCTTACACCTATCGACAAAACTACCATATCTACTAAAACAGATTTACCACTATTCAAAATGATGTTTATTCCTTTTTCTGTTTTTTCAAAAGATTTAACGGCATCATTTAAAACAAGATCTACGTTATTCATGTTTATGTTTTGATGTAAAAGTTGAGCCATATCAAAATCTATAGGAGGAAGCACTTGGTTCTGAGCTTCAATTAACGTTACAGACAAGCCTCTCTTGTGAAGATTCTCTGCAGTTTCTAAACCAATAAATCCTCCACCAATAACTGCGGCGGTTTTTACGCTTTCGTTATCAGTGAGTTTTTTAATAGCGTCAGTGTCTGGAATAGTCCACAAGGTATGAATTCCTTCAGAGTCAATCCCAGGTATTGGTGGTTTAAGAGGAGATGAACCTGTAGCTATTACTAGATCATCGTAAGTTTCCTCTTCGGTACCGTTTATTATGACTTTCTTGTTTTCTAAATCAATAGATGTAACCTCGCTGTTTATCCTAACATCGAGATTAAACTTTTTTTTCATAGCTTCCGGAGTTAGTACTAAAAGATTATCTCTTTCTTTAATAACTTCTCCTATATAGTAAGGTAGGCCGCAATTTGCAAATGAGACATAACTTCCTCTTTCTAACAACACTATTTCAGCCGTATCATCTAATCGTCTTAAACGTGTAGCTGTAGTAGCGCCGCCTGCAACGCCTCCTATGATTATTATTTTATTCATAATTTTACCTCCATTTATGTTTTGTTATTATATTAACAAAACTAACAACAAATAACAGTGACAATGTCACATAATTATTGATAATATCCTTTACAATTAGTACTTTTAGAATTAGAATGAACATGGAGGACTTAATATGAAGGAAACACTTGAAAAGATCTTGAATTTTTGGCCTTATCTAAGCGAAGTAGAAAAGCAGGAAATAGTGGCACAAACATTTAAAGTGAATTATGAAAGTAAAAAAATCTTCGTACACGGCAAAGATGAATGCAAAGGTTTAATGATAGTAAATAAAGGAAGAGCAAGGATTTATATTAATTCTGATAACGGTTCAAACGGTGGAGAAATCACACTTTATCGCTTATTAGACGGGGATGTTTGCATATTAAGTGCGGCTTGCATGATGAAGAGCCTTGATATTAGTGTGAGTATGGAACTTGAAGAAGACACAGAGTTTTTTATTCTGCCAAAAGGACTTTTTCTAGAAATTAGCAATAATAATATTATGGTAAAAAATTATCTATTGGAAGAAATTTCTGATAAGTTTTCTTCTGTAATATGGGTTTTAAATCAGTATATATTTACTAAAATGGCCCATAGATTAGCAAGTGCCTTAATTGAACATAGAGCTTTGGGTGAATCAGATGATATAGAGATAACCCACGATACACTAGCAAGAGACTTAGGAACTGCTAGAGAAGTGGTAACAAGATTGTTAAAACAATTTCAAAATGATGAATTGGTAGAACTTTCTAGAGGTAGAATTAAAATATTAGATATTAACAGACTAATGCGAATTTAGAATAGCGGAAAGGCTTAATGGAGGAAGATAAAATGACAATTAATGAAAATGGGCACTGTGAAGGTGTTAGCGATATACTACAAAAAGGTAAACCGAATGATGAGTTAGCATGTCCAATATGTGAAGAACCTACCTTAGTATATAAAGATCCAATTAATAAAATAGAAGGATCCAATAAATATGCAGGTACTAAAACGGCAAAAAACCTATTAGAAGCGTTTGCTGAAGGTTCGAAAGCAAGAAATAAATACGCATACTTTGCGGAAGTTGCCGAAAAAGAAGGGTATGAACAGATAGCAGATGTGTTTTTGCAAACTGCAAAAAACGAGAAAGAACAGGCTAGGCTATGCCTAGGTGAATTAGGTGGAATTAGAAATACGGCACACAATTTGATTACAGCAGCTGAAATTGAGATGTATGAGGCTAATGATACCTATGGAAGATGTGCAAAAGAAGCAGATGCTGAAGGTTTTCCAGAAATGGCCGAAAGTTTTAGAAAAATTGCAGAAATAGATAAAGCATATGGAGACAGCTTTAGAAAATTGATTGCTGAAATGGAAATAAAGAAAAAACCTAAAAAAGCAGGAGATTCTATGTGGAAATGCCGAATATGTGGACATTTAATAATAGGGAAAGCTGTACCAGAAATATGTCCTGTTTGCAACTATTCAAAAAGTTATTTTGAAGTTAAAGAAGATAAATATAAATGTTGATGGCTATTTAACAGACATAGAGCTGCTGAAAGAAAAAAGAAAATAAACGCTAAAGGGATGTGATTTAAATAACATCCCTTTTTATATTTTCAGATTGACCATATAGCTTTAGTGTGCTAAAATATATCATATAATTTAATAATCGGATGATGGATATGGGAGAGATCAGAAAATGACGCCGAAGGGGAAGTTGTAGTAAACTCTCAGGCAAAAGGACCATATTTGGACGAACCTCTGGAGAGAGTAAAACCACCGAAGAAGTAAATCTTTCAGGTTAAAGGACAGAGACACAAGTAAGTTTGACTTACTGTGTCTTTTTTGGTTTTTTGGAGGAAAACATTATGGATAAAAAAACACCACTTTATGAAACACACATAAAATATGGAGGGAAAATGGTTCCGTTCGGAGGTTATATACTGCCGGTTCAATATGAAACTGGAGTTAAGAAAGAGCATATAGCCGTTCGCACCACATGTGGGTTGTTCGATGTTTCTCATATGGGAGAAATTATTATAAGAGGAAAAGATTCTCTTGAATTTTTAAATTATGTTCTTAGCAATGATTATACAAACATGAAAGACGGACAAGTTAGATACGGAATAATTTGCAATGAAAATGGCGGAGCAGTAGATGATCTTTTAGTATATAAAAAGGCTAACGATGATTATTTACTTGTGCCAAATGCGTCTAATAAAGATAAAGATTTTGACTGGATAGTAAGCCATAAAAGAGGAGAAGTTGAAATCAAAGATGTATCAGCCCAATATGGGCAACTTGCATTACAAGGACCTAACGCAGAAAAAATTCTTACTAAGCTAATAGCTAAAGACCAGCTTCCAAATAAATATTATACAGCTGAGTTTGGATGCAAACTTGAAGATGTAGTGTGCATGATATCAAGAACCGGGTATACGGGAGAAGATGGATTTGAAATATATATGAGTGCGCCATTAGCTCCGAAGGTATGGGAAATGATTATAGAAGCAGGAAAAGATGAAGGCTTGATTCCTTGCGGACTAGGAGCGAGAGACACTTTAAGATTAGAGGCTGGGATGCCGCTTTATGGACACGAAATGAATGAAGAACGTCCGGTTAGAACAGTAGGACTTGGATTTGCAATAAAGATGAATAAGGAAGATTTTATTGGTAAAGAAGCAATGCTGAAGCAAGGTGATTTAAAAGAAAAGATCGTAGGTCTTAAAATAACAGGAAGAGGTATTGCCAGAGAACATTGTGATGTATACAAAGGTGATGAAAAGATTGGAATAACCACTTCGGGCACATATCTTCCATATATGGAGGGTGCATATGCTTTGGCATTAGTTGAGGTAGGGCTATCTGACATTGGTACAGAGCTAGAAGTAGATGTAAGAGGACGCAGAATATCTGCGGAAGTAGTTAATTCCCCGTTTTATAAGAGATAAAGAGAGGTAGAGAAAATGAATTATCCAAAAGAACTGTTTTATACGAAATCACACGAGTGGCTTAAATACGAGGAAAATGGTACAGCTAAAGTAGGTATAACCGATTATGCACAGGATAGCCTTGGAGATTTAGTTTTTGTTAATCTACCTGAGGTTGAAGATGAAGTTAATATGGGAGAATCATTTGCTGATGTAGAATCGGTAAAAGCAGTATCTGATGTAAATTCACCTGTCACTGGCACAGTAGCTGAAATTAATGAAGAAATAATGGATGAACCTGAAAAAATAAATAAAGCACCATACGAAGCATGGCTTATTAAAGTGGCAGATATAAAAGACCACGAGGAACTATTAACCGCTGATGAGTATGAAGCTTTTATAAAAGAACAGTAGAGAGGTGAAATAAATGGGGACCTTTATACCTAATACGAGAGAAGAACAAAAATCCATGCTTGCTGAAATAGGTTATAGTAACTTGGAGGAACTGTTTAAAGACATTCCTTCGGAATGTATATTTAAAGGAGAATTAAATATACCAAAAGGAAAATCAGAACTTGAAGTTGTTAGAGAAATTGAAAAAATAGCTGATAAAAACAAATTATATAAAAAGATATTTAGAGGAGCGGGTGCTTACTACCACTATATTCCTGCTATAGTTGATACTGTGTCAAATAAAGAAGAATTCCTAACTTCATATACGCCATATCAGGCTGAAATAAGCCAAGGGATATTACAATCTATATTTGAGTATCAAACTATGATGTGCGAGCTTACGGGCATGGAAACCTCAAATGCGAGCGTATATGACGGTTGCTCGGCAGCGGCAGAAGCTTGCACGATGTGTAGAGAAAGAAAGCGTGCTAAAATTTACATATCAGAAACGGTAGATCCAAGAACTGTAAAAACAATTTGCACATATAATTTTGGTAGTGGCGCAGAAACTATAATGATTCCTAAAGTAAACGGAGAAACAGACATAAATAAACTAAAGGAAATGTTAGACGACGAAAGTGCATGCCTTGTTATTCAACAACCCAACTATTTTGGAGTATTAGAAGATGTAGATAAAATATCGACTATAGTTCATGAAGCTGGTGCAAAATTAATAATGAGTTGTAATCCGATTTCTTTAGGACTACTTAAAACGCCGGAAGAATATGGTGTGGATATAGCAGTAGGCGATGGACAACCGTTAGGACTAGGGTTAGCATACGGAGGGCCATACTTAGGCTTTATGACAACCACTAAAAAAATGTTCAGGAAATTGCCAGGAAGAATAGTAGGCGAGACGTTTGATAAAAAAGGAGAAAGAGGTTTTGTATTAACACTTCAAGCTAGAGAGCAGCACATAAGAAGAGAAAAGGCTAGTAGCAATATTTGCTCAAATCAAGCGCTGTGTGCTTTGAAAGTGGCGGTTTACCTTGCGGCAGTTGGTCAAAAGGGAATAAATGAAGTTGCTGTACAGTGCACTTCTAAAGCACATTATTTGCAGAAGGGATTAGGAGAAGTGGGTTTGAAGTTAGAATATGATAAACCGTTTTTCCATGAATTTGTAACTACATCTTCTGATTCAAATAAGCTATTAAAGGCGCTTGATAAAAAGGGAATACTAGGTGGCTTGCCTTTAGAGGACAATAGGATTCTTTGGTGTACAACTGAAATGGCGACTAAAGAAGATATGGACGAACTAATAGCAGTTGCTAAGGAGGTGAACTAAAGTGAAATTAATATTTGAGAAAAGCTACGAAGGTAGAGGTAATCAGATATTTCCTGAATCTGATGTAGAAGTAGTTTTACCGGAATCTCCTTTAAGAGCCAAGAAAAGTCATCTGCCTGAAATTTCAGAAAACGAAATTGGCAGACATTACACTGCGCTAGCTAAAAGAGCTTACGGAGTTAGTTCTGGATTTTATCCATTAGGTTCTTGTACGATGAAACATAACCCTAAGGTATCTGAAAAGGTGGCTAGTAATCCTAAATTTGTAAACATACACCCGTTGCAACCGATAGAAACCACAGAAGGATGCAGGGAAGTGTTGAAGAGAACTGAAGAATACCTATGTGAGATAACAGGCATGGATGCAATGACATTTCAGCCTGCCGCAGGAGCACATGGTGAATTTACAGGAATGCTGTTAATAAAAGCATATCATGAAAAAAAAGGACACCATAATAGAACAGAAATCATAGTACCTGATTCAGCTCATGGCACTAATCCTGCAAGTTCAGTAATGGCAGGCTTTGAAATTGTGAATATCAAATCGGACGAAAATGGAATGGTAGATTTAAAAGAACTAAAAGAGCACCTGAGCGAAAAAACAGCAGGGCTTATGTTAACAAATCCTAACACTGTGGGACTGTTTGATAATAACATATTAAAAATAACCGAAATGGTTCATGATGTAGGCGGTTTGTGCTACTATGACGGAGCTAATTTAAATGCTGTTATGGGAGTAGTAAGACCGGGTGATGTGGGTTTTGATGTTACACATTTAAACATTCATAAAACGTTTTCTACGCCACATGGAGGCGGTGGACCTGGTAGTGGGCCTTGCGGATGCAAGGAATTCTTAAAACCGTTCCTGCCTGGTATAAGAGAAACAGATCATGGTTATACAACGGAGATAGATACGATAGGAAATGTAACTGGTTATTATGGGAATTTTCTGGTAGTAGTAAAAGCATTAGCATATTTGCTTACCATAGGCTCAGAAGGTGTTCCAATGGCAGCTAAAAATGCGGTTTTAAATGCTAATTATATGATGTATAAACTTAAGGATATATATGATGTAGCATACGACAGAACCTGTATGCATGAGTTTGTTTTGACTTTAGAAAAGCTAAAGGAAGAAACAGGAGTATCAGCGCTTGATATGTCAAAAATGCTATTGGATTATGGTATGCATCCGCCTACAATGTATTTCCCTAACATTGTACATGAGGCTCTTATGATAGAACCTACGGAGACAGAAAGTAAAGAAGTATTAGATGATGCAATTTTAATATTTAGAAAAATATATGAGGATGCAGTAGCAAATCCTGATAAAACCCATGAAGCGCCAAATTCGACGCCAGTAGGTAGGCTAGATGAGGTGCAGGCAGCAAGAAAGCCGGTGCTTAGGTATGAGTTTAAATCTTAGATATGTAGTGAGTGATACTACAGATGCGTATGAAAATTTAGCTACCGAGGAATACCTCACGTTTAATGTTAGAGAAGATGAATGTGTTTTGTTTTTATGGCAAAACGCAAATACAGTTGTAATAGGTAAAAACCAAAATGCCTGGAAGGAATGTAATGTTTCGCTTTTAGAAGAAGCTTCAGGAAAGGTTGCACGAAGAATGTCAGGAGGAGGAGCTGTTTACCATGATCTTGGAAATCTTAACTTCACCTTCTGTGCTAAAAAGAAAAACTTTGATAAAGAAAGACAAACAAAAGTTATATTAAAGGCAATGAAGCTTTTAGGTGTAGAAGCACTAAGAAGCGGTAGAAATGATTTACTGATAGAAGGCAAGAAATTTTCAGGACATGCATATTTTAGGCATAAAGATTTTTGTTATCACCATGGAACTATTATGTTTGATGTTAACAAAGAAGACATTGCAAAATACTTAAATGTATCTAAGGAAAAACTTGATTCCAAAGGTGTAAATTCAGTAAAATCCAGAGTAATTAACATTAAAGAAATTAATGATAAAATAACTTTAAGATCTCTTAAAGTGGCATTGTTAGAGGCTTTTGAGAAAGAATACAAAGGTGTTGCCACGCGATGTAAAACAAATGAAACGAGTAAGGAATTAGTTGATAAATATAAATCCTACGAATGGATTTATGGCAAAGACTTACCCTTTACCCATGAAATATCAAATAGATTTAATTGGGGGGAAATTACTGTTAGGGTTAATGTTAATGAAGGTTTTATAAAAGGATGTAAATGTTATACAGATGCGCTAGACGTTGAACTTGCACATTTGGTTTCAGAGAGTTTAATAGGAGAGAGATATAAAATAAAGGATATTTACAACTGTCAAAAGGATGAGTATGAACCTATGGTAAATGAGGTTATAAGACTTGTGTCAGAAAAAATATAGGAGAGACGGATGTTTAAAAAAGTGGACTTAGTAATAATTGGGGGAGGGCCTGCAGGATATGAAGCGGCCTTTAAAGCAGCTGATGGAGGAATGAAAGCCATTATAATTGAAAAAGAAGCAATAGGCGGTACGTGTTTAAACCATGGTTGTATACCGACTAAAACTATAATGCATTCTACCGAACTATATAAAAAGCTTGAAACAATTGATGAATTTGGTATAGCGCTGGAAAAGAAAAGCATTAATTTTGAAGTTATCCAAAATCGAAAAGAAGAAATCCTAGAAAAACTTAGAAATGGGATCTTATCTAGAATTAGAAAAAGCGATATAGAAGTTGTTTTAGGAGAAGGCAAAATCGTATCAAACAATCTGGTTAGAGTAGGCGATGAAACTATAGAAACCAAATTTATATTAATTGCTACGGGGACAGGTACATTGTTACCTCCGATTAAAGGTTGTGATTTAGATGGAGTTATTACAAGTGATGAATTGTTGGAATATAATAAAAAACCATTTGGAGCATTGACTATAATTGGCGGTGGAGTTATAGGAATGGAGTTTGCAAATATGTTCAGTGACGTAGGCACTAGTATAACTGTAATAGAAGCATTAGACAGGATACTTCCTAACATGGATAAGGAACTCGGTCAAAGCCTAAAAATGATATTAAAAAAACGAGGAGTTGATATACATACATCTTCGTTTGTAGAGGAAATTATCAAAAGTAATGAGGGTTTGAGCTGTAAGTACAAGGAAAAAGGAAAAGAAGCTGTAGTAACTTCTGATGCCGTACTTATTGCTGTAGGCAGAAAGCCTAACATAAATAACTTATATGCAGCCGATGTAGAATTGGAAATTGAAAAAGGATGTATCAAAGTAAATGACAATTATCAAACTAATTACCCAAATATATATGCAGTAGGTGACGTAATCGGAGGCATTCAATTAGCACATGTAGCATCTGCCGAAGGTAAAAATGCAGTTTATCATATGCTAGGTAAGGAAGACAGAATAGATGTTAATGTAATACCTAGCTGTATTTATACTAACCCTGAAATAGCATCAGTAGGTATAACTGCAGATGACGCAAAAAGAGAAAACATAAAGATCATTGCGAATAAATTCCCTATGCTTGCAAATGGTAAAACTATACTTAGCGGAATGGACAGAGGGTATATTAAGATTATAGCCGATGAAAAGTCACATAAAATATTAGGAGCACAGATGATGTGCGGTAGAGCAACTGATTTGATTAGCGAACTTACAGTAGCTATTGCCAACGAACTTACGTTAGAAGACCTTAAAAAAGTTATACATCCTCATCCTACGTTTAGCGAAGGAATTGGAGATGCGTTGAATTAAAAAAAGGACCTAATAATTAGTTATTAGGTCCTTAAAGTTATTCTATTGTTCGCGGCATATTTACATATATGACGCCTTTTTTAATTAAATCCACAAAGGTGAAAGCTAATTCTGGATCAAATTGAAGTCCTGCCTTTTTGACTATCTCATTGCAAGCGAATTCCAAACTGTAAGGCTCTTTATAGGCGCGTTCTGATAGCATGGCATCAAATGAATCGGACAATGCAAGACATCTAGCACCTATAGGAATTTCTTTACCAGAAATGCCTCTAGGATAACCTTTACCGTCCCATCTTTCGTGATGACCAGTTACTGCTGGTATCAAATAATCCAGATTAGGTAAATGCCTAATAATTTCTATAGAATTAACTACATGAGATTGCATAACGACGTATTCTTCATCATTAAGCTTGCCTGGTTTGGATAAAATGTTTTCAGGTATAGCAATCTTTCCTATGTCATGAAGGAGACCTGCTTCGTAAATCAAGTCCACGTGTGCCGAATTTAATCCTATGTGCTTAGCTAATACCGATGCATAAGTAGCAACGGTTTGACTGTGATTAAACGTATAATGGTCTTTAGCATCAATGGCAGCAGTAAGAGCATATATAGTTGAAGCATATTCTTCGTAAGCTCCAGAGCGTTTATTAGCAGTAGTAGAATTTCCTAAGTATGTAGAAGTCTTAGATTCCTTTTGGTAAGTAATTATTCTGTTTTTACCTGAATGCTTAGCTTGATAAACGGCCATATTTGTGTTAGTTACTAACTCATTAAATGTCACCGCACTGTACGGATACACACAAATACCAGCGCTAAATGTAAGATTTTTTAATTTAACATTAACATTTTTATTATTAAGTTCAGTCATTTGAGTCTGCAAACTTTGTGCTAGTTGTAGAGCCTGTATATGAGATTTATTGGGTAAATATATTGCAAATTCTTTGCCGCTAAATCTTCCAGCAATGCCAGAATCTCCTATAGTATTCTTAATTCTTAAAGATAAGTTTTCTAAGGCTATGTCACCTTCTAATGAACCATAAAGTTCGTTGTATAATCTAAAATCATCAATGCTGATTAAAAGAAGAGCTACTGATTCATACGTATTAGAATGCATAATGTTTTCTAGTGAATTGATAAAGTATCTTCTGTTATATAGACCTGTTAACGAGTCTGTTACAGCTTCGATTTCAGCTTTTTCATATTTGGTAGCATTTCGTAGTCCTATAGTTGAAATAGCTCTTATAGATTCCATGAAGTTGACTGCATCATAATCAAAGTTTGATTTTGAATCTTGTTCGCCTAAAGCAATGAAACCAAAAAGCGCGTTATTATCATCACTTAATGGAACAATTGCTGCTAAAGAATATTGGTGTATAATTCGTTTTTCTGTTTCCCACATAGCTCTGTAGATAGTGGTTTTCTTGATATCTTTAATGAACATACACTGATCGTGCGCTTTTAAGCTCTGAATTAATGGAGCATCAGCTGCAAAAGCGAGAGTTTTTTCTGTAAGAGGATTAGAAGAATGAGTAGTAGTATACTGATCTTTCAGTGCATCATAAATCAAAAAGTAAACGCGGTTTACAGGCAATCCTTCTAAAAGAACTTTCTCGGTTAATTTTAGTATAGTTTTAGACTCAAGGCTTTTTGATACTTCTGAACTGAAAGTTTTTAATATATCTTTGTTTAGTTGTTCTTTTTTCATGAAAAGTAAGTTGGTGCCTGTTAGACATACTTTATAAATAAGTATCAAACATAATCCGAAGATTATACATTGAACTGCCACTTTATCTTCAGTTAAGAAGGGGAAAAACCCATCAATAAGATTACTGGTAAAGTCGATTAAGGAAACATTTAGTATGCTAGTTATTATAAGACTTATAAAAACCAAAACGGATTTTGATATCAATAAAGTTAGCTTAAAAATTCTTCTTTTTGCTAAAACATAAAATGCCAATCCAGCATTTATAATACCGGAAAGAGTATCCCAAGGGAAAATATTTCCAGGCAATACAGACAAAATGTTTCCTACTACTAGCAACAAGCTACCTATAAGAAAAGGTTTAAGTGTGAGTACAGCATAATCATTTTTCTTATAACCATAATATAGCATTTTAACAATACTTACAATTATTGCGACTACAAGTATTGTGGGGAATATTAATTTCCAGTCAGAAGTATATACAAAGACGTTATTACCATCTACAAATTCAAGTTCTGGTATAGGTAAAAAACACTCAAAATAAGTAAATACTAATAATAACAGTGTTAAAACACCCCAAAGGAGGTGAATTATATGATTTTTATAATCTAAATAACAATACAAGAAGTGATATAGGAAAAAGGCAAGAGCAAATACACTTAGTATTGATACTTGATACCAGAATTCATATCCCGGATATAGTTGAAGTCTCATTAAGACAGAACCACCAGTCCATAGTATGAATACGGTTAAGTATAATATGAAAGCATAAATTATTCTGTTTTTTTTTGCAGATAGCATAGCGAGTACAAGTACTGCATAACATAATAAAGCTAAGGTAGGTATTAGAATATAAGGGACTTCGTGTGTCATACTAATATCCTCCCGTCTTTTTCGTGCAATTCAATCCATTTAAGGAAAGTTCTAATATCGTGTGTTTTAGGATTCATTTTATCAATGCTGTTTCCAGTATATTCCTTATATAAGGATATAGAACCGGACTTTATAACAGTTATGACTAGAGGCTTTATACCTAGCATTTTCTCAAGATCGTTATAATCAGTATCAAAGAATTTGAAATAAGCTTTTAAATGGTCCTGTAAAAGTTGACAACTTAAAGCCGTGGAATCCAAATCTTCAGCTTTGATTTCAATATATAAATGTAGATATGGTGTTTTGTTATTATCATATTCTTTTTTTGCAAACCAACCTTCTATAGGTAATCTTGACAAATCTATAACATCAGTAATAGATTTTTCGGTAATACGAGTAAAACCTGCAATATCAATAACGGTTGGTGCTCTATCTACATATTTCAAAAGAGGCAGAGATGTAGATGTATCTCCAGTTTTGCTATAACAACTAAACATATCACCCATACGATATCTGGCAAACGCACCGCCCTTTAGGGAGGTAATAACCAGTTCGTAATTATGGCCTTCTTCAATTTCGTCAATTAAACAAGTTTTAGGAACATAATTAGGGTTGTATCTGTTTTTTTGATATTCTGATTCAGGTATAAATTCATACAAACAAACATCCGGGAATAGTACTAAACCGTTATGAGTATGTGTTTCGGTAGCTATCATAGATAGTTCAGTACCAGCAAACACCTCATGAGGAGCGATTCCCCAAGCTTCTTCTAAATAATCTTTGTATGAAGATGTATCGGTGCCAGCACATAACAAGGCTTTAAGCTTAAAGATATCTTTAGGAAGCATATTCCTTTGTTCTTTTTCGCACACCAATTTTGCGTTAAGGCAACGCAAAGCCATTTTAGGTGTTAGCTTATGTTTGCTACCAGATTTAGAACCACTAGCATTTTCAAAAGATTTTGTCATATAGTGAATTACACTGCTTAATCCGAAAAAAGCATCAATTCCTTGTTCAACTCCCATAGCGAACCCTTTACGGTTTCGGTCTCCAAAGCTCATAGTATGTGCATCGGATACAGGTGGCAAGAAATTAAGATTTAACTCTTCTTCGAAAACTAGAGGGAAAAGCCCTGTAACATAAGGAAGCGGAGCAAGTCCGAAAAGAACATTATCACAACTTTTCAACCTGGATCGTTTGTCTTTGTTTGTAGAAGATAGCGTTGTTACGGATAATAAGTTGTTACGAAACACATCTATCATTCCTTGTGTATAAGGAGCGGTTTTTATAGGGTGTTTCCCGCCTTCCCAAGTTGTTTCAAGCCAAATAACAGGCTTTTCAGGTAGGGCAGATTCGTTTTTATTTAATAATATATCTGAATAGTCGTCGTAAGAGGTTAACGGTATCATATCCCTGAATTCTGTTAAATCCTTGGGAATTCTTGCGTTAGCGATGGAACTTCCAAGTTCGCTGTTTAACCAAGCGGGTAGCTGTTCTCTAATTAATCGCGTTTGAATAGCCATAAAATCACTTATTGATAAATTTAAAAAATCACAATATTCATTCCATAAAGCATCGCCGGATTGGTTTTTTAGTTTGTCTCCGTATTTCATGATTATTTCTCCTCGTGTCGTTGAAAGTCAGGAATTAAAAATGGTGTAGATTCCTGGTATTCGCTATAGTTGTCAAACAAAACAGGAAAAGTGTACCTGTCTTGAATAGTTACATAAAAGATATTACAAAATGTTATCACTAGGCATAGCCATAAAATCTCTATTCTTCCTGTTGCAAGGCCGGCAAATAAGTAAGTTCCTGATAAAAAAAGTACTCCAGGATGTCGGCATAAAGAATAAACTCCAGTGTTGCAGATTTTTTGCTTAGAGCCTTTTATATAGGCAGCTTCAAACGGAATTGCAAAGAACAACGTGTGAATTAAGAGTAAGAAACAAAGCGCACAAGAAATATAACAAATAACACGTATAGGATAAGCAAAATTAAAAGTAGCTTCTGAAGTAACTAATACTCCAGTTGTTACTGATGCTATAACAAATACGCCTAAAAAGAAGAAAGATCTTAATAATTTATAATTATTCATTATTTGGTTGTAATCGTATAGAACAAATAGAACGAAAGCTAGTATTATCAATAGATACGACATGCCCAGGGTTCCTTTCTCAAACATAAAACAATTATACAATATTAAAATTTATGATTCAATGAAATATCAAAACATTCACACGTGAGCATGTCTGTAGTGCTTGCAAACAGTGGAGTATAGGTTTTTCGAATTAAAGAAGTGTGAGTAGAACAAATAAGATACAGAGGCTGTTACCTAGCAATTTCAAAGTGTTCAACGCGTGAAGAAGAAAAAGTAAATAATTATGCAATTGGTTTACTACCAAATAAAGGAAAGCTGTAATTGATATAAATAGTAAATGGCAAATACCACTTATAGTATTTGCTATTGCATTGAATACCAAATAGCGCACTTTACCATATAATTATATGAAGATAAATAAGAATTTACAGATAATTTATTATTTTGCCAAATAAATTTAAAAAGCAGCTTGTTTTTAGTTCAAACAAACTGCTTAAAATTCTATTTGAGGTAGTCGTCTCTTAAAATATCCATAATGTTGACATCATAGTAGTCACCGTTTTTCTTACAAGCGCCCCTAGCTAATCCGACATGTTTGAAGCCCAAAGAGCCATATAAATGAGCAGCATTATCATTGCCGGTATAGTAATCTAAATATACTCTGTGAAAATTGTCACTTTTAAAAGCTCTATCAAGTGTCCATGTTAAAGCTTCTCTTCCGTAACCTAAATTCCTAAGAGTCTTATCACCTATATAAATTCGATAAATCTCAAGGGAGTCAAGTTTACGAGAGATACTACCTAAGTGAATTCTACCGACGGGTTTAAGGTTTTCCTTAGTTAATATAGTATATAATTCAATAGTCTCATCTTCGTTGTTGACTATAAATTCTTTAACCACTGTAGAGTAATCTTGATCATTAGGAATGCTGAAAAAGTCCGAAACGTCTTTTGTCTTTTCCCATTTCGAAAAAATTTGACAGTCTTCCAATATAGTTGGCCGAATTATTAATCTTTCCGTTTCTTTGTTGTCAACGCTATAGTTCATATTATTCTCCTAATATTCTATCAAGTAATACTAATAAAGGATTGTTATCATAGATTTTCCCTGCAACGATAGAGGAATTTAAGCTATCGGTAATTGAAGGTATTTGTTCTTGGAAAAAGATAGCAGCTATGGGAACTAAAACAGCCAAGAAAATGAATACTATTAAAGCACCTCTTGCTAGTCCGAAAAATAATCCTATAAATCCGTCTGTAGTACCAATCAAGTTACCTTTGTTGTGTTTCTTTGAAAACAAAGAGCTTAAAACTGCTGTAATTATACCTATAATAATAATTACTATAAGTAGCGCGATTAAAGTCATAAAGACTCCAACTATAGAATTAGAAACACTATAGCTTAGTGATTCGTTTACATTGTCAATTCCGTTTGACATGGCATTAGGCAAGAATCCGGGCAAATCTAAAGTTGTAGTAGTCACTAGCGATTCACCTAGTTTAGTGTTCAACCAATCGTCAATAGTAGTGTGTTCTATCAAAAAAATCTTAATAGGCCCTGTTAATAGTATGCCTAAGATTATTACGGCTAACCACTTAATTAGGTTTATTATTGTTGTTGCTATACCGGTTTTCTTTCCGATAAAAGCAGAAATTAGCATTATTAAAATTATTATTATATCTAATATCATATCATCCTCCATGCACATTTTAACTTATTAATATATAAAATGCAAGACGGTAAATTTCTTCTAATGGTTGTAATTTAAAAGCAATTATGATAAAATTACAAAACGTATGGAAAAACTAACCAAAAAAGAAAAAGAGTGCTTTATGAATGAAGCGATTGAGCTTGCGATTAAGGCAAAAAATAGAGGTGAAGTACCAGTAGGAGCGATAGTAGTAAAAGATGGCATTATAGTTGGTAGAGGATACAATCAAACTCAAACAACTAATGACCCAACTGCTCATGCGGAAATGCTTGCAATTAAAGAAGCGTCAGAAAACGTGAGGGGATCTACTTGGAAACTTAATGAATGTTCGCTTTATGTAACACTTGAGCCTTGTACTATGTGTGCAGGCGCAATAGTACTTTCTAGGATAAGCAATCTCTACATCGGTGCAACGGATGAGAAGACGGGCGCATGTGGCTCTGTATACAATATTGTTGGTGACGGAAAATTGAATCATACAGTAAATGTAGAAACGCATATAGTAGAAAAGAAATGCAGCAAATTAATTAAAGATTTTTTTTTGGAATTAAGAAATAAATAACACATTATCGGAGGAAAGCAGATGAAGAGAATAGGACTAATATTTAGTCTAACCGTTTTACTAGTAGCAATGTCGTCAATGTTTGTCTTTGCAAGTGGACTAAAGCTAGACAGTACATATCCTACAGATGGACAGAATAATACATCTATAGAAAACTTAGGGGTTAAGTTGTATTTTAACAATGAAGTTGCAGACGAAGAAACTATACTAGCTAATAAAGAGTGTTTTGCAATAAAAGATAAAGATGGTAAAGAGATACCTATAAGAATTTTAACTAGCCCAGAACAAGAAGGTATAGTTATGGTTTTAGCCGATTATAGCGGTGATGAAAGTGCAGCAGAAAATTCAACTTATACATTATATATTAGTGGTGAGTTCATGGATAATAGTGGAAGTGTTTTAGGAAAAGATCAAGAGATTAGCTTTACTACGCTCAATCAATCAAGAAATATGATGATTAACATGGGAATGATGGGTGTTATGTTTGCAGCGATTTTCTTTGTTTCTCAAAAGGCAATGAAAAAAAATAAAAATGATGAAAAAGACCAAGAAAGATATGTACCTGTTAATCCATATAAAGAATCTAAAAGGACAGGTAAATCGGTAGAAGAAATAATGGAAGAAGAAAGCAAGAGAAAAGCCAAGCATGATGCGAAGGTTGCAAAGAAGGCGGCTAAACATAAAACGGAAGATTCTGATGAAGAAGATGAAGAAGAACTATCAGTAAATACTTACAAAGTTAAAAAGTGTAAGCCTATATCAACCGTAGGTGGCAAGACAAAATCCGGTATGATAGAAAAAGCAGAAGAGAAGGCTAAAAAAGAAGCCGCAAAGAAAAAAGTACAAAACTATAAAAAGAAATAATAGCAGCGAAAAAGAGGATGTCAGAATTTACTGACATCCTCTTTGTTAGGGAGTAAAAGATGAAAGAATTAAAATTAAAAGCATACGGTAAAATAAATCTTTCTTTAGATGTCGTAGGTAAACTACCTGACGGGTATCACGAAATTGAAAGCATTATGCAAGATATTGATATCTTTGATGATGTAGCCATAAAGGCAAGTCATAAAGATATCAATGGTTACAGAGTTATGCTGGATATTACTGATAAAAATCTACCCAAAGGACCTACAAATACGGCAGTTAAAGGAGCCTTGGCCGTGTTAGAAGGATATGAAAGTGACTATAATTGTTTTGATATAAGTATTGTAAAAAAAATACCAGTTGCAGCAGGTCTTGCCGGAGGGAGCAGTAACGGAGCAATAACGATGTTAGGTATAAACAAGATTATTGGATACAGATACTCGTTAAATGAATTAATGTATATAGGTGCAAAGATTGGAGCGGATTTTCCTTTCTCAATAATAATGAATGCTTATAAAAACAAGAAACATTTTAATGGTATGAAGGGAATTGATGAATCCGGTATAACAGCTTTAGCTAAAGGCATAGGAGACAAGCTGAAAGTGATTGATAGTTTTCCGTCATATGTGATTTTAGCCAATCCCGGAATTAGTGTACCTACAAAAGAAGTGTATGAAAATATCGACAATTGTGAGATGCAGAATAGACCTGATACTAAAGAATTAGTTAAAAGTATAGAATCAAAAAAAACAGAGAAAATATATTCATTAATGGATAATGTTATGGAAGAATATACGTTAAAAGAATATCCAAAAGTATTAAGTTTAAAGAAAACAATATCAGATAAATTCAAAGCGGATAAAGTACTTATGAGTGGTAGCGGACCAACGATAGTAGCGTATTTTTCGGATGAAGCAAAAGCAAGAAAAGCATATGATGAAAATGAGCTTGATTGCAAATTGTGGTTAAGCAAAACAGGCATGTATAAAAACTGATACAATTTAAAAATTTAGCTTGTACCGAGTGTGCTCTTAGTATATAATGTTATGTATACAAAGAACAATTCTATTAAAATTGTGGAGCACAAGGAAAGCACGAGGTATTTTAAATGTTGGATTTTGAATTGCAAAGCCATAGGCCCCTTAGGGAACTGGTATATGAAGAATTAAAGCACAAGATTTTAATCGGTAATGTTAACCCCGGAACAAGATTAATGGAAATTGAACTTGCGGAAAGTATGGGAGTTAGTAGAACACCTATAAGAGAGGCTATTAGAAAATTAGAAAAAGAAGGATTAGTATCAATTGAACCTAGAAGAGGAGCTTATGTTTCGGATATATCAATTAAGGATATGGTTGATATTTTAGAGGTTAGAGAAGATTTAGAAGGACTAGCTGCATCTCTTGCTGCTAAAAGGATTAACGAAGATGAAGCAGACGAGTTGAAAAGAATTACTGAGAAGTATTCAGAAGCAGTTGAATCCGAAAGCACTGATGATATAGTAAAATATGATGAGATGTTTCATAAACTGGTAGTTTCTTGTAGCGGTAATAGAACATTGATGCAAATGGTAGGTAGTGTGCAGGAACTTGCACTCAGGTTTAGATACTTATATTATGATGATTATTCGAGATATGAAGATATGCCTGATGAACATATAGGAATTATGGAAGCAATTATTAATGGTGACGAAAAAAAAGCCAGAGATGAAGCGGATTTACATATCAAAAGACTTAAGGACTTTCTGTTAGGAATGAACGGAAAATTTAGTACAAAATAATAATAAAGGTTATCTCAAAATAAAATGAGATAACCTCTTTTTAGTTGGTGTAGTCAGATGCATCTTCTAGAGCAAGAGTTACATCTGTTTTTTTACCGTCTCTTGTAATAGTAAACTTAACTTTCTCACCAATTTTATACTTTTGTATTTCCTTGATGAGTTGGTAGGAAGATACTATCGGCAGTTCGTTTAAGTAAGATACTTGATCACCTGTTTTTAATCCGGACTTTTTAGCATTAGCTCCAGTTATTTCTATGATATAAACGCCTAGTTCGCTTGTGCCGAATTGTGATGCCGCTTCTTCAGTATCTATATCAACTATTGTTATTCCGGCTATCGGTCTGTTGCTGATTTTGCCGTTAGCTATTAAATCTTCAATTATTGGCTGAGCTGTGTTTATTGGAATTGCAAAACCCAGTCCCTCTGTGTCGGTTCCGCCGCTTTTTGCAATCACTATTCCGATTAATTCGCCGTGTTGGTTAAATAAGCCTCCGCCGGAATTGCCGGGATTTATAGCAGCATCTGTTTGGATTAAGTCTAAAGTTAAGCCATCGATATTTATTGCTCTGTCGAGTGAACTTATAATACCAGTTGTAGCGGTCCCTCCTAACTCTCCTAAAGGGTTTCCTATGGCAACGCTTAAATCACCGACAACCAAATCGTCTATATTCCCAAAATTGACAGGATCTAAATTCGTAGCATCAATTTTAAGTATTGCTAAATCGTTTGATGGGTCAGTACCAACTAAAGTGGCTTCATAATTTTTACCGCTCAATAAAGTAACGGTAGTTTTGTTGCTGCCTTCTATTACATGATTATTTGTAACTATATATCCGTTACTTCTTACTATAATTCCGCTTCCGGCACCTTCCATTATGTAAGAACCTAACCAAGAATCTGTAGATGCACTTTCGGTGCTTATTTCAACTACCGAGTTCTTGTTTTTTGCTATTATTTGTTGAATCGATAATTCACTATCGGTAGCTTCATCTAAAGAATAATTAGTATTACTGATTTGCAAAAAGTCGGTTAGGCCGTTTTGAGAGTTTAAAGTGTCTCTTATAAGATAACCTATGCCAGTACCTAATATTAATGTCAAGATGAGAAGTAGCACAAAAGCTTTTTTAGTTACATATGAAGTGGTCTTTTTTAATGTAAATGTATTCACATTATCATATTCTGAATTGTTATCACTGTTATCAAAATCATTATTATACATAAGCCAACCTCCTATTAGGATTATATAATACAATTATGAAAAAGATGTGAACTTTTACAAATAAATTATGTAACAAATAGCCTTTTTTATGTAACAATATAATTCTTATTTGCTTGCAAAAAACTTCTCAATAGTGTAAAATCTCATCTTTGACACTTAAAAAAGATAAAAAGCTGCAGAGCCTTTAATGATAAGGCGAAGCAGCTTTTCTTTTAAATAATATTTTGCGCGAACTTAGTTGATTTTACTTTTCTTCAAAATTTCTTTGATTTTCTTGTTG
>JAENWG010000060.1 GCA_016650175.1 Peptostreptococcaceae bacterium | reverse complement strand
TAAAGCCGTAAGCTTCTTGAGCATGATATGAATTTACATGATATCGCTGGGGAACAGGAGAAGAGCTACCGTTTGCAGGTATTAGTTTTACTAAGTCATCTTTATCATACTGGAAACCATGAAAAGGACACTGAGCTTCACCGTTTACTAATTTACCTGCGCTGATTGATGCTCCGCGATGGCAGCATCTGTCTAGAATACAAGCTATTTCACCATTATCATCTCTCCAAAGTGCTAGCTTTTCGCCTAAACGTTTAACCCTTACTAGCTTGTTCTTAGGAACTTCCTAAGAGTTTAATATTGCATACCATTGATTTCGTATCATAAGTATCTCCCTTCTGACAAATATAAAATTAGTATAACACAAAGATGCTGTCTAAGAAACATTTCATAAGCGCAAGTTATTATAGACTAACAAAAATGTTGTAATAATTCCTCACAGTAGTATACTTAAAGTGAAAACATATTAATTACAATCAAAATGAATGTTTATATAAGGAGAGAAAATAATTAAAGTTGGCTTAGTAGTTAATCCTATAGCAGGAATGGGTGGAAAAGTTGGTCTAAAAGGTACTGATGGTGAAATGTATAAAAGAGCAGTAGAGCTTGGTGTAGAACCGATAACATCTGCTAGGATAGATAACATATTAAAATTAGTGAAACGAAAAGATTTATATTTCGTAAGTGCTCCAGGTAAAATGGGGGGGGGGAGACTATTTAAAGGAATATAATTTTAAATATGAAGTTATAGGTGAAACTAATAAAGAAACTAATAGTGATGATACCAAGAATATTGCTAAACTTCTAGTTGCTAAAAAAGTTGAAGCAATTATCTTTGTAGGAGGAGACGGCACTGCCAGAGATGTATTAGATGCAGTAGGAATGAACGTACCTGTAATTGCTATACCGTCCGGCGTAAAGATGTTTAGTTCTGCGTTTGTATTCTCTGCAAATGCTGCAGCTGAAATGATTAATACCTTTGGTAATGATTTTTTAGAAAAAGAAGTATTAGATATAGATGAAGACGCATTTAGAGAAAACATACTGGCTGCCAAATATTACGGAACAGTACTTGTACCGAATATAGAAAAATTACTTCAGGGAAAGAAAGCGGCATCTAATACTCAAGGAAGAGCAGTAGACAAAAAGAAAGAAGTGGCTAAATACGTAATAGAAAAAATGGAAGATGATTGCTTATATATATTAGGCCCGGGAACAACTGTAAAGGAAATCACAACAGGTTTAGGAGTTTCTAAAACGTTACTCGGAGTAGATGCGTTATTTAAACATAAGATAGTGGGGCAAGATGTAGGAGAAAAAGAGATACTAAAACTAATTGATAAATATAACAAAGTAAAGATAATAGTAACTCCGATAGGCGGAAACGGGTTTATTTTTGGAAGAGGAAGCAGACAAATATCTTCTGAGGTCCTAAAAAAAGTAGGCAAAGAAAATTTGATAATAGTTAGCACAATAGACAAAGTAGGAAGTTTAGAGTGTCTACATATTGATTCGGGGGATTATGAAGTTGATAAAACAATAAAAGGTAGCATAAATGTTATCATTGATTATAACGAAGAAATCGTGATGGAGGTAGTGTGTTGATAGATTTAAGTGCTAACGAAAATCCGTACAAGCATAATGAAAAAGAATTTGAATTTTCAACCAAAGACTTAAATAGGTATATTGGCTATAGAGAATTTGATGTCATATTAAAAGAACTTTCAGCATATACAGGTTGCGATAAGAAGCATATATTTATTGGACCGGGTACTGATTATCTAATACAAAAGGTTCTACTTAATAATCACAAGAACAAAAACTTGGTGATATTAAATCCTAACTTCTATAGATTTACTGCTTTCGCTAAAAACTTGAATATGAAAATTATGAGGATACAGTTAAAACCACCTGAATTTAAAATCGACTGGGCAGGTATGGGGATTAAGAATAGCATTATTGTTATTGATAATCCAAATAATCCGACAGGAAAACTCATGATTAATAAGGTTGAACTTGAAAAATTGTTGGTGGACAATATAGTAATAATAGATGAGGCGGGTTTCGAATATTCGGACTCGACTTTCGTAGATATGATAAAAGATTGCGGGAATCTTTGTATAACAAGAACTTTAGATAAGGCATTTGGCTTAGCGGGACTCAAAGTAAGTTACATGATAGTTGGACAAGCTGTTTCTGAAAAATTGGATAAAGGTGTAGACATTAATAGACCTGCTCTTTCGCTAAGCACTGAAGCCCTAAAAAATAGAAAATATATGTTAGAGACGGTAAGTAATACTTTAGCAGAAAAAAGAATTCTTTCAAAAGAACTTGAAAAGTTGGGATTTCAAGTGTATGAAAGTCAAGCTAATTACCTTTTAGTACATACGGAAGTTAAAGATCTGGGGTTAAAACTTAAGGGCAAAGAAATCCTTATAGGCGACTTGTCGGAAACATGGTTAGGAGGCTATTACAGAATTTCTGTGGGTAGTAAGGAAGAAAATTTACAACTGATTAAAGAATTAAAAACATTGGTAATTTAATATGTAAGGTTAATAAAAACAGGTCAGCATATGGATACAAATATTTCTATATGTTTGACTTATTTTTAATATTGAGATAAAGTAATGATGAGTTTCTAGAGATAGGAGGATATGATGACCATAAGAAGTGATATAGATTATACTGTATTAAAAATTCAAAAAGATATACATTCGAAGAATTTTGAAGAATTTATTGAATCTTCAAAACCGTTTATCATATCAACTGTATCTAAAAAATTAGGTAGGTATGTGAACATAGAAAATGATGATGGCTATGAGATTGCATTGCTTGCTTTTTATAATGCGATAGTAAAGTATAAGTTTGATAAAGGAACATTTTTAAGTTTTGCAAAAGTTTTAATAGATAATCAATTAATAAACTATTTGAAAAAAGCAAATAGAGATAAACAAAGTTCCTTAGAGGATGTGGATATTGAAAACATCAAAGATACTTCAACAGGTGAGATCGAATTGAAAATGGAAATTCAGGCATTTGAAGGAGAACTATCAAAATTTGGCATCGATTTTGACACTCTTGTAGTAAATAGTCCTAAACATTATGATACCAGAGAAGAAGCGAGAATAATTGCGAGGAAGACTAGTAAAGAAGAGGACTTGGTCAAGCATCTATTTAAAAAAAAGCGATTGCCGGTTACTGAAATGTCAAAAAGATTTTCAGTTAGCAGAAAAGTTATTTACGGGAGCAAAGAATATATAATATCGATAATAATAATTATTATAAAGAAATTTGATTTAATAAAAACATGGATAAAATAAAAAATGTTCCCTAAAATTGGAATGTCCGTTGTATTGTATAGTGTAAAAGTCAAAAGGAGAGGTGAAAAGAAATGAAACAAGGCGTTGTTATGAAGGTGTATGATTCACATGCGGTAGTATTAGCAGAGAATGAATATGTAAAAATAAAATTAAAAACCGGATTACAGCAAGGTCAGGAGATTTTCTTCGCTGCAGATGACATTTATTATGGTGCGGTCCAAAGGAGGGACAATTTAATGAAAATTAGAAGATTTGCTGCAGTAGCAGCTGTATTTGTACTATTGGTTACGGGAGGATTTTTCTTTGCCCAGGAAGATTATGCGACATTAGTAATGGTTGATATTAACCCTAGTGTACAACTAGAACTTGATGAAGATGAAATTGTAACAGGATATGAAGCTTTAAATGATGATGCTAAAACGTTAGGACTTGAAGTTGTAATTGGCATGAAAGTTGATGAAGCTGTAGAATATATTATTTCAGAGGCAGATGCACATGACTTTATTGATCTTGAAGATTTGGATGACGATTATGTATTGATAGCTACAGTGTCAGATGACGGCGATGTAGAAGAATGCTTAAGAGAAGCAGCACTAGAAAACGAAGTTTTAGGTAAAGTTAATATTGCGATAGCTAAAGCAACTAGAGATGAGTTAGAAGAAGCGTTAGGTGCTAAAGTACCTCTAGGTCTTATAGTTTCTGGAAAGTTTGCTGAATTTGAAGAAGATATGTCAGTACAAGAGTTCTTTGATAATGAAGAATTAAGAGCTGAATTTGAACAAGCAGGTTTTGTTATTAAGGAAGATTTCGGACATAAAGTAGACCGTGTTAATGCTCATTTGCAACAGCAAGAAATGAATCAAGAACAAAAGGGTGAGCTTATAGCTGATTTCAATCAAGTGAAGGAACAGTTTGCCGAAGCAAAACAGCTATGTGAACAAACAAAAGAAAGATACCAAGAAGCTCTAAAATCTGGAGATGAAGAAGCTATACAAGAAACTAAAAAAGCTATGGAAGAAGCTGAACTAAACAAAGATAAATTAGAGGCTGATTCAGTTGATGTTGATAAAATTAAAAATGGTATAAGGCAGAATCTTCAAAACAAACTTGAGAAAAATGAACTAGACGAAATCATGGATCAAGTACAAAGCAATATAAGAGAAAGAAATAAAGTTCAAAACAAAGTGAATAAAACAGATTCAGAAGAAGTAAATTTGCTAGAAGATAATGGTGTAAAACCTGATAACCAAAATTCAAGCGATACAGAAGAGACCCAAAACCAGAATCAAGTACAGAACCAAGTAAATTCAGAGAAAAATGGATCTGGAGCTTAACGATAAACTCCATGTAATTTAATAGATATAATAAAGCAGTTTTCTATGATAATAATATCAAGAAAGCTGTTTTATTTCTATACAGTTGGAAAGTACAACCCAATAGTAGTAAACTCTTTGTTAATATGGTAAAATAATTTATATATACTAAATTTGAAAAGAGCAAATAATGAGACAATTAAAAAAGAATGCGAAAAAAACAGGACGAATAGTAACTGTCATACTAGTAACATTAATACTAGGGCTTTTGGAGTATTATCTTGTTTTGGATTATAATAATGCGAAAGAAAATAATAACCAAGAAACTATTAAACGTTATGAAGAAGATTACGAAATACTTATAGATGGGTATAGAATGAATTCTAAAACTTACTATAAAGAAATTATAAATCAAGAAGAAGTATTAAATATTATGAAAGAAGCTAACACGGCTGATGAAAGTAGAAAAGATGAATTAAGACTAGAACTAGCAGAATTGCTAGATGATACTTATGAAAATATGACTGAAAATAACATTAGACAATTTGCATTTATATTAGCGGACAATACGAGTTTCTATAGGTTTAACTATCCGAGCAAATATGGAGACGATTTGACAGGTATTAGAGAAACTATAAATATAGCAAATAGCAACATGATTGATACCGAAGGTTTTGAAGAAGGTAGAATAGTTAATGGTTACAGCTTTGTGGACCCACTATTTAAAGATGGTAAACAAGTTGGCTGTGTTGAAACCAGCATTTCATTTGTAACGGTGATAGAGTTAATGGATAAGACATTTGATACTCCTAGTTTGTTTATTATTAAAAAGTCTGTAGTAGACAATAAAGTGTTCGGAGAACTGATAAGTGAAAATTATGAACAATGCAATGCATTTGATTCATATTATTATGATAAAGAATGCAAGGAATATATAGATGATACGGGAAAATACTATAGTTTAATAAGTCTTTTGACTAAGGATCTAAATAAATTAGAGGAAATTGACGAATTGGTAAGTAAAGGTGAAACTTTTATATTCAATTTAAAAGCTGATGATGAAACCTATTCAGTAGTATTCTTAAAGGTAGAAAATGTTCTGGGAGAGCAAATCGGATACTTGGAATTTTATAATGAGGATTTTGCAGTAGATACTTTAATTAAAGGAATTAGGGTAAAAACTATATTAATACTTACTTTGTGGATAATCGTTCTAATGACTATATTTATCTTTTCCAGAACGCGAGATAAAATCGAAAAAATAAGCTATTTTGATAAACTTACAGGTGCATATAATAGATATAAAATGTACGATTTTATTGAACAAGAAATTGAAAGAAAGTGTAGATATGAAACTGATTTTTCAGTTATTTTGTATGATATAGATAGCTTTAAGAGTGTAAATGATAAGCAAGGCCATTTGGCAGGAGATTTGGTATTAAAAGAATCAACAGAAATTGTGAGAAGAAAAATAAGAGGTAATGATAAACTGTTTAGATTCGGAGGAGATGAGTTTCTAATACTGTTACCAAACACATTGTTAGGTGATGCTAAATTAGCGGCAGAGAATATTAGGGCTATGATAGAAAACACCGAAAATTATTATGAATTAAAAGAAAAGATTACTTTAAGCTTAGGCGTGGCGCAGTATAAACCAGGAGAGAGTTCTTCTGATGTAGTGGATAGAGCTGATGAAATGCTTTATAAAGCTAAAGAAGAAGGTAGAAACAGAGTAAAAGGGTAACAAATATAAAAGAGCACAGTTTATCTTTGCTCTTTTTGTTGTTCGCCCAGCATGGGCATAATCTCAAGGGTGAAAGCCCCAAGTGCGGAAGTAGTTGAAACAATAAGCACATAGCCGAAGGCAAGGGTGTCTATCGTGAGGTAGAATCTGAAGGAAGCATCAGGCAAATCTCTGG
>JAENWG010000044.1 GCA_016650175.1 Peptostreptococcaceae bacterium | reverse complement strand
TACCAGATTATCAGAAGTTGATAGACAGATGGAAGATATCAGAAAGACTATTACCAAGAAATAAAATATGAGTGGGTAAACATAAAGTTTATCCACTTTTTAAATATATATACTTGACTTTTTAGTTTAATAATATAAACTAATAGATATTATTAAAATAGCTGATTAATGGCCATTTAAAGGGCTTGACTAAATATTAAGGAGATTAAAAATGAAAAAAAATCTAGCAACAACATATAATCCCAAGGAGTTTGAAGACAGGATTTATGAAATGTGGGAAAGTAAAGGAGCATTCAAAGCCGTGCGCGATGAAAACAAAGAATCCTTTACTATTGTAATGCCACCTCCAAACATAACGGGTCAATTACATATGGGGCATGCACTTGATCAAACCCTTCAAGATGTACTTATAAGATGGAAAAGAATGGATGGATATTCGGCGCTATGGATACCTGGTAGTGACCATGCAAGCATAGCAACTGAAGTTAAAGTTGTAAACAAATTAAGAGAAGAAGGCATAGAAAAAGACGACATCGGAAGAGATGAATTTTTAAAACATGCTTGGGAATGGAAAAAAGAATACGGCGGAAGAATAACTAAGCAGTGTAGAAAATTAGGCGATTCATGTGATTGGGAAAGAGAAAGATTCACAATGGATGAGGGCTGCAGTAAAGCTGTAAAAGAGATGTTTGTTAAGCTATATGAAAAAGGCTACATATATAAAGGAAATAGACTTATAAATTGGTGCCCTGAATGTGGCACTTCACTATCAGAAGCAGAAGTAGAACATTCAGATAAAAACGGTAAATATTGGTATTTTAGATATCCTGGAGCTGACGGAAGTGAAGGTATAGTAGTTGCTACTTCAAGACCTGAAACTATGTTTGGTGATGTAGCTATAGCTGTTCATCCTAGCGATGAAAGATATAAAGATATGATTGGTAAAAACGTAATTTTACCACTTGTGAATAAAGAAATACCTGTAATTGTAGATATATATCCTGATCCTGACAAGGGAACAGGTGCAGTTAAAATCACACCGGCTCATGATCCTAACGATTTTGAAGTAGGAGAAAGAAACAATCTTGAGGTGTTAAGCTGTATTAGTGAAGATGCTACCATGAATGAACTAGCAGGCAAATATGAAGGTATGGATAGATTTGAATGCCGTAAAGCATGGGTAAAAGATTTAGATGAAGCTGGATATCTTGTTAAAACAGAAGAAAAGGTTATTCCAATAGGAGAATGTTACAGATGTCATACTGTAATAGAACCTATGCTTTCAGATCAGTGGTTCGTTAAGATGGAAGAATTAGCAAAACCTGCTATAGAAGCTACTAAAACAGGGGCATTAAGTCATGTGCCTGAAAGATTTGAAAAAACATATTTGAATTGGTTAAATGAAATAAGAGATTGGTGCATATCTAGGCAACTATGGTGGGGACACAGAATACCAGCATATTACTGCGAGGAATGCGGAGAAATTGTAGTATCACTTGAAGAGCCTAGCGTTTGTCCTAAATGTGGATGTACTAAGCTTAAGCAAGACGAAGATGTGCTTGATACTTGGTTCAGTTCAGCACTATGGCCCTTTTCAACTTTGGGATGGCCTGATAAAACTGAAGATCTAGATTATTTCTTTCCTACTGATGTCTTGGTTACAGGATATGACATAATATTTTTCTGGGTAGTTAGAATGGTAGTTTCTTCTTATGAAACAATGGGAGAAGCTCCGTTTAAAGATGTTTATGTTCATGGACTTGTTAGAGATGAGCAAGGAAGAAAGATGAGCAAATCTCTAGGTAATGGAATAGATCCACTAGAAATTATAGATAACGTAGGCGCAGATGCGCTTAGATTTATGCTTACTACAGGAACTAGTCCTGGTAATGATATGAGATTTATTGAAAGTAAATTGGATTCTTCGAGAAACTTTGCAAACAAGCTTTGGAATGCATCTAGGTTTGTAATAATGAACTTACAAGATGAAGAAGGCAACTTCTTATCAATGGATAAGAGCGATTTAAAGGATGAAGACAAATGGATTCTTTCAAGGGTTAATGATTCTATTTCTTATGTGAATAAAGCTTTGGAAAGATATGACCTAGCTTTAGCGGGACAAAAAGTTTATGACCTAACATGGAATGAATACTGTGATTGGTATATTGAAATTGTAAAAGGCAGATTATATGGAGAAGATGAAAAAGATAAAGCCGTTGCTAGATACGTTTTGGTTAAAGTACTTAAGGATATTTTGAAACTCCTTCACCCATTCATGCCGTTTATAACAGAAGAGATATGGAGCTATTTACCATTAGGTGAACTTAAAGAAGATAATAAAGATAATCTGCTAATCAAGGAAAGCTGGCCTAAGTATGAAGAAAATCTTGCTTATGATAGAGAAGTTGATATATTAGATACGTCTATGGAAATAATTCGTGCGGTAAGAAATATAAGAGCGGAAGCAGAGGCTGCACCTAGCAGAAAATTAAGATGTGTAATATATAGCGATAAGAACAAAGATATAGTTATAGCGGGTGAAAGATACATAAAGCAAATAGCCAATATAACTGATATAATATTCATAAATTCTAATAGCGATGCGCCTGAGGAGGCAATGTCAGCTGTAATGAACGGCGCAGAGATATATATACCGTTAGATGATTTAGTTGATTATGAAGCTGAACTTGTTAGACTTAAAAAGGAAAAGGGAAGGCTTGAAAAGGAAGTAGAAAGAGTGGTAAAGAAATTAGCTAATCAAGGATTCCTAGCAAAAGCTCCTAAAGAAGTAATAGAAGAAGAAGAAACTAAAAAAATTAAATATAAAGATATGTTGGTTAAAGTTGATGAAAGACTTGCGATGGTTAGTAAAAAGGTGAATTGTTAAATGGATAGCGAATTAAATAGCCTATTGAACAAAATAAATAAATTTTGTACATTTGGCAGCGTATTGGGGCTTTCTAGGATGGAAGACCTTTGTGAAAAGCTTGATCATCCTGAAGAAAGCTTAAATGTAATCCATGTGGCAGGCACTAACGGAAAGGGTTCGGTATGTAGATATATATACGAAGCCTTAAGAGAAGCCGGTTTTTCTGTGGGTTTATATATTTCGCCTTTTATTACTGTATTTAACGAGCGAATTGAAATGAACGGAAATCATATTTCTGATGATGATTTAATATATTATTCGGAAATGGTTTTGAGTGTAGCAAAAGAAATGAATGAAGCTCCTACAGAATTCGAATTGATTACAGCAATAGCGCTAAAATATTTTAGTGATAAGAAAACTGATTATGTGGTTTTGGAAGTGGGACTAGGAGGAAGAGGAGATTCTACTAATATAGTGAAAAATCCTTTAATCTCAGTTATTACATCTATAGGACTCGACCATATGGAAAGACTCGGAAATAGTGCAGCAGAAATAGCTTACGAAAAAGCTGGGATTATAAAGAATAATGTTCCTGTAATATCAGCGGCTATACCAGATAAAGCAAAAGAGGTAATCTCAAAGATAGCGTTGATAAATAATTCTGAATTTGTAGACACTACAGAGGTAAAGTATAAGATTCTCGATAAAGATATTTATAAAAGTGAGTATCAAATAGATGGTGTGAATATAGCCATTTTTATGGGAGGAGAGCATCAAATAACAAACTCCGTAACAGCTTATGAAACTCTAAAGAAACTAAGAAGTATAGGTAAGGTTAATATAACGGATGATGAGATAGTAAATGGTTTTAAAAAAGCAAAGCAACCAGGTAGATTTGAAGTTTTTAATAACAATCCTTATGTGATAATTGACGGAGCTCATAATGTAGATGGTGCTGTGGCATTAACTAATACTTTAAAAACGAATTTTGTTGGTGCTAAAATACTTTTAGTTATTGGAATTTTAAAAGATAAAGCGTATAATAGTATGATAGACGAATTCATAAAGATTACAGACGAATTTATTGTAACAGAGCCTAACAATTTGAGGAAACTAAGTGCTATCAAATTGTCCAAGGCCTTGGAAGATAAAGGGGCAAAATGTCTTATAGAACCGGTACCAAAAGAAGCGTACAAGAGGGCTATGGAGATTAAAAGTAATTATGATGTTATTGTTTTTGCGGGTTCGTTATATTTGATAGGTGAAATACGTAGTTTTTTAGTGGATTAAGGAGTGAAGAGTATGTTTGATAAGTTTAACAACGATGATAGTAGCTACAATGTTGATAATTTTGAGTTAATCAAAAAGACAGCACCTGAAGTTGGAAAAATGATTGAAAAAGAATATAATAGGCAGTGCAATAATGTAGAACTTATTGCTTCTGAAAATTATTGTTCTGAAGCTGTTTTAGCCGCAAATGGAAGTTGCCTATGTTGGAAGTATGCTGAAGGGTATCCGTACGAAAGAACTTCTGGAAATAAAGGAAGATATTATGGCGGTACTGAATTCATAGATGAAATGGAAGAATATTGCTGTGATAAATGGAGAGAAGTATTTAATACTGATTATCATGTAAATGTTCAACCGCACAGTGGATCTCAAGCTAATTTTTCAGCTTATAAATCAATTTTAAAAACTGGTGATACAATATTATCAATGAGCCTTAATAACGGTGGGCATTTGACTCATGGTTCGTCTGTTAATTTCAGTGGTAACTTATATGACATGCATTTTTATGAGGTAGATGATAATGGATTTATTGATATGGAAGATGTTAGAAGAAAGGCTGAAGAATTAAAACCTAAGCTTATTCTAGCTGGTGCCAGTGCTTATTCAAGAACAATTGATTTTCCTAAGTTCGCCGAAATTGCTAAAAGCGTCGGAGCGTATTTTATGGTTGATATAGCTCATATTGCAGGACTTGTAGCTGCAGGTGAACATATTTCTCCATTTGGCTATGCTGACTTAATTACTACGACTACTCATAAAACTTTAAGAGGACCTCGTGGAGGATTAATCTTTGGACGTCAGGAACTAGCTAAAAAAATTGATAGTGCTGTTTTTCCTTATGCACAAGGAGGACCACTTGAACATATAATCGCAGCGAAAGCTGTTTGCGCAGTTGAAGCTTTAGACCCAAGCTTTAAAGTGTACCAACATCAGGTTGTAGTAAATTGCAAAGCATTTTGTAAGGAATTCATTGATATGGGATATAATGTAATTACAGGTGGTACGGATAATCATTTATTCTTACTCGATTTATCTGAGTATGAATTTACTGGTCAAGATTTACAAAACAAATTAGATGAAGTTGGTATTACGCTTAACAAGAATTCTGTGCCAAACGAAAAGAGGTCTCCAATGAAAACTAGTGGTGTTAGAATAGGTACAGCGCCTATGACATCAAGAGGATATATGGAAGAGGATTTTATTGAGGTTGCTCATAGAATAGATGTAGTAATAAAAGAATTAGCAAGTAAATAAATTAAAGCGGCGTTTATACGCCGCTTTTTAAAAAATATTTTACAATTTTTAAAATTTATTGAATGGATAAAATTTATAGTGTATAATTAAAACATATAAAAGAAGAGGAGGACGAGGGAAATGGTGAAATTACTGTTAGGCCATAAAGGCAGTGGCAAAACTAAGAGAATGATCGAATTAGCTAACGAAAGCGTAGAAAGTGGAAGAGGAAGTACCATATTTATAAACAAGAATGCTAGACTAATGTACGATTTAAAATATAAAATTAGAGTTATTTGTATGGAAGATTATGAATATATTACAAATTGTGATGAATATATAGGCTTTCTATATGGAATAATCAGCTCAGACCATGATATAGAGACTGTTTATATAGACAGCATATTAAAGCATGCAGATTTTACTTTAGGAGATTTACCGGAATTTACTGAAAGATTAAAAAAGATTTCAAAGAATTACGGAATGGACTTTATTGTAAGTTTAAGTGCATCTAAAGAAGAAATGATAGGCGTCGATTTTAAATGTTGCGAAATACTTAACTAATTAAAGCAATAAACAGCAAGTAAGGTAATCTTACTTGCTGTTTTTATATGAGGTGCTTAATGAATGTAGAACAAATTAAAGAAATGTATATTAAAAATCCAGGTAAATATATTGGTAAGCATAAAGTCTACGGTATACTTGTTCCTCTAGTTGAAAAAGGAGACAAGCTGTTTGTGTTATTTGAAGAAAGGGCTGATGATTTAGGTAGTCAACCCGGAGAAATTTGTTTTCCAGGCGGAAGAATAGAAAATGATGAAAAAGTAAGAGAAGGTATTATAAGAGAAACTTGCGAAGAACTTGAAATCATAAGTAGTGATATAGAAATTATAGTAAAAGGAGACATGCTACATAGATATCTTAATGCTAATATATATTCATATATTGGTATGATTGATAGCAAGATAGACTTTGATAGTATTAGCAATTCTGAAGTGAAGAAAATTCATTTGATTGAATTAGATGAACTAATGAGTGCAAAGGTAGAATTTTATTCTACCAAAATCGGACCATTTAATATTGAGGACTTTCCTTACGAAAAAATAGGGTATACTCATTATGATCAATGGATGTACAGGGAGTGGGACGTGCCAATAATAAAGTGTAGTGGCATCATAATATGGGGATTAACAGCCAAGTTTTTATTGGAACTTTTATGGCGAATCAATGAATAATTGTTCGGAAAATAAATTATTAAGTTAAGAAAAAGAAATTTACACTATACAAAACACCAATTTTGTTTTATAATAGAAACAGTTATAATTTTAGGGAGGTAGAATATGAAAAAAGCATTAATATTACTATTATCGTTAGGTATGGTTCTTTGTTTCATTGGTTGTGGCAGTAGCGACGATACAGAAGAAGCAACAGCAACAGATACTTATGAAGTGGCAATGGTTACAGACATCGGAACTATCGATGACAAATCATTTAACCAAGGAACTTGGGAAGGCGTTGAAGAATTTGCAATGGATAACGACTTGACTTACAAGTATTATCAGCCAACCGAAGACTCAACTGACGCAAGAATGGAACAGATTGACTTAGCTGTAGAAAATGGAGCTAAAGTTATTGCTACTCCAGGATTTTTGTTTGAAGACACAATATTTCTTGCTCAGGATAAATACCCTGAAGTTAAGTTCATCTTAATTGATGGTAATCCTCATAATGCAGATTATACAGAATACAAAACAGGAGATAATGCTGTTGGTGTAACATTTGCAGAACAAGAAGCAGGATACTTAGCAGGTTATGCTGCTGTTAAAGAAGGCTACACTAAACTTGGATTCATGGGTGGTATGGCAGTTCCTGCAGTAGTAAGATATGGATATGGATTTGTTCAAGGTGCTAATGATGCAGCAGCAGAAATGGACGTTGAAGTAGATATGAAATATCACTATACTGGTGGTTTCTCAGCATCTCCTGACATTCAGACTAAAGCAGCTGGTTGGTATGCAGCAGGCACAGAAGTTATCTTCTCTTGTGGAGGAGGAATCTTCAGTTCTATTAGTGCAGCAGCAGAATCAAGTGAAGCTTATGTTATCGGCGTAGACGTTGATCAAAGCTCACAATCTGACACAGTAATTACTTCATCAATGAAGGGCTTAAAAGAAGCTGTAGTTAAAGCTTTAGAAGCTTATAAAAATGACGAGTTCCCAGGTGGAGAAGCATGGGTACTAGGCGCTAAAGATGATGCAGTAGGATTACCTATGGAAACATCATTGTTTGAAACATTTACTCAGGAAGACTATGATGCAATATTTGCTAAATTAGTAGCAGGCGAAATAGAAATTTCAGTTGATACAGATGTAGATTCAGCTAGTGATATTGATGCAGGAAATGTAATAGTAGATTTAGTAGAATAATAAATCAATATAAATGGGCGCTTAGCGCCCATTTTTTTTAAGGAGACATTTTATGTTTATGACTAAAAATGAAAAAATACAAAAATACGCTGGTACACTTCAGCCATTAGTGCTCTCACTAATTGTAGCGCTGTCATCTTCAATTAATTTTAATTTTTTAGGATATGGATTTATAGTGGCGTTATCAGTAATAATGCTAGAAGTCATAATATATGCATTTAATTATATTTCAATTTTAAAACTGACTGTATTTACCGCAATACTTTCTCCTGGGTTTAGATTGCTTTTAACCGCATTAACTAGTGGATCAATAAACATGCTACTTATCAAGGATATTTTGCCAGATGTTTTCTATTTTTTAACTTTTGGTGTAGTATATACTTTACTTAGACAAATATTAAATAGAGATAAAGGAATTATTAACTTTTTAGTAATTATTTTTTTCTCTGATATGATGTCAAATGTGATAGAACTTTCTGTAAGAGGAATTATATTTGATAAAAATCTACTATTAGTAAGCTCTGTGAGCATAATAATGATAATCGCATTCGTACGTACAATTATTATAGGAACTATAGTAATATGTATTAATGCTAACAGCCAGCTTATATTAAAAGCTGAACATGACGAAGAATACAAGCGTTTAGTAATACTGTACTCGGTATTCGAAAGCGAATTATATATAATGAATAAAAATTCTGTTGAGATAGAAGATATCATGAAAAAAGCGTATACGTTACATAATGAGCTTAGAAATTATGAAGTTCCTAAAGAACTTGCTGATATTTCACTTGATATATCAAAAGACGCACATGAGATTAAAGGTGATTATAAGAGATCTCTAGAAGTATTAAGACAAAACTTCATTAAAAACTATAGTAACAATACAGTACATGTTAATGATATAGTATACATAATCAAAGCAGATGTAATGCAAAGAATATCCGCGCGTGAATTAAACATTCAATTTAACACTACAATTAAAACTAATTTTATAGTTTCTAAACATTATGAATTGGTAGCTGTACTTAGAAATCTAATTAATAATGCTATAGAAGCTATAGATAAAAATAAAGGAAAGATAAATGTTTACATATATGAAAAAGAGGATAAATACATATTTGAAGTTGGAAACTCTGGAAGTAGTATTTCTCAAAGTGACTTACCCCATATTTTCAAACATGGTTATTCATCTAAATTTAATGAAGAGACCGGGGATATACAAAGAGGCATAGGGCTTGTTATTGTAAAGGACTATGTTGAAAAATTGTTTTCAGGAACTATTGAAGTTGAGACAAAAGAGGATTATACTAACTTTATAATACGTATACCTAAAATTTCATTTGAAAGTTAATAATAGAGGTATGTATGAAATACTATATTGTAGATGATAATTTTACAGTTATCAAAAGCTTAGAAAAAATAGTGGAAACCAAAAAGCTTGGAGAAGTAATCGGATTTAGTACTAATCCTAGCAATGCCATATTAGAGATTCTAAAAATGAATCCTGATATAGTTTTGGTGGATTTACTTATGGGTAAAATGGATGGAATATCTTTAGTAAGAACAATTAAGGAGCAAAGGCCTAATTTATCTTTTGTTATGATATCTCAAGTAGCTGATAAAGAAATGGTTGCTAACGCATACAAGGCGGGAGTTGAATTTTTTATCAATAAACCTGTAAATATAATTGAGGTAGAAAGCGTATTAAGAAAGCTGGCAGAACAAAAAAAGATGGAAGCTGTTGTAAAAAATATAAGAGGTGTTATGGACACAGTAGAAAATAATACTAAAGCACCTAGCAACGAAGATAACAATAGGCTTAATACAATAAAAACTTTTTTAAGTATTATTGGATTGCTTGGAGAATCAGGTACACCAGATGTATTGAATTTGTGTGATTATCTAATTGAAAATGATTTGAGCTATACAAAGAATGTTTTGGAGGATTATTGTACTTTGAACAATAAGAATGTAAAAAATGTAGAACAAAGAATGAGAAGAGCTATAAAAAAAGGGATGAGTAATGTGGCTCATACACTAACTGATGATTACGGCAGTGATGTAGTGAGAGAATATTCTAGTTATGTGTTTGAATACAGGAGCATCAAAGAAGAAATGGATGTAGTGCTTGGTAAAAGTGAACTAGGCGGTAGAGTTAACGTCTCAAAGTTTTTCGATGGACTACTTGCTTACAGGGAACTTGAAAACTAAATGAATATATTGTGAAGCGAAAATCATCAAATTTTCGCTTTTTTTCTTTTTTTGTGCTTTTTTCTGAGTTTTCATGAGTTTTCCTGAATATGGTAAATACAATAACTATAGGAATTATTTTAAGTTATATTATTGAGAGGAGAAAATATGAATTTTGCAGAATTAACAGGAAGTGTAAGTGGTGTCTTATGGGCATTACCGTTAGTACTACTAGCATTATTAGTTGGGCTTTATTATTCAGTAAGAATGAGGTTCCCACAAGTAAGATTATTTAAAGATATGATACATTTTTTAACAACAGGGGGAACATCAGATGAAGGTATATCTTCATTCCAAGGTTTCGCAATGGCACTTGGAGGAAGAATTGGCGTTGGTAACATTGCAGGCGTAGGAACAGCAATCGCATTTGGTGGACCTGGAGCAGTATTCTGGATGTGGATGATAGCATTCATCGGAGCTAGTACAGCATATGCTGAATCAGCTTTAGCACAGGTTTTTAAATCTAAAATAGGCGGAGAATATCGTGGTGGACCTGCATTTTATATCGAAAAAGGTATGAAGCATAAAGGATTCGGAAAAGCTTTTGCAATTGTATTTGCAATATCAGCTATAATAGCTAATGGATTTACAGGACCTACAATTCAAGCATTCAACGTAGCAGAATCTATGAATAATGCTTGGGGACTTAACACTACAGTAGTAGGTGTTGTATTAGCAGGACTATTTGCTTTAGTAGTATTTGGTGGAATGAAGAGAATCGGTAATGTTGCAGGAAAAATTGTACCTGTAATGGCTGGTCTTTATATATTATTAGCATTAATAATATTAGCAATTAATTTCCAAAGAATACCTGAAATGTTTGGATTAATCTTTGGTTGCGCATTCAATTTAAACGCATTATATGGAGCAATTTGGGGACAAGCTATCCTTTGGGGAGTTAAGAGAGGTATCTACTCCAACGAAGCCGGCATGGGTTCAGGAGCACACGCATCTGCAGCCGCAGAAGTATCTCACCCAGCGAAGCAAGGTTTGGCACAGTCTTTCTCAGTATATGTTGATACATTATTAGTTTGTACTGCAACAGCAATCATGATTTTATCAACAGGAGCATATAACGTTTATCTTGGTGATGGATTTATTACTGAAAATGCAATTGTTTCAGGAGTAGAGGCAGGTACTGGATATACACAAGCTGCTATTGACAGTTGGATTCCAGGACTTGGTTCGTCATTTATAGCAGTTGCAATATTCTTCTTCGCTTTCACTACACTGTTAAGTTTTGCTTTCTATACAGATGCAAACATTAATTATATAGCTGGTAAATCTAAGAACAGAAAAGTATATCTAACTATTATGAGAGTATTACTAACAGGAATAATCTTATTAGGTGCAGTTACTAAATCAGCAGCAGCATGGAACTTGGCTGATATCGGTGTAGGACTTATGTCATGGGTTAACTTTATAGCATTAATACTATTATCAGGTATTGCTATTAAGACATTAAAAGACTATGAGAGACAAAAAGCATTGGGTCTTGATCCTGTATTTGAACCAAAAGATATCGGTATTGATAATGCTGAACTTTGGGATGATATTACTCAAAGTAAATATCAAGATTTGTTAGATGCTAAGCATGAAGCTGAAGCAAAGGAAAAAGCAAATTAATTATAAAAGTGTGTTTTATATAAATAATGATTTACAAAAGGAGACTTAAGAAATGGCTGTAAACTTAAAAGGAAGAAGTTTTTTAACACTAATGGATTTCACACCAGAAGAAATCAGATATATGTTAGACTTAGCGCATGATCTAAAAGCTAAGAAAAGAGCTGGTGTAGTAAACCAAGTACTTAAAGGCAAAGAAATCTGTCTGTTATTTGAAAAAAGCTCAACTAGAACTAGATGTGCTTTTGAAACAGCAGCAATGGATGAAGGCGCTGGAGTAACATTCTTAGATTCAGCAAGCTCTCAAATGGGTAAGAAAGAATCAATAGAAGATACTGCAAAAGTTCTTGGAAGATTCTATGATGGAATCGAATATAGAGGATATGAACAAAAAGTAGTAGAAGACTTAGCAAAATATTCAGGCGTACCTATTTGGAATGGATTAACTGACGTTGATCATCCTACACAGATTTTAGCAGACCTTCTTACTATAGAAGAACACGTAGCAAAACCATTAAACAAAGTTAAAGTAGTATTCTGTGGCGACATCAGAAACAATATGTCATATGCATGGATGTATGGATGCGCTAAAATGGGAATGCATTTCGTAGCATACGGACCTCAAGAATTAGCTGCAGAAGTTGATAAAGACGTAGTAGCT
>JAENWG010000050.1 GCA_016650175.1 Peptostreptococcaceae bacterium | reverse complement strand
TGGTTGTACGTTTACTGTTAATGGTAACGTCCTTAACAATGTATACATAGGAATCGTTCTTTTTTTTAGCTATAGATATTCTCATCTCAATCACCTCTTCACGTTCTATTATATCACTTCGCGGTTGTTCGCGCAAGTATTTTTTCGAAAAAATTGACAAAAAAATTAGCCATACCAATGGCTTGGGACGATTTCTTATTCACAAAGTGTCAAACTCCCGTGTAACAAATAGCCTTTTTTATGTAACAATATAATTCTTATTTGCTTGCAAAAAACTTCTCAATAGTGTAAAATTACTGGTATATATAAAGTGGAGGAATATAATTTGGGTAATAATAATAATAATAATCAAGAACAAGAAATCGATTTAAGACAACTGTTCTATTTGTTGCGTCGCAATCAAAAGGCAATTATTCTAATAACAATTCTTTTGGGTTTAGTAACCTTTTTAGTGAGTAATTTTTTAATTACTCCGGAATATTCATCAACTGTTAAACTTTATGTTAACAACAAGACTGTAACAAATGCGGATTCGCTTACAACTAGTGATTTAGCAGCAGCTCAACAGCTAGTTGGGACATATGTAGCTATAATCCAATCCGACTTAGTACTAAACGCTGTAATAGAACAGACGGGAGTAAACTACAGTCCGGAACAAATTAAAGAAATGATGACAGCGGGTTCAGTAAATAATACAGAGGTCTTTTACGTAACAATACAAGGCAAAAATCCTTTAGAATGTGCGGAAATAGCAGACGAAATAGCTACAAGTTCGCCTACAAAGATAGCTGAAATTGTAGAAGGTAGTTCGGTTAGAATCCTAGACAGAGCTAAAGTTAATGACAAACCGGTATATCCTAATGTAAAGCTTAACACAGCGATTGGATTGTTGCTTGGATTTGTAGTTATATGTTTAGTCATTATAATAAGAAACTTAATGGACAATAAGATTAAATTTGAAGAAGATATTGAAGCTGTAACAGAGATTCCAATAATTGGAGTTATTACTGAATATTAATAGTTGAGGTGCGATTTGAGTAGAACTGAAAACAAGAAAAAAATTAATAAAAAAGAAAGAGATGTCATTTCAATAAGACAGGAAAGAAAGAGGATTATTAACGAAAAGACGGATTTTATAATTACTGAAGAGTATAATGCATTAAGGACTAATATATTATTTTCGTTGACCGATGTTGGTTGTAAAGTTATAGGCGTAACCAGTTCAAATCCTGCAGAAGGGAAAACCACAGTTTGTTTAAACACAGCTGTGTCGATTGGTAAGACGGGTCAGAAAGTCCTTTTGATAGACGGAGACCTAAGGGCGTCTAAACAAGCCAAACTTCTGGAAATAGAAGGAAATATAGGTCTTAGCAATTTGCTTGTTAATCAAGTGAAATTGTCTGAAGCAGTAAAGAAAACAAAATATGAAAACTTAGATATAATACCGTCAGGATCAAGGCCACCGAATCCTAGTGAAATGCTAGGCTCAGAGGCAATGAAAGAACTAATGGATTATCTTAAAGAGTATTATGATTACATCTTGATAGATCTTCCGCCTGTTAACATAGTTACGGATGCCATGGTTGCATCAAAATATTTAAGTGGTTTAATAATAATTGTTAGGGCAAATTATACTATGAAAGAGGATTTGATAGAAGTTATACAGAAAATTAATAATGCAAACGCAAAGGTAATAGGGGTGGTATTAAACGCTAATCCTAAGGGATATAATAAAACAGGTAAGTATGGTAATTACGGTAATTACCACAATCCTAAATAAAAATATTAAAATGGAGAGTCTAAATAAATGATTGATTTTCACACACACATATTACCAAACTTAGATGATGGCAGTAGTTCTTTGGATATGTCCTATGTTATGATTGAAAGTCTTAAAAAACAGGGAGCAGAGGCGATAGTACTTACACCTCATTACTATTACAAGGAAAAGACTATTAAAGAGTTCATAACATATAGAAAAGAGGCCCTTAATCGTTTGCGTAGTAATGAAGCAAAGAGAAAAGAATTCCCTGATTTGTTTCTTGGAGCAGAAGTTGCGTTTTTTCCTATGATGAGTAAAATGGAAGACATAGAAAAGCTCTGCATAACAGGAACTAAATATATGATGCTTGAAATGCCTTTTGGAAGATGGTCAAGAACAACGTTAGAAGAAATTGATAATTTATATAATGCACATGGAATAACTCCTATAATAGTTCATATAGAGAGATTCGTGGCGTTCCAAAAAGGAACTGACAACATAGAGAAGTTGTGTCGATTAGATGTGCTTGTTCAAATGAACTGTGAAGCTCTTGGAAAAAGGATTTTTAATAAAAACAATTATAATTTGGTAAAGAATGGTTGTGTAAATCTTATTGGATCAGATTGTCATAATATGACAACAAGAAAACCAAACCTAAATATAGGGATTGAAAACATAAGAAAATATGTTGGGAGTGAAAAGCTACAGGAAATTGATAACTGTGGTAGAGAGGTCTTGGAAAATGCTTTAAAATATTAATATAATTAATACTGATGAACATTGAAGTGCACCAGAAATGTTAGACAACAATCTGATATTTGGAGGTGTATTTTTATGTTTATAAAAGATAATAATGTAAAAAAACAAAAATATATTTATTACTATAATAATAAGAGAATCAAGAACGACTTAAAAGGTTTAAGTCCTATGAACGTAGAATCCAGTCATTCGTATTGGCTTAATTAAAGTGTTAGAAGTTTTGAGTCACTTCACAGTTGGTTTTTATAGATTAACTTGTAAAAACACAATAAAAGCATTTAACTTTGACTGTGTTTGTGATAAAATTAATTGTTAATCAAACATAAAAGGAAAAAGGTATGAGTAAAGTAATAATTGGAATAGATAAAAGTAAATCATATAGAGTTTATTTAACGATAACTACTGATATGGTGGAAAAAGCAAGAGAGGTTCATGAAACTACACCTCTCGCTTCAGCGACTCTTGGAAGAGTTTTAACTGCAGCCGGTATGATGGGTTTAATGTTAAAAAATGATCGCGATAAAGTAACCGTAATATTTAAAGGAGAAGGACCTGCTAAGCAGATACTAGCTACAGCAGACAGTTCGGGTAACGTTAAAGGATATATAGCGAATCCAGATGTGGACTTACCGTTGAAAGAAAATGGGAAATTAGACGTAGGAGAAGCTATAGGTAAAGGTGAATTGACCGTTATTAAAGACATCGGTTTAAAAGAGCCATATTTAGGGAAAATAGCGTTAGTATCTGGAGAAATAGCTGAAGACTTAACGGCTTATTTTTATATTTCAGAACAACAAAATTCTTCAGTAGCGCTTGGTGTTATGATAGGCACTGATACGAGAATAGCTGCTTCCGGAGGATTTATAATTCAGATGTTGCCGGATTTTGATGAGAAAGCGGTAATTGCATTAGAGGAAATGTTAAAAACAATTCCATCGGTTACGACTATGATAGCTGAGGAAACGCTTAAATCGAAAGGGAAAACAGAAATTGGCATTTTAGAAGGTTTAATGGAAAGAGTATTTAGCACGATGCCAGATGAATATAAACCGGAAACTATATCTAATAGAGATATAAATTGGCTTTGTGATTGTTCTAAAGCTAGATATAAAAGAGGTCTTATGACTTTGAATGAAAACGATTTAACTGAAATGATTGAAGAAGATGGAGGCGCAGAAGTAGTGTGCCAGTTTTGCAAAAAAATATATAATTTTGATGTAGATGAATTAAAAAAAATTAGAAGCGAGGTTGCTGGTAATGATAACAGAAAATGAAATCAGGAAAGAGATATTTAAAGGTGACTGGGAATATAATTATAAAGCAGAAGTAGAACTTAAGATATCGCATAAACAGTACACGCAAGATTTAGAAGCTAACGGGGAAGGCTTTTCTAGGACTGAAAAATTAGAAGAAGATCTAGAACTTATGACAGAAGCATTTTTTTATTCTGACGAAAACAATATGTATTTGGTTTATGATGAATCTGCTGCTACAGAGTTAAAGGATTGTACAACCTTATTAACTTTAAATGATGGTACCGTTCGCATGAATAGATATGCTAAAGAAATTCTAGGAAGTGTAGATATGGAGTTCATAGAAGGAAAAAGACATATTACAAGATATCATACACCAATGGGAGGAATTAATCTGGAATTATTAACAAACGAAGTTAAATATGATGTTAATAATGAAGGAGAAGGTAGAATAATCCTTGACTATAACATTAAACTCGAAGGTTTAATGTCTAGAAGAAATAAATTGATCATAGAATCTATTAGAAACGAAAGGAAAAAGTAAAAAATGAAAAAAGGGTTTGATGCAGAAAAGTACATAGAGGAACAGACTAAGTATATCTTAAAAAGGATTGAAGAAAGCAACAGTGAAAGGCTCTATTTAGAATTTGGTGGTAAACTAGTTCAAGACAAACATGCAATGAGAGTTTTGCCCGGATTTGATGAAAATGCTAAAATTAAGCTATTGCAAAGAATGAAAGATCAAGCCGAAATTATAATATGTATATATTCTGGAGATATTACAACATCTAAAACCAGACAGGATTTTGGAATAACATATGATTTAGAAGTACTTAGACTAATAGATGCTTTTAGAAGTTATGATCTCGAAATAAATTCAGTTGTTGTTACGAGATATGAAGATGCACCTTCAGTAAACATGTTTATTAATAAATTGAACAGACGAGGAATCAAAACTTATAAGCATTATTTTACTAAAGGATATCCTACAGATGTCGATACTATCGTAAGTGATAGCGGTTACGGAGCAAACCCATATATTGAAGTAACGAAACCATTAATTGTTGTAACTGGACCAGGTGGTGGTTCTGGGAAACTAGCAACTAGTTTGTCACAACTTTACCACGAACAAAATCTTGGAAACAAAGCTAGATATGCTAAATTTGAAACTTTTCCGATATGGAATTTACCGCTTAAACACCCTGTGAATATTGCGTATGAAGCAGCTACGGCAGATTTAAAAGATGTTAATATGATAGATTCATATCATCTTGATTTTTATGGTAAACAAGCCGTTAACTATAATAGAGATCTAGAAGCTTTTCCTGTAGTTAAAAGAATAATAGAAAGAATCACAGGAGAGGAATCGGAATATAAATCGCCTACAGATATGGGAGTTAACAGAGCTGGATTTGGAATAGTAGACGATGAAATCTGTAAAGAAGCAGCACTACAAGAAATAATCAGAAGATATCTAATAGCGGAATGTGACTATAAAAAGGGTGTTATAGATGAAGGATCTCTTGAAAGAGCTAAGCTTTTGATGGAAGAAGTAGATTCGGATAAGTATGATAGAGTAGTGGTAAGGCCAGCTGAAGAATATGCAGAGAAAAAGAGGGATTGTGACAAGCGCTTTGAAAATGTCGTAGTAACTGCACTTCAGTTGCCAAACGGTCAAATCGTAACAGGAAGAAGTTCTAGGAGAATGGTAGCAGGCGCATCTGTAATTTTAAATTCAATAAAAGTACTTGCTGGTATATCAGATGAACTTCCGTTAATTTCGCCACAAATACTGCAGAGAATGCAGGATTTAAACAAAAATGTTTTCAAGAGTCTTAAAACTAGCCTTAATTGTGAAGAGGTAATCATGGCATTAGCTATGTCTACCACTACTAACCCAATGGCTGAAGTAGCGCTAAATAAATTGCAAGAATTAAGAGGTTGTAGAGCACATTGCACTGCAATATTAAGCGAGGGAGACGAACAAACATTCAAATCTTTAGGTATTGATGTTACTAGTAATCCTGAGTATTTAACAAATAATCTATATTCAAGATAGTAGGGAAATGAATTGGTAACAAAATTAGAAGAAAAAATTAAAAAAAGAAATATTAAGAAGCTAAGGAAAAAAAGAAGACAAGAAAAAGTAAGTAGCGCTAAAAGAAATTTAGAGCGAAAAGATACTTTCAAATATGAACTTCTTCTCGAAGGACTCATAATTGGTGTTGTTACGGGTTTTTTGATTGCGCTTTTTAGGATGATTTTGGAATATGCAGATGAACTTAGGAATAGGTTCATCGTGTTTGCATCTCAAGGCTTAGTTAATATAATCATATTTTTTGTAGTGTTAGCAGCAATAAGCTTGATGGTCACCTATATAGTTAAAAAAGTACCTTATTGCACCGGTTCGGGCATACCACAAGTAGAAGGTGAATTAAAAGGTCAAATTGAAACAGTCTGGTATAAAATAATAATAGCTAAGTTCGTAGGTGGTGTTTTGGCCATTGGTGGAGGTCTTGCTTTAGGTAGAGAAGGACCGAGCATACAACTTGGTGCTATGGTAGGAAAAGGTTTTGCTAGAACAACAGGAAAGCTATTAACCGAAGAAAGAATGTTGATGTCATGTGGAGCTGGAGCTGGACTTGCGGCAGCATTTGGAGCACCGCTTGCGGGAGTAATTTTTGGCTTGGAAGAACTGCATAAAAACTTTTCTACAGACGTACTTCTTACTACTATGGCAGCAACTGTTAGTGCGGATTTTGTAGTACGTAATATTTTAGGGCTTGCTCCGATATTTGATCTTCATATAACAGAGGATTTGCCGCTAAGCGATTATTGGATGGTAATTGTACTTGGGGTTATACTGGGAGCCGTCGGAGTTATTTATAATAACTCTCTTAACGCAATGCAAAACCTTTTGGAAAAAATACCGTTTAAAGAAGGTAGAGTTGGGATTGCATTTCTATGTGTAGGAATTTTAGCATTTACTTATCCTATAATACTTGGAAGTGGACAGTCTCTTGTGGGTGAAGTTGCTCTCGGTAATATGGCAGTCATAACACTACTAATAATTTTACTTAGCAAATTTGCGTTTTCTACACTTAGCTTTAGTTCAGGAGTACCGGGCGGAATATTTTTGCCGTTATTGGTATTGGGAGCTTTGACGGGTGGAACTTTTGGCAAAATAATGTCTGAATCAGTAGGAATGAACCAAGAGTTTATAGTATCTTTTGTTATATTAGGAATGGCAGGTTGTTTCGCGGCTATAGTAAGAGCGCCAATCACAGGTGTCATACTAATTACTGAAATGACTGGAGATTTTAGAAGTCTTCTAGCAATAGCAATAGTAGCGTTAGTAGCATATACAGTAGCGGATGTATTAGGAGGAATTCCTGTTTATGAGCAACTTCTTCACAGAATGCTTAAAGATGAGGCTGGTTCTAAGGAAGATAATCCAATAAAACGACGAAAGGTAATATTCGAAACTGAAATATATTATGGAGCGTATATGGACGGTGAAAAAGTGGCAGAACTTCATTTACCTGGTGGTAGCCTTATAGTTTCAGTAGAGAGAGATGGCAAAGAGTTGATACCTTACGGTCAAACCATTTTATATGGCGGAGATAAATTGTCCATATTATGCAATAACAATGATATGATAGATGCAGAAGAAGTAATAGAAGAAACGTGTAAAACTATATGCCGCGAGGAGTAATATGATGGAGAATAGAAACATTCTTGATTATGCAAAAGATAATTTTAAAAATTTTGAAGATAGCCCATTTAACTCGGTAGACAGTTTGATTTTATGTCAGCTTTTTTATGGTAGAATGGAAGCTCAAATCAAAGGGGAAAGTCAAGAAGTTTGGACGATTAAAGATTTGAATAAAGCTGAGTACTTTGGTAATATGTTTTTTGATGGTATTTCAGATGATGAAAACCGCGAACTGTTAACAATACTTGTTTCAAATCCCAGATTTAGAGATATAAGAATAAAAAATCTGATAACTGAATCTTGTGAAAAAAAAGAGATGCAATTTGCTGCTGTTACATATGAAATAAGCGATGAAATAGATTATGTATGTTTTAGAGGTACCGATGGTACATTAGTCGGATGGAAGGAAGACTTCAATATGGCATTTATGCCCGAAACACCTTCTCAAGCGAATGCGGTAAGATATTTAAAAATTTTTTACGAAGAAAACAGTTCCCAAAAGATATATGTAGGAGGACACTCTAAGGGAGGGAATTTAGCGGTCTATAGCGCTTGTTGTAGCGATGAAGCCATTCAGGATAAAATAATCAAAATTTTTTCTCATGACGGACCAGGATTTAGGGACGAACTGTTTACTACCTACGGATATTTATCAATATCAGATAGGATTAGTAAAATGGTACCGCAGACTTCTGTAATAGGTATGCTTCTTGAATCACAGGAAGATTTTAAGGTGATTAAGAGTACGGCCAAAGGTATTGCGCAACATTCTGCTTTTACATGGACTGTTAAAGAGGACGATTTTGAATATATGGAAGGCAGAACAAAAGAAGGCGAGTATCTTGATAAAACTATTCATGCTTGGCTAATGACGGCGTCGCTTAAAGACAGGGAGATATTTGTGGATGCACTTTTTACTATGTTTTCAAATAACGGTATAAATACTGTAAAGGATCTAAATTCCCTAGGAGGGAAGGATATCTTAGATATATTAAATGCCACTGAAGGATTAGATGAAGAATCTAAAAAAGTTTTTCGTAGCTTGTTAAAAAAACTCATATTGATAGGAGTTACAGGTAAAAATAAAAGTATATTAAATAGAATTGAATTTGATAAAAATCCAATCGAAAGAATAATGTCAGAAATAAATAACGGGATTTTACCAAATAAAGATAAATAAAGGAGTGGATTACTGTAATGAAAGATTTTGAATTAAAATATAGGAATTTAGATAAATTCGAAGATGAAATGAAAGCCATGTCCCCTGAAGTAGAAAAGGCTCTAGACGAAATATTTTCCGAAAAATCATCAGAAGCTTCTTGGATACAACCTACGATGAAGAGTAATAAGGATTTAGTAGAAGCTGCTAAATTGGCAATCGAAGATATTAAAGAAAAGGGTGAAGTTACTGTAGTAATTGTAGATGGAGAACTGAAAAAGTTGTTAGAATTCTTTTACATGGCAGCTGATACAGATAAAGAAATCTATTTTTTAGGCGACAATTTATCCACTTTAGAGTACGGGAATGCTGTAAAAGCAATGGAAACTAAAGATTTTAATGTAATTGCTATATCTAGTGGTAACGAATCTACTGAGCTGGTTTGTGCATTTACTTTAGCTAGAAAAGAACTGCTTAACAAAAGCGATCTAGATAAAGCACAAGAAAATGTATATGTAATAGCGCCAAAAGGCAGTAGTTACTTTATGAAAGAGGCTGCTGAAAACAAATATGTAAGGCTTCATTATCAAGAAGGTATAAAATCACCAGAGTGGTTAATGACCCCCGCAGTACTGTTTCCTTTAGGTATAATGGGTTATGATATTAAAGATTTCGTAGAAGCTTATGAGAGTATGGTAACAAATCTGATATGGGATGCGGATGGAAGCACCTTAGCTGGTTTAAGTAAACTGCTCAAAATGCAAGGTAACGGTGAAAGATATGCTCATTTTTCAGAAACAGAGTTTGCTCCACTTATAGAATATATTAAGTATAGAACCAATGATAGATATTTGGCTAAACCTGAAGAAAGCACAATGATATTAGATTTAAGCGTAGAAGAACCTAATAGAGATGTTATGACACCTCCATTTCCAGGATGTCATCCAGAAGGCTTAATAAAATTCATGGCTGAGGATTCAAGAAAAGAATATTTGGAGAAATGCAGTGATAAAAAATTACCTGTAGTAGAGATAAGAATTAAAGACTTTAAAGCCAAATCTTTAGGACAGTTAATATACTTTTTAGAGATGTCCATAGCGCTAGAAAATAGACTTATATAATTGTAATATTCTTGCTAATAGTGTATAATCACCATTAGCGATTTGCTACTGTGGCTCAATGGTAAAGCACTTCACTCGTAATGAAGGGATTGTGAGTTCGATTCTCACCAGTAGCTCCA
>JAENWG010000065.1 GCA_016650175.1 Peptostreptococcaceae bacterium | reverse complement strand
CATCAGCACCTATTCTTTTGGCCCAACGTTTAGTACATGGCGCGCCTCCAACCATTATAATAAACTTATCCGATATATTCTTTTCTTGTAAAATCTTGATTAAATTTTTCTGTTCTACCATTGTCGTAGTTAAAAGTGCACTAGTACCAATTATATCTACATCATTTTCAATCGCCTTTTCAACTATTGTTTCAGCTGGGACTTCACATCCTAAATCTATAACTTCATAACCCGCAGCCTTTAATGTAGATGCCACGATACCTTTGCCAATATCGTGTACATCCCCTTCTACTGTCGCTAAAAGTATTTTGCCTTTATGCATAAATTTCATAGTTTCTTTATCATTATTGAAAAGCTTTAATATTGTGTCTGTTACGTCTCTCATAACCTCTGCTGCATATATAAGTTCTGGTAAAGATAATGACCCTATATCAAATAAGTTCCCAATTTCCTCATTTCCATCACCAAAACCATATAATAATAAGTCTAGTAAATCAATATTATCGTCTTTTTGAGCTTCAGAAATTATACTCATAGCCTTGCTTTCATCAGCATCTATTATCGCATTTCTCGCTTTTTCATATAATCTTTCTTTATCCAAATCAAACCTCCATATTATCTAACATATATTTGATTTTATATAAACCATTATCATATATAATACCATTAAACAATATGTTTTTCCATGCTTATACTTAAATAATATTGATTATTATTAATAACACGTATTGATTAACTGACCATTTCGTTTCTGTCTTGTTCTCTCTTCCTAAGAACTGCTTGATATTCTTCTTCAGTCATTTTTTCCATTGAAATTCCTGTAAATCCATAGAATAATGATACAAACGGATTAATCAGGTTCAAGAATGCATAAGGAAGATATGCTACAGTTGATACTCCTAATGTTGTAGACATGTAAGCTCCACAAGTACTCCAAGGAACTAGAGCAGAAGTTATTGTTCCTGCATCTTCTAAACATCTAGATAAGTTTTTATTCTTAAGTCTTCTGTCTTCAAACGCTTCTTTGTACATTCTACCGGGAAGTACTATAGCTACATACTGGTCAGCACATAATATGTTACATGCTATGCAAGTAACTAATGTAAGAAGTACAAGTGATCCTGTATTCTTACAGAATACTAACAGTTTTTCACTTACAATTTTAAGCATGTCAGTTCCTTCTAAAACTCCAGCTACAACCATAGCACATAGTACTAATACAGCAGAGTAGAACATCTGAGATAAACCACCTCTTGTAAGAAGTGTATCTACGAATACATCGCCTGTGCTAGAAGTAAAACCCTCATACATGTTTATTCCAAGTAAATTACCAAAGCTATCTCCTTGGAATACTATAGCAAATATAGCGCCTAACCAAACACCTGCATATAATCCAGGAATAGCCGGAATCTTAAATACTACTAGTAAGATTACTGCTACAGGAGCTAATAATAATATTGGTGAAATATAGAAATTATCAAATAATACTGTCTGAAGCTGATCTACTGATTCCATGCTAGCATCACTGCCACTAAACTTCATTCCGATGATGAAATATAGTGTTACAGCGATAATAAATGAAGGAGTAACTGTCCATACCATATGTCTAACGTGATCAAACAAGTTAGCACCACCCATAGCTGCTGCTAAGTTTGTAGAATCTGAAAGTGGAGACATTTTGTCACCAAAGTATGCGCCTGAAACGATAGCTCCTGCTGTCATAGCATCAGGAATCTGAAGTGCAGAACCGATACCGATAAATGCGATACCTACTGTTCCTGCTGTAGTCCATGCTGATCCTGTAGCAAGTGATACTACTGAACAGATTATACATACAGCTGGTAAAAAGATGTTTGGACTCAATATCATTAGTCCATAATAAATCATTGCTTGTATAACTCCGCCTGCAATCCATGTACCTATTAACATACCTACAGTTAACAGTATAAGAAGTGCTTGCATTGAACTATCAATGTTTTTAAGTATTCCTTTTTCGATATATGACCATTTGTATCCGTTCATGATTGCGATAATAGCTGCAAAAGCGCCTGATAATATAAGTGCTGTATGCATATAACCTTCTACTACTACTATTGTGTACATAAGTGATACTACCATAAATGCTATAACTAATAAAATTTGCCACATAGGTATTCTTCTGCCCATTGTTTACCTCCTAAATTAACCTTTAGTAACCGCTTATATTCCTCGAATAAATCAAATGCAATTGCAAATAATATTCTCAAAAGTAATTCTATCTCTAAAAAAAATATAATATCTATAGTTGTAGCTCTACTCCTTGCAGAGCTACAACTTAAGCAAGCTTATTTTAATCCAGCTCTTTTCTTAAATTTTTCAACAGAGTTAATTTCTATGTCAAGAATTTCTGCTATTCTGAATTTAGCTTCCATACCCATATTGGCTTCTGCGTTTGGCTCTACATGTGCTAAACCAATACCACGTTCTTCTCTTAATTCTGACATAGTTACAACATCAACGAGTTCTTCTAAAGTTATATTTAACTTCCTAGCTACATATTCTTTAGCTTCATTGATTTTCATCTTTTTGTCTAACTGCAGACGCATAACTAAGTCTCCAGCTGTTCTCGCACCACCCATACAAGCTGCCAACGCATGCGTTGCTTCAGCTCCTAAAGGATCGCCTACCCCTATCTACAATCCGTCTACTTTCCCGATTTCGATAAGTGCTTTGTCTGCTCTTGAGCAAACATCAGCCGGAAGGTTTTCACACATTGGAATTCCGCAAACTCCCATACCAGCATTTGCATGAACTGGTATTTCAGCTACATCTGTACACGCTTTGATAAATGTACAAACTCTTGCGATATTCCATGGGAATGACATATTACAGTTAGTATTTACTACAGCCCCAAATATGCTAGCTCCAGCTTTTTCAACCAACTTAACTTGTTTATGAGGGTACGCTCCAGCTATTCTTTGACCATCATATTTTAGTTTGCCGTGCATTCCTAAAACAAATTCTCCTGCTGCTCCAATTTCAACTTTTAATTCAGGATGTTTTTTTGTGATTTCCTCACAAGCTAGAAGCGCTGCTAAGAAATCCGCATCTCCTGCTGCCCCTGATGTATCAAGCATGAAAGCATCAGCTCCAACATCTGCCATTTGTTTAGCTACAAAAGTAACATCTTTAACTGCATGTACTACCGCATCTTCTTGAGCTTGTAATGCTTCTTTAATTTTTCCTTCAGGAAGTAATACTGCCCAATTATCTACAGGACCATCTGGTTTAGTGTAAAATCCTAAGTTTGTCATAGCTCCGTAAAAAAGTGGCATAGTTGTATTTCTTAATGCCTGTTTTAATATTGTCGCTTCTCTCTTTGCTATGCCTTTAACAGTTTTGTAGTTATAATCACTGTTACCAATGTCAACAGAATCCGCTCCTAATACTCTTTCGTGTATCATAGCGTTTATATCTCTTGTTACTGGTATTCCGCATTTTGTACTAATCTTATCTGATCCTGAATCGTTTGAAGATACTACTTGCATACCTGGTTCAACGCCTACTATAATGCCAGACATTGTTACTATGTCATATAGCTTCTGCGTTTCTTCTTCACTTAACGGATTAATTTTGCCACGCATAACAGCATCTGCCATACCTAGTTGAATATCGGCTTTGATTTCTTGCTCAGTCATATGAACTATGGAACCATCACCCATACGTGTAAAATATTTCTTTTCCATAAACCCTCTCTTTCTTATGAATATTTTTTCTTCTTCTTTGCTTTTTCGATTTCGTTTGCTTCTTCTTCACCTTCTACTACTATGTCGTGTATCTTCTTTTTAACATCGTCAGGTAATGGAGTTACTTTGTAATTTTCTAAAATGTCTATTGCCTTTTCTCTTGCTAATTCAAACATATCCTTAGATCCACGTTTTTCCCAGCCTTCTCTCATTCTACGATCAATTAATTCAGTAGTTGAAAGCTCTTGTCTCATATATTTAAGTGTATGTCTTTGAGCTAGGTAATTATTGGCAGGTCCTACTGCTTTTATTACTTCTAGTGCAATTGTGTCTTTGTTTACAGGAATTCCTTGCAAGATCCTACTTGACATATGGACTATTTCCTGATCAATTAACAGTTGCTCATAACTCATCGTCATACCCATTTCTAACATTCCCATACCGTAAATTACATTTGACCCTGTCAATGCTGGTAATAAGTTAGTCATGGTTTTTTCATGGCCTAGTTGTTCATCAAAACACTTGCTATCGCCCTATGTTCCTCCTACGTTAGTTGGAATTCCATAATAATGACCAAGTTGTCCTACAGCTGCTCCGCACATTGCATGTTCAGGTGCACCTACAGGAGATTGTGCAGTTTTCATGTCCATTATTGTAGTGGATGAACCGTAAAGTATAGGGTTACCTTTATTTATTATCTGTGCAAGTACAATTCCACCTAAAATTTCAGCATTTGTTACTACTAAAGTTCCTGCTAACGTTGCAGGTGTTGTTCCTCCACATAAGCCCATTGATAAAATATCAATAGGTAGACCGTATTGCGCGGATAACATAATGATATCTGTTTCATTTTCATTAATTTCTAGAGGACTGTTAGGACAAGCTCCCATTGTTATAATAGGTCTTTCCCTTAATTTGTCATATCCACCTTGAATTATTGCTGCCATATCTATAAAACGTTTAGTATTTTTTATACCGTCTAAATCATGTGCAAAATTCTTAGTTAAATTATTAAATACAACCTCTGCTTCATGCAATGCTCTTACCTTTTGATTTACATCTCCGGCAGTAACCGCTATTGAAAACAAATTCGCTGCATCCATTGAATCAACAAATCTTGCTACATCACCTAAATCTTTTTTAGTTGTTTCTCTAATTTCACCTGTATACGGATCTTTTAGAAAAACTCCTGTACCAAAGTTTTTATATGCTACTTTTTTTCCACCTACTAAGACATCATTCTTTGGATCTCTACCACATAGTGTTACTTCAGGTGGTGTCGATTCGATTGCATCATTTACTAAATTTCTAGGGAACTTAACTCTTTCTATTTCCCAGTCCACATTGCATCCTGCACCTTCTAAAATTTTTAAAGCTTCTTTACCATGCATTTGCAATCCGAATTCTTCCATAAGAGTTAGTGTGGCTTCATGTATTTGATCTAAATCTTCATTAGACAATATATGATATCCTTTTATGTCTGTTTCATGAATAAATTTGTTCATGTTTCCTCCTATTATAATTCTTCTATCCAGTTCATTATGAAATTAACAGTGTCTGAAGCATCTTCGCAATACTCATCTGCGCCAATTTTATCTGCCCAACGCTTTGTTACAGGCGCTCCACCAACCATTGTTTTAACACTATCTCTAAGGCCTTCTTCTTTTAATAACTCTTCGATTTCTTTTTGAACAGTCATAGTAGTCGTAAGT
>JAENWG010000072.1 GCA_016650175.1 Peptostreptococcaceae bacterium | reverse complement strand
ATAATAAACAGTGGTTTTAATTTAGGAAACATATAAAATTAACTTAGATTCATGTAAGTTAATAAATAATAGCTTCCCAATATTGGTGTAGCGTATAGGAGTACTCTGATTCTTAATTCCCGAAAGTATATTGACACTATCGTACCTATATTACAATTAGCTTTACCACAGGCTACATGGTATAATATATTTATGCTTACGCAGCCAGTTTTGTATGCTTTCTTCTTAGGCATAACAGCTGCTTTGTTTGAAGAAATCGGGAGATATATAGTTATTAAACTGTTTCTTAAAAATCAGCTAACTACTGATAGCGGTATCTCCTTCGGAATCGGCCACGGCGGTATAGAGGCTATTTTACTTGTAGGAATAAATTATATCTACCTACTTATAACCTCAGCATACGAATTTGCCCCTGTGATGATATTCCTAGGCGGCCTCGAAAGAATTTTTGCACTAACTTTTCATATCGGAATGTCAGTTATGATTATGAAATCAATACGAGACAAAAGGCTGATATGGTTAATATTGGCAATAATATTACACACCTTACTTGATGTATGCGCTGTCCTTATCGGAAACGTATATATGGTTGAATTAATTGTACTAACCTTTGCAGTATTCTCTATACTGTTTATAAGAAAGGAAAAGAAAAATGAAAAAAGTGATTAAATTATTTTTAATAACAGCTTTAGTATTAATACCCGCTTTACTAATAACCTCTTGCGACTCAGAAGAACTACCTGAAGGTTTTGATAAAGATGACGTAACCGAAGCTGCAAAAGCAGTAGTAAACGCAGCTAATAGCAGAAACTACGACGTTATACATGCGCGCATAAGCGAGGAATTTCAAGACGCTATTTCAGTCAAAGAACTAAAAGAAGCTTGGGACCCACTATTAGATGAATCAGGCAATTTTGAGGAATTCGATGAAGTAATCTTAGCCAGTAAAGCTGGTGAGGAAGATTCAGTTTATGCTCTAGCATTAGTAAAATGTAAATATGAAAATGGTGAGCGTACATATACTTTCTATTTTGATGAAGATATGACATTAAGCGGATTATGGATGAAATAACCGCTGTTAGGAAAGAGATGACTTTATGGAAGCTAAGACTATTAAATGGGAAAAGCTAGATAACGCAGCTATTTTATTTCCTGCTATTGCAGGAGAAACAATGACTAACGTTTACAGAATTAGTGTTTCCCTTACAGAAGATATCAAGGAAGAATTTCTTCAGGAAGCACTGAATGCAGTTCTTCCGAAATTCCCCGGTTTTAAGGTTACCTTAAAACATGGTTTTTTCTGGTACTATTTTGAAGAAAATAACAACGAGCCACCAATTGTTAAGTTGGAGTCTAATTATCCTTGTAGATATATTGAACCTAGAAAAAATAACGATTACCTTTTTTCGGTAACTTATTACGGAAAGCGTATTAACTTAGAGATTTTTCACGTCTTGGCTGATGGCGTAGGTGGTATTAATTTTCTTTTAGAACTTACTTACCATTATTTAGATTTGGTACATAACGTTAATAAACAAAAAAGTTCATACTACAGTTCTACTACTTCTACTAACCGAGAAGATAGCTTTTTAAAATATTATGACCCTGAAAACAAAAAACGTTATCCAAATCAAAAGGCACTTATCGTACGTGGTGAAAAAATGCTTCCTGGAGAGCTTGGTTTAATGCAGGGTAGTATGTCAGTTTCTCAATTAAAAACCGTATGCAATATGTACGAAGTCAGTATTAACGAATATCTTGTATGCACTTTCATATGGAGCCTTTTCCATGAAAATATGCAAAACAAGAAACCAATTCGTGTTGCTGTCCCCGTAAATTTAAGGCCCTATTTTCCTTCCTCTACTACTAAAAATTTCTTTATAATGGTATCTGCTGAATTTATACCAGAGAGAATGGACTATACATTTGAAGATATTCTAGGTTCGGTTACTAACGATTTAAGAAAAAAAATAACTAAAGAAAAGCTAAGAGAAACTTTGTCATATAACGTTTCAAACGAAAAAAACATTATAACAAAAGCGGTACCTCTTCTACTTAAAAACATAGCAGTTAGGTCTATATATAGGAAAGCCGCTCTAGCTAACACTTCAACCGTTACCAATATCGGAAACATTAAAGTTGAGCCTGGGTTTAAAAAATACATTGAATCATTCTATGCAGTTTTATCTATGTCGTTGGGACAAGGTATAAAAGGAACCATCTGCTCCTACGGAGATAAGTTGTTTTTTACTTTTAGCTCTAACCTTCTAAAGACTAATATACAAAAAGCCTTTTTCATGCAACTAGCAAAAGATGGCATAGATGTCTTCATCGAAAGTAACGGTGTATACAATGAATAAGTGTAAACACTGCAACGTATATATAACCGATGATGTTACTAGATGCCCACTTTGTAATAGCGCCTTAGAGACTGTAGACGGTGATGATACTAAAATAAAATATCCAGATGTTCACCCCAAAAGAAAAAAATTGAGTTTATTCTTAAGAATATTTTTAGCATCCGCTATAGTAGTTGAAACAGTTCTTGTTACCATAAATTATTATTCAGGTCACGAAACCTGGTGGAGCTTTTTAGCAGGGCTATGTTTCGCATATGCTTATTTTTTAATGAGATTCGCTATTGCTCAATCTAGTAGCGGTAGATGGAGAATAGTAATAGGCACTTTATTAACAGCAATTTTAATTATAACTATGGACGCAGGTACCGGATATGATGCATGGAGTACTAACTATGTATTTCCCGTCTCTCTTGGTATACTAACCACGTTATCTATAGCGCTTATTTTTACTAAGCGAAATCAGTGGCAAAGTTTTATGGTAGTTCAGCTTACTTTAATAGCAATTGCTGCCTTGTCATTAATACTTATACCTCTTGGTATAATTACTAAACCTATTGTTCTAATAATAGTACTTATGTACACTATACTTAGCTTTATATCCACTTTAATTATAGGGGGAAGTAAAGCACAAACAGAATTAAGACATCGTTTTCACATTAACAGATAGCAAGGAGTAATTTTGAATAACGAAAAAGAAAGATTAGAAAGAAATCTTGAAAAGCATAGAAATGAAGCGTTCATCTCCAACAGTTTAGTTGAAGATGAAACTTTTAATAGCATCTTAATTAGAGAAATGATTTCAGGTATAATTTCTTATGGCCAATATGGTAAACAGATACAAAACGGAGAATGGTTAAAGAAAAACTCCGAACAAAAATGGATATGCCCACTCACCTTTAGCTGGAAAATCTTTAGTTTAGGTAAATTTGATATGGAATTAATTGCTCCAAGAAGCGGCAACCACGAAACCGCAATTCTTCAGTTGCACGGTGGCGGTTATATAGGAAAATTAAGCAACATTTATAGGACTTTGTCTTGTATATATTCTAATCTGAGTAAAGATAGTGACGTTTTATCGGTTGATTACAGAGTTGCACCAGAAAATCCTTATCCTTTTGCACTAGTTGATGCCGCCATAGCTTATCAATGGCTTCTATATCGAGGTTACAAGAAGGTTATAATCGCAGGAGATTCAGCAGGTGGTGGTTTAGCACTTTCATTGTGCCGTTACATTCTTGATAAAGGCTACAGTAAACCAACCGGACTAATCCTCATGTCTCCTTGGACCGATTTAACCGTATCCGGAGACTCTGTAAAGTATAACTATGATAAAGACCCTTTGTTTGGCGGAAGTGATAATAGTTTGCTGTACAGCAACGATTACATAGCAGGAGCAGATCCTAAGGACCCTTATCTGTCACCTCTGTTTGCTGATTATGTTGGATTCCCTCCTATGCTAATACAGGTAGGCTCTTATGAAATGCTCCTTGATGATTCAACTAGGGTTGCTGAAAAAGCAAAACTTGCTGGAGTAGATATTAAACTTTCTATATATGAAGGTAACTTTCATAATTTCCAAAAGGCCATGTGGCTTATGAAGTCATCAAGAGATGCTTGGGGTGAAGTAGAAGGCTTTATAGAAGTCTTATTAGAAAAATAGCACCCAAAATTTTAAATATTTTAATAGGCCTCCTATGATATTGATATGATCCCCCTTAAGTAGACATGGTAAATAACCAAAATCTACTTAGGGGGAATTTTTATGGCTAAATCACCACACACAGCTGAGTTTCGAGCAATGGTAGCTCAAGAATACTTAGACGGAATTACACCAACTAGT
>JAENWG010000022.1 GCA_016650175.1 Peptostreptococcaceae bacterium | reverse complement strand
CTATACAAGTGCGAATTGAAGCTTTAGAAAAAAATGATCCAATCCAATTTCCGATTCCTGAAAATAAACGAATTGAAAAGTATAAAGCTAATTGGATTGTATAGAAAAACTGCTGCACCAATTTAGTACAGCAGTCAAATAAATTTTTAGATATTTAACCTGTCTACTTGACAGTGGTCATATCAAATAGCTTAAAGGCTTTGATAGTTTTAATTTGGTTTAGAACAATACACCTTTTTTAGTGTTTTCAAGAACAGGAATTGGAGTCATATCTTTATCCATAATGTGTTCTGGATTAAGATACTCTTTGCCTTCCTTAGCGATTACACCTGATAAGAGAAGTACTGCAACTAAGTTAGGAATTGCCATCATACCATTTAAAGCATCAGCTATATTCCAAACAAGTGCCATGCTTGATACTGAACCGACAAATACTAGTATAGTCCAAGCAAACTGATAAGGCCTTCTAATCTTTTCACCACCAAGATACATTATACAACGTTCACCGTAATAGTACCATCCAAGTATAGTAGAGAAAGCAAATGTCGCCATACCTATAGTTAGAATTATTGGTCCAATTACTGGGATCATAGCGAATGCTTGACTTGTTAGTATACCACCATTACCGGATGTTGCATCAATTCCAGGATACTTAATAACGCAACTTACAAGAGTTAAACCTGTTATAAGACAAACAATTACTGTATCCCAAAAAGATCCAGTCATTGAAACTAAAGCTTGTCTTACAGAGTTTCTTGTTTGTGCAGCTGAAGCAACTAGTGGAGCAGAACCTAAACCTGCTTCATTAGAGAACAAACCTCTAGCAATACCAAAACGAGCTACCATTAGAACACTTGCTCCGATAAATCCACCACCTGCAGCTTGAGAATTAAAAGCAGATTTACATATTAATACAATTGTTTCGCCTAATACATCTCTATTTAATATTAAAATAATTACGCAACCAAGAAAATAGAAAGCGGCCATAAAAGGTACTAATTTTTCTGAAACCTTAGTTATAGATTTGATTCCTCCGATAATAGTAACACCTACTAATATAGCAAGTATAAGTCCTATTATCCAAACAGGTACTCCTGTATTTTCGTTGATTATAGTTGATACAGCGTTAGCTTGTACTGTATTTCCTATACCAAAGGCAGCAAGCCCTGTAAGAAGTGCAAAGATTACGCCTAACCATTTCATATTAAGTCCTCTTTCAAGAGCGTACATTGCACCACCTATCATAGTACCATCTTGACTCTTTACTCTATACTTAACACCGATTAAACATTCTGCATATTTAGTAGCCATACCAAATACACCAGTTAGCCATAGCCATAGGACTGCTCCAGGTCCGCCTAATGCTATTGCTGTACCAACACCAACTATATTTCCTGTACCTATAGTTGAAGCTAAAGCTGTGGTTAATGCACCAAATTGCGTTACATCACCTTCTGCGTCGGGGTCTTTTGTTACGGATATTTTTATCGCAGTAAAAATATGCCTTTGAACAAAACCCGTTCTCACAGTCATAAACAAATGCGTTCCAAATAGTAGAATAATCATAGGGGGTCCCCACATGAATCCGTCTACCGCGTTTACGATACTGTTTAAAGTCTCCATAAATCCACCTTTCTAAATATAAAATAAAAACAATTACGTGTATATTTTATCACACGTTTGAATATATTACACTAAGTATTTTTTTGTATTTTGTATATTTAACTAAAAACAAGTTGGTGAGTAGGTGCTTTTTGTTATAAATATTTAAAAAGCGGGTTTTGCTAGTCGGAAAAATCGATAAAAAATGTATAAAAACTAGTGTTATATATAAAAGGATAATATAAGTTGCTAAAAATAATGAAAAAATAGTAGTTTGTTCCTATAATAAGTTGACAGAATTTGTTTTTGTAACTATAATATTACCATTGGGTATTGTATTATTTAATAAATTTTATAATTAGGAGAAAATTATGGCAAAGAGAGAACAATTTGGATCGAGATTAGGATTTATCTTAGTTTCCGCAGGTTGCGCAGTAGGACTTGGTAATGTTTGGAAGTTTCCTTACATGGCAGGACAGTATGGTGGGGCTGCATTTATTTTAATCTATCTAGCATTTCTAGTGCTTTTAGGTGTTCCAGTAATGGTAGCTGAATTCACAATAGGTAGAGGCGCACAAAAATCAATCGTTAAAGCCTTTGATACTTTAGAACCAAAAGGTACCAAATGGCATAGCACGGGTTATCTAGGTTTTGTAGGTAACTATATGCTTATGATGTTTTATACTACAGTAGCAGGTTGGTTGCTTTATTATTTATATAAAACAGTAACTGGTACTTTCAATGGTATGACACCTGATGAAGTTGGTGGAGTATTTGGCGGAATGCTTAGTTCTGGAAGTACACTAGTATTTTGGATGGTAGTTACAGTACTTGCGGCATTCGGTGTTTGTGTACTAGGACTTAAAAATGGTGTTGAAAAAATTACGACTGTGATGATGGCATTCTTGCTAGTATTAATGATAATAATTGCAGCGAGAGTATTAATGTTACCTGGTGCTGAAGAAGGACTTAAGTATTACTTAATACCTGACTTTGCAAGAGCAGCAAGTCAAGGATGGGGTAATGTAATATTTGGAGCGATGAGTCAAGCATTCTTTACACTTAGTCTTGGTATAGGTTCTATGATGGTTATGGGTAGTTATTTAGGAAAAGACAGATCTATAACAGGTGAAGCTATAAGTGTAACAATTTTTGATACATTCGTAGCATTAATTGCTGGTTTAATAATTATACCTTCATGTTTCGCATTTGGTGTAGATGTAGGCGCTGGTCCTGGATTAATATTTATAACTCTACCAAATATATTTAATGCTATTCCTGGTGGACAGCTATGGGGAACAATGTTCTTTATATTTATGGTATTCGCAGCATTATCTACAGTAATAGCGGTATTTGAAAATATAATTGCCTTTGCTATGGATCTATGGGGTTGGACGAGACAAAAGGCAGTAGGAGTAAATATAGTAGCAGTAATAGTACTTTCAGTACCATGCGCATTAGGATTTAATGTATTAGCAGGCTTCGTACCGTTCGGACCTGGATCAGGTGTGCTTGATTTAGAAGACTTTATAGTTTCTACTACTTTATTACCTTTAGGTTCACTAATAATAATGAGCTTCTGTTCACAGAGATATGGATGGGGATGGGATAACTTCCTTAAAGAAGCAAACACAGGAACTGGTCTTAAATTTATGTACCCTAGATTTTATGTAATGTATGTAATCCCTGCAGTTGTAGCGATTATATTTGTTAAAGGATATTACGATTTCTTCTTAGGACAAGGTATGAACACTACAATTGGAGTGGGAATAGCACTTGCATTGTTAGCAGTTACGGGGTATATTATGTTTGGAAGGAATAAAGATACAGTTCCTAACGAATAATGGAGGTATAAAAGTGAGTATGAATATATTAGTAATAAATCCAGGGTCTACAACAACTAAAATAGCTGTGTACGACGGAAATGAAAATATATTCACCGAAACAATAGAACATCCTGTTGAATTGATTGGTCAGTTTAGTTATATAACTGACCAATTTTCTATGAGAAGAAAAAGTGTTAAAGAGATTTTAGACAAGCATAATGTGGATGAATCTAAACTAGTAGCAATTATCTCTAGAGGAGGGTTGCTGTTTGGTTTAAAAGCCGGTGGATATAAAATAAATGAAGCTTTAGTAGAAGCTTTTAAGAGTGACAAAGCATCACCGCATGCCTCAAACTTAGGGGCAATGATTGCTTATGACATAGCAGAGCCACTAGGAATTCCTTCATATATATATGATAGTGAAGCATCTGATGAACTAGAAGAAATAGCTAGGATTACAGGAATGAAGGGTTACCGATACAAGCCGCTTGCACATGTGCTTAATCAAAAAGCAGTGGCTAGAAAAGTAGCAAAAGAAAAATTTGGCAAGGAATACAGTGAAATCAGAACTGTAGTAGCGCATATGGGCGGAGGTATTACAGTAGGTGCACATAGAGACGGAAGAATAGTGGATTCGGTTAGAGATGATGACGGCCCGTTTTCACCTGAGCGTTCTGGAGGAATACCATTACTTGATTTTATTGATATATGCGCTGAAAGTAATTATACCAAAAACGAAATGATAAAAATGGTTCGAGGAGATGCAGGGATTAAAGTTCTTCTTGGTACAACTGATATGAGACTGGTAGAAAAACAGGCAGAAAATGGTGAAGAGGAAGCTAAACTCATATATTCAGCTATGGCATATAAAGTTGCTAAAGCAATAGGCGGAATGGCGACTGTACTTAACTGTGACTTGGACTGTATAATACTCACAGGCGGAATAGCTTATTCGAGTTTTATTAATGATATAATTACAGATATGGTAAAAGCTATCGCTCCAGTAGTAGTTGTGCCCGGAGAATATGAGATGCAAGCATTAGCATCGGGAGCTGTGAGGATATTAAGTGGCAAAGAAGAAGCAAAAACATACTAGTAGGGGGAAACTATTGAGTAATAGTAAAAAAGGTTTGATTGCAGCAATACTGTCAGCAGTTTTATTTGGATTTATGCCAATTACGACAAAGTACTTATATAGTTTCGGTTGTAGTACTGTTACAGTTGTTTTCTTTAGACAAATATTGGTGCTACCTATAGTATTAGTACTATTTATTAAGAGTAAAAAGGTCAAACTTAGTAAAAAAGATATGTTTGAGGCACTTAAAATAATTATAATGGGTATGCTTTTTACACAAACATTACTATATGCATCTTATAGATACATATCAACAGGACTAGCTACTACACTACATTTTAGTTATCCTGTGTTTGCTGTTTTAGGGATGCTAATATTCTATAAATCGAAATTAACCTGGGTCAAAGCATTATGCGTAGTGCTTTGTACTTCGGGTATTTTTATGTTTTATGAGCATACGGAAGGTTTAGCATTAAAAGGCATGCTTATAGCTTTACTTTCAGGTCTTTGCTATGCATACTACATTATTAGATTGGGAAAGTCGAATTTAAGATTCATGCCGCCAATGCAGTATGCGGTTTTATTCATAACAGTCAATTCGGTTGTGCTGTTTACTTATGGAACGGCTACTAAATCACTTCAGTGGGATTTTCCTTTAAAGTTTTGGATAGTCATATTTTTATTTGCTATAGCAATAACTTTGTTTGCAGTTCTTCTAGTCCAATATGCCGTTAAATATATTGAACCTGATACAGTTTCAATATTAAGCACCTTAGAACCTATAACAAGTATTATAGTAGGGATTCTTTGGTTAAATGAAGGGGTGACAGTTAAAACGGGCTTAGGTATGATGTTAATATTAGCAGCAGTAGTAATAATTACTTTATATAACAAAGAAACTAAAGAGGGCTAGAAAAATGTTTATGACAATTATGCCTTTCGCTTGCTTAACGACAGGTTTAGTACTGGGACTTCTTAACATGCCAAATAAATTCTATTCAATTTCTACGATTGTTACTAACGTAGCGCTTGTGTTTCTAATGGTAACAATAGGAGCAAATGTAGGAATCAATGATGATGTAATGTCTAATTTAGACACGATAGGTTTGAATTGTATATTAATCTGCCTTTTGGCTATATCGTTTAGCGTATTCTTTTGCTATATAGTTGAAAAAAAACTTATTAACTTTAATGAAATCAGTAAAAAACTAAAAAAAGATGAGATAAAAGAGCAAGAAAAGCGAAGCGGAATTGATCCGATATTAATTGTTATCCCTTTTAGTATTTTAGCAGGAGTAGGAATTGGTTATTATTTAATACCTAGTGACTACTCTAATATATTAAACAATTTTCTTGTAACTTCATTAATACTATTATACACAAGCGTAGGAATCGGAATGGGTTCTAACATAGGAGTCTTTAAGTTTATAAAAGAGATAGGGTTTAAAATAATTTACTTAGTTATTGCGATATATATAGGAAGCGCGTTGGGCGGAGCTGTGGCATCGCTCATTACGGGAGTACCGCTTAAATATGCTGTTATTTCAGCTAGCGGACTGGGATACTATAGCTTAACAGGAGCCACGATGATGCAATTTTATGGTGCTGAAGCTGGAGTATATGGCTTTATGGTGAATGTTATGAGGGATTTTTTTACAGTAATATTGATTCCGATATTTGTTAGAATATCACCAAGTGCTCCTATGGCATCAGGTGCAGGCGGGAACATGGATACGCTATTGGTTCCAGTTACGAAGGCTGTTGGTAAAGAATTAGGCGGAATTGCACTTGTTATTGGTGTAGTCATAACTCTATTAGTACCGATTATATTACCTATACTATGTGCGGTTATGTAGGTGTAAAAGAAATTACTTGACAGGCACCTATTGCTATGGTATATTATCTTTTGTCAAGTTATTTAACTTAACAGAAGAATTAGGGGTAAATGATGATTAGGGATGTAGAGTATGCAAGTCTGTTATTCGACTTTTATGGAGATTTACTTGCAGAACAACAAAAGCGTGTTATGAGCCAATATCACGAAGAAAATCTATCGCTATCAGAAATTGCCGAAAATTTAAACATTACTAGGCAAGGGGTACATTACGCACTTAAAAATGCGGAAAAAATCTTGCAAGACTATGAAGATAAACTCGGACTTGTCAAAAAATATTTGAAAAACATTAAGACAATTGAGAATGCAAAAGATATTTTAAAGGATTTGCTAAAATCAAACGAGAAAGATAGAAAAGAAGCGTTAATTTGTGAACTTGAAAAGAGCTTAGACTCGTTTATAGAATAAGTATTTGGAGGAACTATGGCATTTGAAGGATTATCCGAAAAATTACAAGGAACATTTAAAAAATTAAAAGGAAACGGTGTATTAACCGAAGCAGATATTGACCAAGCGATGAGAGAAGTTAAGCTGGCGTTATTAGAAGCTGATGTTAACTTTAAAGTTGTCAAATCGTTTGTAAAGACTATAAAAGAAAAAGCCATGGGCGGAGAAGTAATGGAAAGCCTTACTCCTGGCCAACAAGTTATAAAAATCGTTAACCAAGAAATGGTCGAGCTAATGGGAGGAACGGGTAGCAAACTTACCTATTCGCCTAGTGGTTTTACAATATACATGCTAGTAGGTCTCCAAGGTACAGGTAAAACTACTACCTGCGGTAAACTTGCTAACTATTTAAAGCAAAGCGGTAAAAAACCAATGCTTTGTGCATGCGACGTTTATAGACCGGCTGCAATAGACCAGCTGGAAGTCGTGGGAAAATCAGTTAATACTCCTGTATTTACTATGAGGGAGTCAAACAACCCTGTTAAAATAGCGAAAGCCGCTGCGAAAGAGGCAGAGCTTAAGGGATACAATGTATTAATAGTGGATACTGCCGGAAGACTTCAAATTGATGAATCACTAATGACTGAGCTTGTGGATGTCAAAAAAGCAGTAAGACCTCATGAAATATTATTAGTGGTTGACGCACTTACTGGTCAAGATGCTGTTAATGTAGCTGAAGGATTTAATGAAAACCTTGGAATAGACGGAATCATCATGACAAAAATGGACGGTGATTCAAGAGGTGGTGCAGCACTTTCCACTAAAGCTGTTACAGGAAAACCAATTAAATTCATGGGTACGGGAGAAAAATTTGATGCACTTGAAGTTTTTCATCCGGAAAGAATAGCATCCAGAATATTAGGAATGGGCGATATGCTTTCTTTGATAGAGATGGCTGAGTCAAGTTACGACGGAGAACAGGCTGCAAAGCTTGAAGCAAAGATAAAGAAAAACCAATTTACGCTGGAAGACTTTTTAGACCAGATGGCCCAAATAAAAAACATGGGTGGAATTGGTAAAATGATGGGAATGCTACCTGGTATGAACACCTCGGCGCTTAAAAATTCAGACATTGAAAAGAGCGAGCAAGAATTTAAGCAGATGGAATCAATAATATATTCCATGACTATAGAGGAAAGACAAAATCCTACGGTATTAAACGCGAGCAGAAGAAAAAGAATTGCAGCAGGATGCGGACAGCCGGTTAGTAAAGTTAATAATCTCATAAAAAAATATGATGAAGCTAAGAAAATGATGAAACAGTTTAGTAACCCAAAAGCACTTAAAAGAAACAAGATGTTTAAAGGTTTAGTATAAAATTAATAGGAGGAACATAATGGTAAAAATCAGATTAAAGAGAATAGGCGCTCACAAGAGACCTTTCTACAGAGTAGTAGTAGCTGATTCACGTTCACCTAGAGATGGTAAGTTTATCGAAGAAATCGGTACTTATGATCCTCTAAAAGAACCTGCTGAAGTTAAAATTGATGCTGAAAAAGTACAAAAATGGTTAGCTAACGGCGCACAGCCAACAGAGACTGTTAAACGTCTTTTGAAAAAAGCAGAAGTACAATAAGAAAGCGGTGATGCACATGACTAATCTAGTTGAAGCGATTGCAAAATCACTAGTAGCCAAACCTGATGAAGTAGTTGTCACCGAAGTTGAAGACGGAAATAGTTCTGTAATTAAACTTAAGGTTGCACCAGAAGACATGGGTAAGGTGATAGGGAAACAAGGTAGGATAGCTAAGGCAATAAGAACTGTTGTGAAGGCTGCTGCTATCAGACAAAACAGGAAAGTAACAGTTGAAATTATTGAAGACTGATTTGCTTAAAATTATGGGAGCTCTTAATAGGGCTCCTTTTTTCATTATACTCAGATAAAATGTGCTTACGTAGTTTACTTATTATACATAATAGAGTAAAATGTAAAGAGTAGTATACTAGATATGGGGGAATTGTATTGTTAGAAAAACAGATTAAAATAGGTGAGATAGTATCCGCTGTAGGAATAAAAGGAGAAGTTAAAATTTACAACTTTTCTGATGTACCAGATCGTTTTGAAAGCGATGTTTCAATTTATCTCGGAACAAGAGAAAACAACAGCAAAATGACCATAGATAGTATTAGATATCAAAAAAATATGCCAGTAGTCAGAATAAATGGTACTACAGATAGAAATGAAGCAGAAAAATTAATTGGCAAAGAGATATTCATAAGTGAATCTAGTCTTGGTGAATTACCAGAGGATACGTTTTATGTTAGAGATCTGGTAGGTGTTTTGGTATATGACAAAGAACTTGGCTTGATTGGCGAAGTCGTAGATGTACTTCAAAATACAGCACAAGATTTATATAAGGTTAAAACAAAAGAAGGTAAAGAAGTTTTTATACCAGCTGTAAAAGAATTTGTATTAAGTGTAGATATAGAACAAAAAAGAATTGATGTAAGTTTAATTCCGGGATTTATGGAGTAATTATGAAAATAAACGTATTAACTCTTTTTCCTGATATGTTCGGAGCTATACAAGAGAGCATATTAGGAAGAGCCATAGAAAACGAGCATCTAGAGCTCAATATCATTAATATCAGGGATTATACCAAAGATAAGCATAATAGAGTAGACGATACTCCTTTTGGTGGTGGAGCTGGAATGGTTATGCAAGTAGAACCCATAAAACTCGCAATAGATAATAGCAATTTAAAAGGCAGATGTATTTATATGTCACCAAGAGGCAAGCAACTGGACAAAGAAATAGCAATGGAATTAAGTGAAGAAAAAGAATTTACAATATTATGTGGACATTATGAAGGCATAGATCAAAGAGTTATAGACATGTATGAAATGGAAGAGATAACTATAGGAGACTATGTACTTACAGGAGGGGAACTTCCAGCAATGGTGTTAATAGACACAGTGGCTAGATTTATCGAAGGTGTATTATCTTCTGAAGAGTCGGCCCTGGAAGAATCTATTTATTCAGGACTTTTAGAATATCCACAATATACTAAACCGAGAGAAATTTATGGCAAAGCTGTGCCAGAAGTTTTGTGTAACGGTAATCATAAATTGATTAAACTTTGGAAGTTGGAAAAGTCTCTGGAGCTTACTAAAGAGAATAGACCGGACTTATTTGAAAGTTATATGAAGAATCATGGTGAATTGGGTAAAGAAGAGCTGAAAATCCTAAACAAGTTCAAATAGATATTGTAATAATTTCTTGTTTAATGTAAAATGTGACGAAGGGCAAAAATGAAGAAAAAAAAACTGTTAATTATAATATACTTATCGCTGGTTTTAGTTATGGCATTGATAATTTATTTGGCACCATCAATTGCTGGAATGCTTGAACAGACATATATTGCAGAATATGGGACTCTCAAAACAGTTGATGAGGTAGAAGCATGTATTATCAGAGATGAGACGGTTTATGTGGCACCGGAAAGTGGTAAAATTAATAGACTTATGGAAGAGGGAATGCTACTTAAACAAGGAACTAAAGTAGTTCAATTTTCGGGTAAAGGATCTGAAGAAGCTGACTCTAAATACGTGCAAGTTTTGGCCAAGTTAGGTAAAAACATTGAATCTAATATTGATAACTTAAATCAAGCTGCTGGAGTAGTAACTTATCATGTGGATGGTTATGAAAAAATATTAAATCCGGAAAACATAAGCGAATTTACTAAAGAAAAATTAGATACGATAAGCAAGGCAGAGGTATTAAATATAGATGAGGCCAATTTTTATAAAGGTGACCCGATTTTTAAAATCGTGAACAATGGAGGTTGGTACATAATATACTTTATAGAAAATTCAAGAGCTAACCTTTATGAAGAAGGCAAAAGTGTCACTGTTCAGTTTAGTGATGATAATGTTGAATGTTTAGTTGATAGCATAGATGAAATAGACAACTATACCAGAATCGTGCTTAGTTGCAATAGATATTATATTAGGTATCCGTATGTTAGAGCAGAGGATATTTCGGTATTAATCAGCGAAGAGCAGGGTGTGATAATTGAGAATAAGAGCATTTTTGAACTTGATGGACAGACGGGTGTTTATCTGAAAAACAAGTTGGATGAAAATGTATTTAAACCGGTAAAAATAATTACTACGGATAACGAGAATTCCGTGGTATATTCTAAATATTATAACGGAACAGATGGAATGCCTGTGGAAACAATAGAACCTTATGATGAGGTTGTTAAATCTCCTAAGGTAAGCGAATCCAGCAAGGAGGAATGATTTTGACAATAGCTAGGAATATAGAAGAAATTAATAACAAAAGGATAAAAGTGGCGTTAAAGGCAAACAGAAATCCGGATGAAGTACTTCTGATGGCAGTAACAAAACTTCATACAGCTGCAGAAATTAACGAAGCTGTAAGTGCAGGGATAACAGATATCGGAGAAAATAAAGTACAGGAATTGCTTAGTAAATATGATGATGTTTTACCTGTAAAATGGCACTTAATAGGTCATCTTCAAACTAACAAGGTTAAGAGCATTATAGACAAGGTGGTCATGATACATTCTGTTGATTCAGTTCATATAGCTAGTGAAATAGACAAGAGAGCCAAACAAAATGATTTAGTAATGGATGTGCTTATCCAAATAAATTCAGCTATGGAAACAACTAAATTTGGAATTGAATCCGATGAAACAAGTGACCTTATTCGGGAAATTTCAGAGAAATTCGAGAATATTAGGATCAGAGGAATAATGTGTATACCACCGTATGAGGTGAATCCGGAAGATGCTAGGGAATATTTTAAAGAAGCAAAAGAAAATTTTGAGAAGCTAAAAAGCAAGAAGTTTAACGATAGAGTCTCTATGGATTATTTATCTATGGGAATGTCTAATGATTTCGAAGTTGCTATTGAAGAAGGGTCTAATATAGTAAGAGTAGGCACTTCAATCTTTGGAAACAGAGATTATAGATAAGTTATTAATTGTTAATATCAATTTAATATATAGAAAAATGGAGGAAGAAAAATGGGTTTTGGAGATACTATGAGAAAAATAGTCGGTCTTGAAAGTGAAGACGAAGAAGTAGAAATAACTGAAGAAGAAGTTGAAGCTGAAAGACAGGTTATGTATAGTGATAATAAGGAAAGAAGCTCTAAATCAGGCGATAAGTTAACAGATCAAAAAGTACCTCCTGCTAGCTATACAGATAAAAAGTTTTCAGTTAATGCATCAAGTTCATTTAAATTAGTAGTTATAGAACCAAAGAATTTTGACGAATGCAGAAAACTTGTTGATAATCTAAAAGGAAGAAAACCGGTAATTATAAATTTGGAAATGGTAGAGACGGAAGTTGCACGTAAAATATTTGATTTTTTAAGTGGGGCAGTGTATGCGTTAAATGGTAATGTTCAAAAAGTTGCAAGCAATATATTTATTTTTGCTCCTGAGAATGTTAGTATAGCTGCTTCAGTAGAAAGAAATACAACCGCTGATTTTAAAGATGATAAGAGTCAAAGCCCATGGAGGTAGAAATAAATGGAACAACTGTTAATTGTAGCTATTACTTGGTTTAGACAAATAATAATGCTACTACTTATGATTAGAGCAATATTAAGTTGGTTTGCTCGTAACCCAGGTAATACAATTGGAAGAATTAATCAAGTAGCGATAAGGCTTACTGAACCAATAGTTGAACCGTGCAGGAAATTAATGTCAAAATTTAATACAGGTATGTTTGATTTTTCAGTATTAATAGCTTTTTTTCTTGTTGATATAGGAGCTAGATTATTGATAATGTTAGTATCATTAATTTTTTAATGTAGGAGGAGATTTATTATGATTATGCCAATCGATATAGAAAAGAAAGAATTTGCTAGAGAGAAAAAAGGATACAATGCTAATGAGGTCGATGAATATCTTGATCTAATAACAGTAGATTATGAAAAGTTGTTAAATGAAAACAGAAACATGGCTCATAAGCTTAAATTTTTAGAAAAACAGCTTCAAGAATCTCAGAAAGCTGATAATTCCATTGTTGATACTTTAGAATCAGCGAAAAGCTTAATGGCAGACATTTCGGCGAGCGCTGAAAGAAGAGCCGAAATAATTTTAAAGGATGCAGAACTTGAGGCTGAAAGCATCAAGAAGGGTGCAAAACTTGAAGTTTCTAAAGCTATTGAAGAACAACTTAAGCTTAAAAGTCAGGTTGAAAGATTCAGAGATAAATACAAGAGAATGTTAGAAGAGGAAACAAACAGATTCAATGATGACGAATATGGTTTTCTTCAAGAAATAGATGAAGTAAAGAAATTTCAGGAAGATAGAGACGAACTTGAAAAGTTTGAAAAAGAAACTGTAAAAGAAGAAAGATATTCTATAGATGACACTCTGATAGTTAGTAGAACGCAGGAAGAATCGCCTGAACTAGAAGAGATGGAACCTGAAGATGAATCAGATGATGTAGGAGAAGACAGAGCTACAGTGAATGATTTAGCGGATGGCCTTAAGAATTATAGCAAGCAGACGCTAAAAGGCGGAAATACATTGTTTAACTAATAAAGAATAATACTGCGAGGCTTTATGCCTCGTATTGTATATGGAGAAAAAGAGTGCTTATATTTGTAGTAACTACACTGGTAATTATTATTGATCAAGTCAGTAAAAATTTGGTTAGGAACAATTTGGATTTAGGAGATACCGTACCGCTGATTCAAGACGTCTTTCACATAACGCATGTGCAAAACACAGGTGCGGCTTTTAGTATGTTGGAAGGTAAATACCTTATTACTATTGGAGTTCCGATAATTCTAATAATATTTTGTATAGTATTTATTAGAAATAACATGGAAAACATGCACATTACATTAAAACTGGCAATGCCATTGATTTTAGGCGGAGGTATAGGCAATCTATATGACAGAATAATGTATGGCTTTGTAACTGATATGTTTGATTTCAGGTTGATTTCATTTGCGGTATTCAATGTAGCAGATATAGCAGTATGCATAGGCTGTGCTCTTCTAGTAGTTTTTGTAGTGTTCTTTGATGATAGTGAAGGTGGTAAAAATGCCAAAAATTAAAATTGGTGATGGAGATTTAAATAAAAGATTAGATGTAATATTATCAAATGAACTAGTTGATATATCAAGGAGTAGAATTCAAAGTTTAATTTTAGAAGGCTGTGTAAAGGTTAATAATGAGACAATAGGTAAAAAGAAGATTAAACTTAAGCTAGGAGATGAAATTGAAGTTCTTATACCAGAACCTATAATCTTAGATGTTGAAGCTGAAAATATGCCAATCGAAATAGTGTATGAAGATGATGATGTTTTAGTTATAAATAAACCTTCAGGAATGGTAGTTCATCCTGCAATAGGTAATTATACAGGAACACTTGTTAATGCTGTCATGTATCATTGCGGAGATAAATTGTCATCGATCAATGGAGTCATTAGACCCGGAGTAGTACATAGAATTGATAAGGATACCAGTGGACTTATAATGTTAGCTAAAAACGATAAAGCTCATGAGTCTTTGTCAAAACAGCTAGCTGACCATACGGTAACTAGAGAATATTGGGCAATTGTTTTTAATAACATTAAAGAAGACTCTTTTAAAATAGATACTCAGATTGGTAGAGATGAAAGAGATAGAAAAAAAAGAGCAGTTAACGGTACAGCTTCAAAAAGGGCGATAACAAATATAGAAGTATTGGAAAGATTTGGTAATTATACTTTAATAAAAGCCGTTCTGGAAACAGGTAGGACCCATCAAATAAGAGTACATCTAGCGTATTTAAAACATCCTTTGGTTGGAGATGTAATATATGGACCGAAGAAACAGGTATTTAACGTAGACGGACAACTTCTTCATGCTAAAACCCTAGGATTTGTACATCCGAGAACAGGCGAATACATGGAATTTAACAGTGAAATTCCCGAAAGCTTTCAAAGGATATTAAACAAGCTGAGGAGGGATTTGAATGCCAAAGAAAAAAGTTAGCATAAAACCGGGCCCTATGCTTTATCCGTTACCTGCGGTGATGGTTACCGTTGGTGATATGGAAGAAAATAATATAATTACGATAGCATGGACAGGTATTATTAATACTAGTCCACCTATGACATATATATCAGTAAAGAAATCAAGACATTCTCATGACATACTTTCTAGGAGCAGAGAATTTGTAATAAATTTGACTACAGAAAAGACTGTAAAAGCAACTGACTACGTAGGGGTTAAGTCCGGAAGAGATGTAGACAAATTTAAAGAGATGAGTTTAACGCCAATAAAAGCAGATATAGTTAAAGCACCTATGATAGAAGAGGCGCCAATTAATCTGGAGTGTAAGGTCTTCGAAATTAAGGAACTACCATCGCATGATATGTTTTTAGCAGAAATAGTTGCAGTACATATTGACGAGGACTTAATAGATGAAAAAGGCAAATATTGTTTTGAAGACGCAGGATTAATTGCATTTAATCACGGTAGTTACTATAAATTAAGCAACAGAAAAATTGGTGGATTTGGATATTCAATAATGAAGAATAAAACCAAGAAGAAGCTTGCAAAAAAATAAGAAAACCCGAAGAGATTCGGGTTTTTTACTATTCAGGAATCTTTGGATTCACATAAACTGTTTTGTTATGAGTAAAGATGACCATTCCGGGTTTAGAACCTGTAGGTTTTTTTACATATTTTATTTGAACATAATCAACGGGAACGTTGGATGAGGCTCTCGACTTACTATGATATGCTGCTATAGCTGCGGCTTCCAATATTGTAGCTTCATCTAAGTCGTTTATAGTTGTTCCTGGATCTAACGGCAATATAACATGAGAACCTGGAATATCTTTAGTATGCATCCAAACGTCGCTTCTGGAGGCTATCTTAGTAGTAAGGTAGTCGTTTTCTTTGTTGTTTTTTCCTACCAGAACCTTTTGTTCGTTAGATAAGTAATATGTTAAAGGTGTAGCTTTGTATTTTTTCTTTTTTACGTTGGTTACTTTACGTCTTCTAAGATATCCTGTTTCAATTAACTCTTCTCGTATTTCATCTAAAATTTCAGTTCCAACAGCATTTTCTATATGCGTTAGTACAGAATTGAGATATTCGAGTTCAACATCATTTTCAGCTAGCTGGATTTGTTTCTCTTTAACTGCAGTTTTAGCTTTAGCATATTTCTTATAATATCTCTGAGAGTTTTTTGAAGGAGACATTTTTTCGTTAAGTGGGATAGTTATAGTTTCTTCGTTGTAGTAGTTTACTACATCAACAGATTTATCACCAGGTTTAATTAAGTATAAATTAGCAGTAAGTAATTCACCGTATAGCCTATGCTTATCTGCGTGCTCAGCTTCTAAGAGATCTTCTGAAAGCCTCTTTTTCTTAAGATTCGCTTTATCAATTGAAGCCTTTACAGATTTCAAAAGCGATTGAGATTTTTGCTTAGTTCTGTTTGAAGAAACTCTGTGGAAGTAAAAATAGTTTATTGCTTGACTTATGGTGTCAAAACCTAGTATGGTAGATGAATTTTCATATTGAGAGAGTGGCACAGTATGAAACTCTATGGGAGTATCATTGTTATCAAGATATACTCTGGTCTTGAAATCCCCTTCGGTTAGTTTGGTGACAGTTTCTCTCAAAAAATTGAATGGGTCATTACTCAATGCCATTTCTTCAGCTATGGATGGTGATATTCCAAGTACAGTAGATAAAATTGTCTTTTTATCTTTTACCGGAAATGAATAATCGTTCATTTCAATAAACTGTTTAAAAGGTACTTTGTCTTGAATAGGAGGATACTCATAGATAAGACCGGGAAGTAGTTGCCTAATTCTGCTAACGTCAAATGAGATTCTTTTTATGCTGTCAACTATTTTTCCGGTTTCAAGATCAAGTAATATTATATTACTGTGTTTTCCCATAATCTCAAAGATAAGTCTTTTAGATACTGAAAAACCAAGCTCGTTGAAAGCTTCTATGTCAATTTCTATAATTCTTTCTGAATCCTTTTGCCTGACATCTACAATGCGGCCACCTTGAATGTGTTTTCTAAGCAACATGCAAAAGTTATATGGTGTTGCAGGATTTTTAAAACTATCATCTATTAAACAAACTCTAGCTCCTTGGCTAGAAGATGTAGCGTAAAGCTTGTGGTTACCGGATTTCGTATGTATATGAATTACCAGCTCCTCTCTGTCGGGCTGGTATACTTTTTCTATTTTACCTAAAATGAGCTTTTCTTTAAGCTCCTTAACCATGCACATGGTTACAATACCGTCAAATGCCATAAAATTCCTTTCTTTAATACATAGAAAATATATCATAAGTAGTCATAACTAGCAACCAATAATACGTTATTCCTTTACATAAATCTATATTAATGATAAAATCAATTAGTTATCATGGTTAAATAGAATAAGGAGTAGACAGATGATAAAAAGCATGACAGGATTTGGCAGAAGTGAGTATTCTGACCAGAAAAGAAATATTATTGTAGAAATTCGCTCAGTGAATCACAGGTACTGTGATATAGGAATTAGACTACCTAGAAGATTCGGTTTTGCCGAAGATAAAATCAGAGGCACGGTAAAAGAAAAACTGAAGAGAGGTAAAATCGAAATTTCAATAATAATTGATGATTTTGCGGACGGCGATACTGATGTTAGGTTGAATAAAGCTTTAGCCAAAAAATATTATGAAGCGTTTTCCGAACTGAAAGAAGAGTTGAATATTAAAGATCATATCTCTTTAACTGATTTAGCTAATCAATCGGATGTTATTAAAGCAATTCCAAAGACAGAAGACGAGGATGAAATTCTTAAAAGCATATTAATACCTCTTAGACAAGCTGTGGATAATATCTACAATATGCGTGGTATAGAAGGTGAAAAACTTGCTGAAGACATTCTTATGCGTACAGATGTTATTGCTAATTTGGTAAGTTCAATTGAAGAAAGAGCACCTAAGATAAGTGCTGATTATGTAGAAAAATTAAAATTCAGAATAAGTGCACTTGTAAACGGTGAAATTGAAATTCCTGAAGATAGAATTCTTATTGAGGCAGCAATGTTCGCAGATAAGTCTAATATTGATGAAGAAATTGTTAGACTTAAGTCTCATATAGATCAGCTTAAGAACATTTTAGCTGATGATACGAATTCCATAGGAAAGCGTATAGATTTCTTGGTTCAGGAAATGAACAGAGAGGTAAATACTATAGGATCTAAAGCTAATGACATAGAAATTACTAATTATATGCTTGATGCTAAAAGTGAAATAGAAAAAATCAGAGAACAGGTACAAAATATAGAATAACCTTGATAATTCAACACTAATGTGGTAGAATGAATCACTATGAAATGTCAGTGGGGAGTGTTTAATGAAATTATGCGAGTTCTTAGAGTGCGAGAAAGGTATGCTGTTTGTAGTGTCTGGTCCTTCAGGAACAGGCAAAGGTACTATCTGTAAAAAAGTTATCGAAAATATTGGAGCAGATATATCTGTATCTATGACCACAAGAAAACCGAGAGATGGCGAAATAGACGGTAAGGACTACTTTTTTGTAACGGAAGAAGAGTTTGTCCAGACCATAAAAGACAAAGGCTTCTTAGAGCATGCGAATGTGTTTGGCAATAGATATGGCACACCTAAAGCAAATATATTAGAAAAGCTAAATAGTGGAAAAGATGTAATACTAGAGATAGATGTACAGGGTGCTGTGCAGATAAAAGAAACCTTTCCGGAGGCGGTATTGATATTCGCATTACCTCCGACTATGAAAGAGCTTAGAAGAAGAATAATAAAAAGAGGTACTGAAACAAAACAAAAAATCAATGAACGTTTAGCTAAATCAATAGATGAAGTTAAATTCATAAACCGCTATGATTATGCGGTTATAAATGCGAACTTAGAAATAGCTGTATCGGAAGTTGAAAGTATACTGATAGCGGAGCATTTAAGATTAAAAAGCGACATAAATAAAATAATTACTAAATATGAGGAGGAATGTTAACATGATGCTATATCCATCCATAAATGAAGATTTAGATGACAAAACGGACAGTAGATATACTTTAGCAGTATTGGCTGCAAAAAGAGCGAGAGATATTATTGACGGTAAACCGGTATTAACTAAAGTTGATGCTGTAAGACCTGTTAGTTTAGCGGCAAATGAAATATCAGAAGGACTCATTACTTATAAGAAAATAAAAAAAGTAGAAATAGAAGATATGATAGTAGAAAAATAAAATACAGGGGGAGCTCGGAAAACGAGGTCCCTTTTTATTATAAAAGCATAAAAATGTGAAAAATAACAAAATTTGTAAAAATAACTTGTAATTTTTTATAGGTTGTGATAATATATAGAAAATTAAGGAGATTCACAATGAATAAATTATTTTTCGCAGCAGAATATTACTATTACTTTTACTTTATGAACGAGTAAGAGAATTTTTGCTGTTATGAATGATAAAGGGATTTCCTACTAAATCGCAATTCAACTCACAGTAAAAATTCTGTGAGTTTTTTTATTTGAAAGGAGCAAATTATGATTGCTATATTAAAACAAAACGCTACTGGTCCTCAAAAGCAGTATTTGATAGAATGGTTTGAAACACAAGGACTTAAGGTGCATGTATCAGACGGAGAGTTTAGAACTGTACTTGGAATAATAGGAGATACATCCTCACTTGACTTAGAAATGATAGAACTGCTAGATATAGTGGACTCTGTGAAGAGAATTACCGAGTCGTTTAAAAGTGCTAATAGACAGTTCCATCCAGAAAATTCTATTATACAAGTTGGAAATGTTAGAATAGGTGATGGGAGTCTTATCACTATGGCTGGGCCATGTGCTGTAGAATCAGAACAACAAATCCTAGAAATAGCACAAGCTGTTAAAAAATCAGGTGCGGATATTCTTAGAGGAGGAACTTTTAAACCTAGGACATCCCCATATGCTTTTCAAGGAATGAGGCAGGAAGGCATACAGCTTATGATTAAAGCGAGAGAGCTTACTGGACTTCCTATAGTAACTGAAATTATGAATGCTGAGCACTTAGAGTATTTTGAAGATGTAGACATAATTCAAGTTGGAGCTAGAAATATGCAAAACTTTGAATTGTTAAAAGCTCTTGGAAAAATTGACAAACCAATACTTATTAAAAGAGGAATGTCATCAACTATAAATGAACTACTTATGAGTGCCGAATATGTAATGGCAGGAGGAAATGAAAAAGTTATCCTTTGCGAAAGAGGCATAAGAACTTATGAAACAGCAACAAGAAACACGCTAGATTTATCTGCCGTGCCTGTTCTTAAGAATTTAACACATCTACCTATAATTGTAGATCCAAGTCATGCGACAGGAAAGCGTGCGCTAGTTGAGCCTATGTCACTTGCAAGTGTAGCAGCAGGAGCAGATGGACTTATGATAGAAGTACATAACCATCCTGAATTAGCGCTTTCAGATGGACCTCAATCACTGATTCCTGAAGATTTTGACAAACTAATGACTAAAATTAGAAGAGTTAAGGAAGCAATATCATGAAAATTGGTATAGTAGGGCTTGGTCTTATTGGAGGATCTATAGCTAAAGCATATAAATTGTGCGAAGGTATTATCGTATATGGATACGATTTAGATAAAACTGTGTTAGAATTTGCCGAAATGTCAGGTGCAATAGATGGTGTGCTTACAGATGAAAACATAAAGGAATGTGATTTAATAATTACAGCCATATATCCTAAAGCAACACTTGGGTTCCTAGAAGAAAAGGGAGACTTAATTGACGAAAATGCAATAGTCGTAGATACATGTGGTATTAAAAGATCAATATGCAAAAAAGGATTTGCTCTTGCGAAAGAAAAGAATTTCCGATTTGTAGGTGGTCATCCAATGGCGGGAAAACAGTTGTCAGGTTTTAAGCACAGTAGAGACGCTTTGTTTTCAGGAGCACCAATGGTTATAGTTCCTGAGGACTATAATGATCTGTTTTTTATTGATAAAGTTAAAGAAATGCTTATGCCTATAGGTTTTAGCAAGATTTCAGTAACTACATCTAAGAACCACGATGAGATAATTGCATATACATCACAGATGCCACATTTAGTATCAAATGCCTTTATAAAAAGTGACACAGCTGATAAACATAGGGGATTTTCAGCAGGAAGCTACAATGATTTGAGTAGAGTAGCATATCTTAATGAAGAAATGTGGTCGGAACTTTTCTTAGAAAACAGTGATTGCCTAGTAAATGAGCTTGACGGTTTCATTTCAGAGTTACTTAAATACAAAGAAGCACTAGTTCATAATGATAAAGAAGTGTTGGAAAAACTTCTTGAAGAAGGACGAGTTAAAAAAGAAAAGGTGGATGGAAAATGCAGATAGTAGATATTAACTGCTCAAAAAAATATCAAATAATAATTGAAAAAGGAATAATAGATAACTTAGGAAACATCCTAAATGACTATAGCGATGTTAATAAGTTTTGTATAATTACAGATAGCAATGTATCGGGCATATACAATGAAAAGATAAAAGGCATTATGTCAAAATGCAATGCCGAAATTATATACTATACTATAGAGCCGGGTGAAACTTCAAAAAGTGGAGAAGTGTATCTCAAAATAATGGAATTTCTTGCAAAAAACCAGTTTACGAGAACTGATATGCTAGTAGCAATAGGTGGCGGAGTGGTAGGAGATTTAACAGGTTTTGTAGCTTCTACATATCTTAGAGGAGTTGATTTCGTACAGGTACCGACTACTATATTGGCGGCAGTTGATTCTTCTGTTGGAGGAAAGACGGCAATAAATCTAAAATCCGGTAAAAATTTAGCAGGGACTTTTCATCAACCTGTAAAGGTAATATGTGATTCTGATATGTTTGATACATTGCCTAAGGATATTAGAAGAGATGGATTTGCAGAGGTAATCAAGTATGGAATTGTTAATGATAAAGAACTTTTTGATAAGCTGAGTGGAAATATCGATATAGAATACGTCATCAAAAAATCTGTTTTAGCGAAAGCAAGACTTGTGGAAGAAGATGAATTCGATAACGGCAACAGAAGACTTCTTAACCTTGGACATACTTTTGGACATGCCATAGAAATAGCGGCAGAATATAAGTATTCTCACGGGGAAGCTGTGGCTATGGGTATTGTTATAGTTTCGAAGGCAGCAGTAGCTGAAGGTTTTCTTGCAAAGAAAGAATATGATAAAATTAGAAAGCTTATCCAAACCTATGGGTTTAATTTAGAACCAGAGTTTACAGCTGAAAGGCTTTATGAGATAATACTATTAGATAAAAAAAGAGAAGGCGAAAATATTACGCTTGTTGTGCCTTTTGGTATTGGAGATTCAAGACTTGTTAAGTTGACTTTAGAAGAGGTTGAAAACTATCTGATAGAAGGATTAAATTAGGAGATAAAATGGACGTAAGAGTTAATTTAAAAAACTTAACAAAGACTATAGAAGCCATTCCTTCTAAGTCGGTAGCCCATAGAAAAATAATAGCAACTTCGCTTAGCGGATTAGACATTTTAGAATCCAACATATCAAAAGATATTAGTGCCACAGGAAAATGTATGAAAGCGCTAATAGGCGATGAAGGTGAATTCTACTGCGGAGAAAGCGGATCAACACTAAGGTTTTTACTTCCCGTAGCTGGTGCATTGGGTAGAAAAGGTGTATTCGTAACAGAAGGAAGATTATCAGAAAGGCCGATAAAGGATTTAACAGACGAATTAATAAACCATGGTATGAATATTAACAAAAATGAAGATGGCAACATAGAAGTAAGTGGTAAACTAAAAAGCGGAATATATAAAATGCGTGGAGACGTATCTTCACAATATATATCGGGATTACTATTTGCTCTTCCTTTATTAGCAGGGGATAGTGAGATAAGAACTATAGGTAAAATAGAATCAGAATCATATATCAACTTGACACTTAAGGTGCTTGAAGAAAGTGGCATCGAAGTTAAGAATTTTCATATTAAGGGGAATCAAAGATATAGACTTACAGAAACATCCATAGAAGGCGATTGGTCAAACGGAGCATTTTGGCTTTGTGCAGGAGCGTTGCTTGAAAATGGACTTACAGTAAAAGGTTTAAACTTAGAATCAATTCAAGGGGATAAAAAAGTGATTGATATACTAAGAAAATTTGGGGCAAAAGTAGAGATATTTAATAATGAGATTACAGTAAGACATGGGGATTTAAATGGAATAGATATAGATGCTTCTGATATACCGGATTTAGTACCAGTGGTATCGCTTATAGCTTCTATATCTAAAGGTAAGACTAGAATAACTAATGTAGGAAGACTTAGGCTTAAAGAAAGCGATAGGCTTGAAAGCACTGAGAAAACGCTGAACAGTCTTGGAGCCGATGTAAGTATAATTGATGAAGAGTTGATTATAAATGGGATAGGGCATGATTTAAAGGGCAATACAGAACATATGCATGGTTATAACGACCATAGAATTGTAATGACAGCTGCTGTGGCGTCCATTGTTTGTGAAAGGCCTGTAGTGATTAGTGGAAGTGAAGCTGTTAACAAATCATATCCTAATTTTTTTGAAGATGTTTTGAAATTAGGTGGGCAAGTAGAATTTTTGGAGGATAAATAAGATGGCTGCAATTTTAGGTAATAAAATAAAAATGGCTATCTTCGGACAGTCTCATGCCGAAGCGATAGGCGTAGTAATATATGGCATTAAAGCAGGTGAAAAGATAGATACTGAAAAGCTCCAGAAATTTATGGAAAGAAGATCACCTGGTAAAGATGAGTTTTCTACTCCGCGAAAAGAAGCAGACGAAGTAGTTTTTGTTTCTGGATTAATTGACGGAGTTACTTGTGGTGCACCGATTTGCGCTATGATAAAGAATACAAATATTAAAAAAAATGATTACGATGACCTAAAAGATGTACCAAGGCCAGGTCATAGTGATTTTACAGCCTTTATGAAGTTCGGAGATGAGTTTGACCATTCAGGGGGAGGACAGTTTTCTGGACGAATGACAGCACCTATGTGTATAGCAGGTGGTATAGCTAAACAGCTACTCGAAAAAAATGGAATAGAAGTTACAGCAGCTATAGATGAAATAGCCGGATACCAAGGCGAGGATATGTATACTGCTATAAGAAATGCTAATAAAGAACAAGATTCCGTAGGCGGTATAATTAGCTGCCTTATAAATGGCATTAAACCTGGATTGGGAGACGCAATGTTTGACGGCATAGAAGGTAATATTTCCAGAGGAATATTTGGAATACCGGCTGTTAAGGGGATTGAGTTTGGAAGCGGATTTAGTGGTAGCAGATTAAAGGGGTCAGAAAACAACGATGAGTTTGTATCAGATGGAGATAAAATAATAACTAAAACCAATAAACATGGAGGAATCCTAGGCGGTATTTCCTCTGGCATGCCAATTAGTTTTAGAGTGGCTATTAAGCCTACACCATCAATAGGAAAAGTACAAAACAGCGTAAATATTAAAACTAAAGAAAATGTAAAAATGACAGTTAAAGGAAGACATGATCCGTGCATCGTGCCTAGAGCTGTCCCGGTAGTAGAAGCCATTGCGGCTTTCGTAATATATGACATGATAATGAGCGAATAGGAGTAATTATGGCTGATAATAAGTTAATTGAATTAAGAGAAAAGATGGACGAGATAGACGATAGTATAGTAGATTTACTTGCTAAACGTATGAAGGTATCCGAAAATATAGCGGGATATAAGCGAGAAAACAATCTTCCTATATTAGACCGAACAAGAGAAAGAGAAAAGTTGATGGAGCTTTCAAAGAAAGCTGAACCAGAAATGGAATCATACACTAGAATTTTGTATAGCTTACTTTTTGATATGAGCAAGGAACATCAGTTGAAGCTTAATCAAAAACCTGGCAATGTATATGAACTTTTTACCAAGGCGTTAGGTGGTACACAGAAGGAGTTTCCGAAGCGTGAAACGGTAGCGTGCCAAGGTATAGAAGGTGCATACGCACAACTTGCCAGCGATAAATTTTTTGATGTACCATGTATATTATACATGAAGAACTTTGAAGGTGTATTTGCGGCTATTGATAACGGGCTATGTAAATATGGAGTATTACCACTTGAAAATAGTACAGCAGGTTCAGTAAACAAGGTATATGATTTGATGATGAAATATAATTTCCACATAGTAAGAGGTGCAAGGATTAAAATTGATCATAATTTGCTTGTGAATACGGGAGTTAAAAAAGAGGAAATAACAGAAATAGTATCACATGAACAAGCGTTTTTACAGTGTACTGAATTTTTAAAGAAATTTAAAAATGTTAAGGTAACAGTATGCGAGAATACTGCGGTTGCGGCAAAAATGGTAAGAGAATCAGGTAGAAGAGATTTAGCTGCCCTATCGTCTTACACATGTGCTGAACTATACGAGCTGGATATTATAGAATCATCTGTACAAAACAGAGGAAACAACTATACGAAATTCATATGTATTGCTAAAGATTTAGAAATTTATCCTGCTGCAGATAAAACCAGTTTGATGATGGTAATTCCTAATAAACCAGGAGCTTTATACAAAGTGCTATCAAGATTCTTCGTACTGGGAATAAATCTGATTAAGCTTGAAAGTAGACCTATACCTGACAGAGATTTTGAGTACATGTTCTATTTCGATGTAGATGGTTCCGTATATTCAAAAGAGTTTAATACACTAATAAGTGAGATTGATGATTTAAGTGAAGAGGTTAGATACTTAGGAAGTTATCTGGAGTTAATATAATGGCTGACAAATTTGGGCTTATCGGTAAAATTCTTGGGCATAGCTTTTCTCCTGAGATACATAAAAACTTTGGTGATTATGAATATGAATTAATAGAAGTAGCAGAAGAAAGAAACCTTGAAGCTGTTATATTTAATGATGAATATAAAGGGTTTAATGTAACTATACCATACAAGAAATCAGTAATTAAGTATTGTGATGAAATTACTGAGAAGGCTAAATTATCAGGAGCTGTCAACACCATATATAAAGATAGAGGACGCATAATAGGAGATAATACTGACGTAGATGGATTTACTTATCTATTAAATAAAGTAGAAAAACCTGACAAGGTATTAATACTAGGAAGTGGCGGAGCACATGGAGCTGTCAAAGTTGCACTTGAAAAAAGCAATGTTTCTGAAATAGTTACGATATCCAGAAGCGGAGAAAATAATTATAAAAACCTGGATAAAAATTTGGATGCAGATTTAATAATAAACACTACACCGGTCGGAATGTATCCAAATAACGGGGAATCGCCAATAGACATTAAAAAATTCAGGAACTTAAATGCGGTGATAGATATAGTATATAATCCATATAAGACTAAACTTCTGTTAGACGCCGAAAAAAAAGGAATTAAAACTATTTCGGGTCTAGGAATGCTTGTTGCACAAGCGAAAGCAGCAAGTGAACTTTGGCAAGGTGTCAAGCTGAATGATAATCTGATTGATAAAGTCACTGTAAAACTACTAAGGAATACTCAAAATATTGTTCTTATAGGAATGCCGGGATCAGGTAAATCTTCTATTGCTAAAATCATGGGAAGAGTAATGAAAAAGCCGTGTTATGATCTCGATAAAGAAATAGTTAAACACATGGGAAAGACGGTTCATGAAATTTTTAATGATGATACATTAGGAGAATCGGCTTTCAGAGATAATGAAACAGAAGTATTCAAGGAATTATCTAAAAGGACAGGAATAGTAATAGCTACTGGTGGAGGAACTATTACCAGAGAAGAAAATTGGCCTTTAATTAAGCAAAATGGAGTATGCGTATATGTCAAGAGAGATGTTAAGCTATTACCTACAAAGGGTAGACCTTTATCGCAAAGAAGAGGCGTAGAAGTAATATTTAATGAAAGAGCGGGTATATATGAAAGTTTAGCTGATATAGTTATAGAAAATAATAGAATATTTAAAGATAGTTATTTTACTGAACTATATAATTATGTACATAAGGTTAAAAAAGGAATTGATAAGTATTACAATAATTTATGAGGTGACTAACTATTAAAAGTCAATAGTTAATTAAGAAATATTTCAAGGCATCACAAAAAGACCCAATATAAATGAATTTTAAAGGTTAAGTTTCGTAGTGTAACTACATTAACTAACGAAGCTTGCTTGAATCATATTTAATGTTTTGCGTTTCTAAAGTATATATCACACGAATAAGCTTTTTAGCAACGTGCGATAAGGCAACCCTGT
>JAENWG010000066.1 GCA_016650175.1 Peptostreptococcaceae bacterium | reverse complement strand
GCTTAACACCTTTTTCTAATATCGCATCCATTAGGATTTCAGGCGAACCTGTTCCTAAGAATCCTGCTACCATGATGGTCATGCCGTCTTCAAGACCGGCAATTGCTTCTTGAGCAGTCTTCATTTTCATTGTCATATTGATTTACCTTCCTCTTTTTATATTTTAGCGAGGTTATATTCCGCCTCTTTTTACCATTTCTGTTATATTTTATACAACACCTAAAGTACCTAATATAATAATTACTACGCAAGCGATTGCAGGTATAACTACTGTACACATACCAATGTCTGCATATGACTGTTTATGAGTCAAGCCAGTGATACCTAAAAGTGTAATAACTGCACCATTGTGTGGAAGTGTATCTAAACCTCCGCAGGCAACAGATGCAACTCTATGAAGTACTTCTGGACTTATTCCAGCAGCAGTTCCTTGTTGCAAGAATGTGTCTCCTAATGTTTCCAAGGCTATTGATAGACCACCTGATGCAGATCCTGTTACGCCTGCAAGTACAGATGCTGAAATTGCTTCACTTACTAGTGGATTATCCGAAACTCCAGTGATAAAAGTCTGAATGATTGTAAATGCTGTAAGACCAGCTATTACATTTCCATATCCTACTTCAGAAGCTGTATTCATTATAGCTAAGAATGAACCTTGTACACCATCTTTTAAACTCTTTAAAACATCTACAAAGTTTTTTCTGTATATTATTAATGCTACTATAACGGCTATTAGCAAGGCTGATATTAGTGACCAAGTACCAATTACAGCACTTAAAGTTGTACCGTAATCTGATTCTAAATAATCTGCTCCCATATCTTTGAAAATGTATTTTGAGAAAATAAAGTTAGAAACCAATACAATGATTATTGGAACTAATGCTAATCCAAGACTTGGCAATTCTGATCTTTCTGCATGAGAATCAAAATGTTCATCATGAACACCATAGCCTTCTCCTGCTTCCATTGCACGATTTGATCTCCAAGTTAACCACATCATTCCACCAATAAACATAATCAATGCCGCTACTATACCTAAGATAGGGGCAGCATATGCGTCTGTTCCAAGATATTTCATTGGAATAGCATTCTGTATTTGTGGTGTTCCTGGTATTGCCGTCATTGTGAATGTGAAAGCACCAAGTGCTATAGCCGCAGCCAAAAATCTCTTTGGTATTCCTGCTTCTTTAAATAACTCAGCTCCAATAGGGTAGATTGCAAAAACTGCAACGAATAATGATACTCCACCGTATGTGATAATTCCACATGAAATTACTACTGCTAATATTGCTCTATTCTTTCCAAGTTTTTCTGATATTGTTAGTGCTATTGATCTTGCTGCTCCAGTGTCATCCATAATTTTTCCGAATATGGCACCTAACAAGAAAATAGGGAAATATGATTTAACATAACCTGACAATGCAACCATGAATTGCAGAGTATATGTTGCCAATAAATGTACTTCTGTGCCATTAAAAATTTGAAATGATGCCGCTAGCATTGCTAAACATGGTGCTAGTATTATAACTGACACCCCTTTATACGCTAAGTACATTAATAATCCTAGCGATAAAATTATTCCTATTACTCCTATCATTTGTTACTCCTCTCTCTTCTTATCTGCACCATCTTTCAAACTATATATATAGTTTAAAAGACAATGAGATAAATTCCTCAACTTAATTATATAATTTTAATATTGCCTTAATAAATCTAAGATGCTGTCCAACCTCCATCAATTGGTAGTGCTATTCCTGTAATACTTGATGCTACATCACTACACAAGAAATCAACTACTTCAGCAACTTCACTAGGGTCAAGCATTTTTTTAACAAATGCTTTTGACAACATGATTTCTGATACAACTTGTTCTTCAGAAATTCCATGTGTTTTTGCTTGTGCCTTTATTTGTCCTTCAACTAATGGTGTCTTTACATATGCTGGACAAATTGAGTTAACTGTGATTCCTAAAGGACCACCTTCAATAGCACCAGTCTTTGTTAAACCCATAAGTCCATGCTTTGCAGCTACATAAGCTACTTTATATTCTGATGCTACTAATCCATGTATTGAGTTTAGATTAATAATTCTACCATATCCATTTTCCTTCATGGATGTCCAAACATATTTTGTTAATAAGAATGGAGCTGTAAGCATAAGTTTAATCATAAAGTCCCATTTATCTTCTGGAAAATCTTCAATTGGGCTTACAGTCTGAATACCGGCTATATTAACTAATATGCTAACTTTTCCGTATTCCTTTATTGTATAATCTACTAGCGCTTTGCAATCTTCACGTTTGCTTAAATCTGATACTATATATTTACACCCAATTTCATTTGCCACTTCTTTTAATTTTTCTGCATTAATATCCGCAATCACAACTGAAGCTCCTTTATCATGTAGTTTTTTTGCTGTTGCTAAACCTATTCCACTTGCTCCGCCTGTGACTATTGCTACTTTATCATTCATTTATCTTACCTCCTCTTATATAATTAATTTTTATTAAAATTCGTATTATTTATCTCCAAACAAACATTTTGATACTTTTGTATACATCATATCTCTATACTTAATTGCCTCTTCAGCTTTTCCGTCAGAATAGTCATAAAATCCTTTTTCCGTTTTAACTCCATAGTTGCCTCTCTCTGCACACTCTTTAAGTATTCCAAACGGTTCCTTATTATCTGCTAGATCTTCAAATAAATATGTTGCAATGTTGTAAAAAATATCTAGGCCACCAAGATCACATACTTCAAAAGGTCCTAAGCAAGCATATCTAGGTCCAAGCCCATATTTCATTACAGCGTCTACAGCTTCTTTATCAGCTATACCTTCCTCAATAATATGGAGAGACTCTCGAAGTATTGCCAATTGTATTCTATTCAAGACAAATCCCAAAGCATCATTTACTACAGCAGGTTCTTTTTTCACTGCCAATGTCATATCTTTCAAAAATTCTGCTGTTTCATCTGCAGTCTTTTCACCTTTTATTATTTCTATTAAAGGAATAATATGTGGTGGATTAATCCAATGCATTCCACCAAATCTTTCAGGCTTATTAATTACTTCAGCAATTTTAGTAATACTTAAACCTGATGTATTACTTGCTAAAATTGCATCATCTGGCACAATATTTGAAACTTCCTTCCAAAAATCATGTTTCACTTCAATTTTTTCCAATATCGCTTCTACTACAAAATCTGTTGTTTTAAAACTATCTTTTTCGCTAGTAAAAGATAAATTATTTAATATATCTTTTGCCTTTTCTTCACTTATTATGCCTTCTTTAATTTCTGTCTCATGATTTAGCTGAATTAATTTTTTGGCCTTTAATAATGCTTCTGGGAATAAATCATAAATAGTAACTTTATATCCAAATTTAGCAAAAGTTTCACCCATGGATGCTCCCATAGTTCCCGCTCCGGCAATAGTAATATTTTTCACATCACTAGCCTTTTTCATAATTGAACCTCCTTTTCCTCACAAAGCGTGTTTCTACATTAACTTCTTGTAACATTTGCGCTGTTTATAACATTTGTAAACTCAATAGTAGTTTATGACCTTAGCTTACAACCAATATAAGACGCAACTATCGTGCCAATATTACAAATGTGTAGTTTTCAACATAATTTTATAAAAAAAAATAAGCAAACTATTATATTTCTAATAATTCGCTTATTTGTAAGCTTTACCTTACATTTGCACATTTTATATAGTTTTTTTTGTTAACTTTTCCGTACGTTTATAATTTTATACTATGTTTATCTAGTTTTTCGTACAGCGATGTCCTTGATAGACCTAAATCTTTTGCTGTTTTTGTTTTATTTCTTTTATTTTGTAATAATGTGCTTATAATTGACTCTTTTTCTGTAGCATCCATAGTATCCTTTAAAGGTACTATTTTAGCAGTTTCATCAATCTTTGTGATTTTATAAGGTAAATTTTCGGCTTTTATAATTTTTTTAGAACCAATAAAATTAAATATCTGTTCTAGCACATTTTCTAATTCACGTACATTTCCCGGCCAGTCGTATATTTTTAAGTAATTTAAGGCATGTGTACTGATTCCTACAATATCAGAATTTCTCTGTTTATTCAGTTTTTCAATAATAGAACTCGTAAGACCACCTATATCCTCTTTTCGTTCTCTTAGTGGTGGTATTATCAATCTTATTACATCTAATCGATAAAATAAGTCTTCACGGAATTTTTCTTCCCTTACTAATTTTTCCAAATTTTTATTTGTAGCAGCAATAATCCTTACATCCACTGGAATTTTTGCATTCCCACCTACACGCTTTATTTCATGTTCCTGAAGCAATCTCAATATCTTAACTTGCATTTCCAAAGGTAAATCAGCAATTTCATCAAGAAATAGTGTTCCATGATTTGCCGCCTCAACTAAACCAATTTTCCCACCTTTTATAGCACCAGTAAAAGATCCCTCTTCATATCCAAATAATTCTGATTCTACCAGCCCTGCTGCTATTGAACCACAATTTATACATATTATAGGTTTATTTTTTCTTTCACTACAATCATGAATGCTATGAGCAAATATTTCTTTTCCCGTACCGCTTTCCCCATATATTAGTACATTGGAATCTTTTGGACCTATTGTCCTTACAATCTTTTTTAATTCATTTATTTTAAGGCTATTTCCTACTACATTATCTAATGTATATTTAGATTTACTAGTGGTTTCATATGAATTTTTATAAAAATTCATAGTGCTTTTTATTTTGTCAAGTTTTCCGTACAAATCTTTTAATTCATTCATATCTCTATACAAAACTCTTCCAAAACAACCTAGGACTTCTCCGTCTTTTATTACTGGTATTCTAGAAACTATTAGTGGTTTGTTATTTACCATTTGTAGCTCACCAATTTCCGATTTTTTTGTTTCCATAACTGTGTGCAACCTTGTATTGTCAATAACTTTGGTAATATGTTTGCCCATAGCTTTTGCCTTTTCTATTTCTAAAACATCACAATATGCATCACTTATATGAATAATATATCCGTGCCTATCAACCAAAACCAAGGCTTCATTTGTAAGATTAAATATTTGTCTCATCAAATAATCATAATTTTCTTTTTCATGATTGTTTTTCATAATCTTCTCCTATTTTTACTCAATTTATTAAGTTTATATACCATCCTATAATGCATTATACCACTCTTTATAGCTTTACTAAACTTCTTTATTATCATTTTATATATAACATATAAATAAAAACCCATGTAATGGGAATCCAACTATTCTTCGTCTTAACAAAAACGGCGGGTCTTTGACAGTTGTATGAACGAAAAATCACTAAAAGCCAGTCATATGCTTATTTTTTTGTCAAAATTTACTTTTTTTATTTGCGTTCTATAACGTTCTATGTTATAATATATAG
>JAENWG010000031.1 GCA_016650175.1 Peptostreptococcaceae bacterium | reverse complement strand
CTAGTTGGTGTAATTCCGTCTAAGTATTCTTGAGCTACCATTGCTCGAAACTCAGCTGTGTGTGGTGATTTAGCCATAAAAATTCCCCCTAAGTAGATTTTGGTTATTTACCATGTCTACTTAAGGGGGATCATATCAAAGTGGTATGAGTGGCCTGTATTATAAAAATGAATGATTGATTAGAAAAAATTAAGCGCTACTAAATAACGCGGCGAGTAAAGTAATGACAAAAAAACTGAACGGATTGCCACTAATTAGATGCAAATTTACATCAAACAAATGACAAATGCACGAATGCATCAGAATGCAAAAGTTAAGTTGTTGATAATAAAGAGATAGAGGGGAAATTTATGTTGGCACGGGATTTGCATTATATTAACAGGAAAGTAGAAAAATATTGGGAGGTAACACATGGATTTTAATCCTACAAAAGAACAAGAAATGGTACGCAAAATGGTAAGAAAGTTTGCGGAAACAGAAATTAAACCAATTGCGGCAGAAATAGATGAACAGGCAATATATCCTTATGCAACTATGAAAAGAGCTGCAGAGCTAGGGCTTATGGGAATGCCGTTTCCGAAAAAATATGGTGGAAGCGAAACAGATTATATATCATATGTAACTGCAATAGAAGAATTGTCTAGAGTATGTGGTTCTCACGGAGTTATAGTACAAACACACTGTGCATTATGCACATGGCCAATTTTGACTTATGGAACTGAAGAGCAAAAGAATAAATATTTACCAGATTTATGTACAGGCAAAAAGTTAGGCGCATTTGGATTAACAGAGCCTAACGCAGGAACTGATGCGGCTGGTCAGGAAACAACAGCAGTAGATATGGGTGATCATTGGTTAATTAATGGAACTAAAATATTTATCTCAGGTGGAGGAATTGCTGACGTATACGTAATAATGGCGATGACTGATAAATCTAAAGGTAATAGAGGTATTACATCTTTTATCATAGAAAAGGGAACACCTGGATTTTACTCACCTAAACACGAAAAAAAAATGGGAATTAGAGGATCTATTGCATCTGAATTAGTATTTGAAGATTGCAAGATACCAAAGGAAAATATGTTAGGCAAATTGGGTAAGGGGTTTAAGACCGCTATGACATCACTAGATGTTGGTCGTCTTGGAATCGCTGCTCAAGCTCTAGGAATTGCACAAGGAGCATTTGACGAAACAGTAGAATACATGAAAAACAGAAAGCAGTTTGGAAAAAGCTTAGACAAATTCCAAGCACTAGCTTTTGAAATGGCTAATATGTACAACCAAATAGAAATGTCAAGACTGCTTTTATACAAGGCAGCAGATAGAAGATCACAAGGGTTACCTAGTACACTTGAAGCAGCACAAGCTAAATTGGCTTGTTCAGAAACTGCAATGTATGTAACTACTAAAGCAGTACAATTCCATGGAGGTTATGGATACATCAAGGATTATCCGATTGAAAGAATGATGAGAGATGCCAAAATAACTGAAATCTATGAAGGTACTTCTGAAGTAATGAAAATGGTTATTGCAGGTTCGGTGTTTAAATAAGGTAATTAGGAGGAAAAGTAATGAAAATAATAGTTTGTGCAAAACAAGTTCCAGATACAAATGAAATTAAAATTAACCCGGAAACCGGAACTTTAATGAGAGACGGTGTGCCTAGTATATTAAATCCAGATGATGCTAATGCTTTGGAAATGGCTCTTGAGATTAAAGACAACAATCCGGATACAGAAATAACAGTAATCAGCATGGGTCCACCACAAGCGAAAGTTATGCTAGAAGAATGCATAGCTCTTGGAGCAGATAAATGCATATTAATAAGTGATAGAGCAGTAGGTGGTTCAGACACATGGGCTACATCAAACGCAATAGCAGCTGCTGTTAGAAAACTTGATGGTTTTGACTTAATAATAGCTGGACGTCAAGCTATTGATGGTGATACGGCGCAAGTTGGCCCGCAGACTGCTGAAAAATTAGATATACCACAGGTAACATATGTTAAAGAATATAAATTCTCTGATGATATGAAATCTGTGGAAGTAAAAAGAGCATTGGAAGATGGATATCAGATAATTGATGTTAAACTACCATGTATGCTTACAGCAATTAAAGAACTTAATACGCCTAGGTATATGACAGTTGACGGCATAATGAGAGCATGCGATCCTAATCTTGAAATTAAAGTATGGGGCGCTGCAGACATAGAAGTTGATTTAGATAAAGTGGGCTTAAAAGCATCTCCTACAAATGTGTTTCGTTCATTTACTCCAAAGCCAAAAGGCAAAGGTGTATATATTGAAGGAGATACTCCTAAGGAAAAATCTCAGAACTTAGTAACTGGCCTAAAGGCTAAGCACATTATTTAAGGGGGAAATATAATGGCAACTGTAAACTTTGATGAATATAAAAATATATGGGTGTTTGCCGAACAAAGAAAAGGCAAATTAATGAATGTAGCATACGAACTTCTTGGTGAAGGTTATAATCTGTCTAGAGAATTAGGCGATGGTTGTAAGGTATGTGCTTTAATCGTAGGCAAGGACATTGGCGGACTCGCTGAAGAATGTTTTGCGTACGGAGCAGATAAAGTATATACAATTGATGATGATTTATTGGAAGTGTATACAACAGATGGATATACAAAGGTAGTAACTGAAGCTATAAATGAGTTTAAACCAGAAATAGTATTATACGGCGCAACATTTATTGGCCGTGATTTAGCACCAAGATGTGCAGCTAGATTAGATGCAGGACTTACTGCAGATTGTACACATCTTAATGTAAGAGTAAAAAATTACATTGATTATGCAGAAAAGAATACTACACTTAATACTGAAAGTTTAGATCCTGAAGATCCAGCTAAAAACCTTCTTATGACACGTCCAGCATTTGGTGGAAACTTAATGGCTACTATCGTTTGTCCTACTACTAGACCGCAGATGTCTACAGTAAGGCCAGGAGTTATGGATAAGTTGGAAAAAAGAGAAGGCGCTACAGGAGAAATTGTTAAAATTAAATGTGAATTAAGCAAAGATGATATAAGAACCACAGTAAAAGAAGTAGTAAAGGCAGCTAAGGAATTAGTTAATCTAATAGATGCAGAAATCATTGTATCTGGAGGCCGTGGAGTTAAAAATGCTGACGGTTTCGAAGTTATAAGGAACCTAGCAGATTGTGTTGGCGGAGTAGTGGGAGCATCACGTGCGGCAGTAGACAGTGGTTGGATTGAAGGCTCACACCAAGTTGGTCAAACAGGAACAACAGTAAAACCTAAAATCTATATAGCATGTGGAATATCTGGAGCAATTCAGCATCAGGTTGGAATGCAAACATCAGATATCATTATAGCTATTAATAAAGATAATGATTGCCCTATGATGCACTTAGCAGATTATGCATTAGAGGGTGACTTGTTTAAAGTTATTCCTGAACTTATTGCAGAGTGGAATTAATAATAAGGAAGGATATAAATTAGATGGATAATAGAGAAGTAGTAATAGTAGATGGAACACGTACAGCTTTTGGTAAAATGGGAGGAACGATTAGACCGTTTACCGCTGTAGAACTAGCCACTAAGACAATTATAGGATTACTAGAAAAAACCGAAATATTGAAAAAGACTAAAGTAGATGCTGTATTTGCAGGAAGTGCATCTGGTGATTTAAACACTCATAACTTTGCAAGATATGCATGCTTAGGAGCTGGATTGCCATACGAAACTTCTGCAACTTTTATAGAAATGCAATGTGGCTCGTCTATAGCTTGTATAAATAATGCTGCACTTCAGATAAGAGCAGGAATGCTTGATGTAGCAATATGCGGAGGAGCAGAATCACACAGCCAGACTTATTATAAATTCACTGCTTCGCCAGTGCCTTTCAAAAAGATACCGCCTACAGCAGCACCTACTAGATTATCGCCAGTAGATGAAGACGATATTTCAATGATAGAAGTTTCTGATTTAATGGCAAAGAAATGGGATATTAAAAGAGAAGATTGTGATGCTTTTGCAGTTAGAAGTCAGACAAGAGCGCTTGAAGCTATCGAAAAAGGATATTTTAAAGATGAAATACTTCCTATAGATGTTAAGTATTCTAGAAAAGGTGAAACAATTACGTTTGATACTGACGAGCATCCAAGAGCCGGAACCACTTTAGAAGGCATGGCTAAGCTTAATCCAGTTATTAAAAATGGAGTAACGACTCCAGGTAATTCATCAGGACTAAATGACGGAGCAGCTTTTGTGCTTATGATGAGTGCTGATAAAGCAAAAGAACTTGGATATAAACCCCTAGCTAGATGGGTATATGGAATAGATGTTGGAGTAGATCCTAAATTAATGGGAATTGGTCCTGTATATTCGTCTCTAAAGGCATTCGAAAAAACTGGAATAAAACTAAGTGATATAGATGTATTTGAATGCAATGAAGCATTTGCAGCGCAAAACTTAAGTGTTATAAAGCAGTTAGAAGAATCTACAGGCGAAAAAATAGACATGGAAAAATGGAATCCTAATGGTGGAGCTATAGCGTTTGGTCATCCAAATGGTGCTTCCGGCGGAAGAATTTGTCTAGCTACTATGAGCGAATTAAAGAGAAAAAATGGTAAATACGGACTGTTTACATCTTGCTGCGGAGGTGGCATTGGTGTTACTACAATAATAGAAAATATAAGCGAGCAATAAATTTTAAGAAGAAGGTGGCAAAGATGATAAAAAAAGTAGGCGTAGTCGGAGCAGGTATGATGGGTGCAGAAATTGCACTTTGTTTTGCAAGAGCAGGTTATCATACAGTTCTAAGTGATATGACACAAGAAATTGCAGAAGGCGGTAAATTAAAGCAAGAAGCAGTATTAGATAAAGGCATTAAAAAAGGCAAAATCACTAAAGAAGATAAGGAAGCTACATTAGCTAATGTATATCCGACATGTGATATTAATGAAATGAGTGATTGTGATTTCATAGTTGAAGCGGTACTTGAAGTCTTTGACATAAAGAAGAGCATATATGAATCATTAGACAAGGTATGCAAAGAAAGCACTATAATTGCATCAAATACTTCATCAATTTCGATCAGTAAGCTTGCGTCTAGCGTAAGCGAGGAAAGAAAAGATAAGTTTGTAGGAACACACTTCAATTCGCCTGCTAGTGTTATGAAGTTGGTGGAAGTAGTACCTGGTCTTTTAACTTCAGACGAAACAGTAACTCAAGTAATAGAATTGCTAGAAGCAGTTGATAAAGTTGCAGTTAGAGTCAAAGATGTAGTAGGTTTTGGCTTAAACAGATTATTCCATGTTATGTATTTAGAAGCATGTAGATTGGTAGAAGAAGGCGTATGTACTCCAGAGGATGTTGATAAAATCTGTAAGTATGGATTAGGACATCCTATGGGAATATTTGCACTTTTAGATATTACAGGTCATGACTTAAACCAGAACGTTGATGAAATATTATTTGAGGCTTACGGTGAAAGATTTAGACCAAGTCCTCAAATCACAAGATTAGTTGACTCCGGCAGATTGGGAAGAAAAACCGGTGCTGGTTTTTATGATTACAACAAGGAGAAATAAATCATGGGACAAGTCAATTTAAAAAAGGAAAATGGAATATGTACCTTAAGCATTAATAGACCTGAAGCCTTAAATGCCCTATCTAGGGAAATAGTCGATGAAATAGATGATTATTTGGAAGAAATAAAAAATGACGATGCGCTTAGATGTTTAATAATTTATAGCAAAGATAATTTTGCAGCAGGTGCAGATATTAAAAATATGATTGATTGCGATAAGAAAAGTGCAAAAGAATTTAGCTTTTCTCCTATCTACAATAAAATTGCTGATTTAAAAATACCCACCATTGCCGCAATCGAAGGTTATGCACTTGGTGGTGGGTTAGAATTAGCCTTAACAGCCGACATTAGAATCGCAGATGAAAATTCAAAAATGGGTTTTCCTGAAGTTACTCTTGGAATATTTCCAGGAGCAGGTGGGACAATAAGAGCTCCTAGAATTATCGGGGAAGCGTTTGCTAAGGAATTAATATTTACTGGTAAAATCATCAGTGCTGAAAGAGCATATGAAATTGGTTTGGTGAATTTAGTGGCATCTAAAAATAACGTATTTGAAGAAGCATATAAAATGGCTACTCGCATTTCTAAAAATGGACCGGTGGCTGTAAGAATGGCTAAAGATACTATAAGACAAGGGTTAGATGAGAAAGATCAAAATAAAGCAATAGATATAGAATTTGAAAAATGGGCAGAACTCTTTGAGACTGAAGATCAAAAAGAAGGAATGACCGCATTTTTTGAAAAAAGAAAACCCAAATATAAAAACAAATAGCATTAGGAGGCTCTAATAATGGAACAAAAAATATTAACATCTAAGGAACTACTAAACGACTTAGTGGATAAGCACTATGAAGGGGCGCTAAGAGCAAAAGCTGAAGGTAAACCTGTAGTATGGGCAACTTCAATTTGTCCACAGGAATTATTAGAAACCATGGATTTAGTAACAGTTTATCCTGAAAACCACGCTGCAGCAATAGGAGCAAAAAAAGAAGCGTTAAAATTTATTGAACATGCTGAGGGAATGGGATATTCATCAGATATTTGTTCATATGCAAGAGTAAACATGGGATATGTTGATCTTAAGCATTCAGATGAGCTGAATATTCCTATGCCAGATTTAATATTTTGCTGTAGCAATATATGTAATACAGTAATTAAATGGTATGAAAATTTAGCAAAAGAATTGAATATTCCACTAATAATGTTTGATATGCCATTTAATCATACATATGAAGTACCAGAACATAGTGTTAAGTATATGAGAGGGCAAATTGAATATGCTATCGAACAATTAGAAATTTTTACCAACAAAAAATTTGACTATGACAAGTTTGGCGAAGTTATGGAAAGATCTAATAGAACTTGTGAATGGTGGAAAAAGGCTACAGATTGGGCTAAGGTAATACCATCTCCTTTAAACGGTTTTGATATGTTCAATTACATGGCTATGATAGTATGCATGCGTGGGAACGCAGATGGTGAAAGATTATTTAAGCTTTGGCATGATGAATTAGAGCAAAAGGCAAAGCTTGGAAAAGGTCCTTGGAATTCTGCTGATGAAGAATACAGAGTAATGTGGGATGGTATAGCTTGTTGGCCACATTTATCTACAACATTTAAGACTTTAAAGAAATATGGAATTAATATGGTAACTTCTACATATCCTGAAAGCTGGAATGTTAGATATGAAAAGAATGATTTAGACGGAATGGCTAGAGCCTATGCATCAAATTACGCAAATAGAAACCTTGATTATGACACTGAAAATGTTGTGAAACTTATTCAGGACTTTAAATTAGATGGTATTGTTTATCACTCAAATAGAAGCTGTAAACTTATGGATTTCAGACAATATGAAGTGCAAAGGCGTGTAACGGAAATTACTAGTTGCCCATCTGTTGTATTTGATGGTGATCAAACAGACCCAAGAAGTTTTTCGGCAGCGCAATATGAGACTAGAATTCAAGCGCTACTTGAGATGATGGAAAAAAATAAAGAAGCAAAGAGGAGAGGCTAATATGGAATATAGAAAAATAATTGAAAAATTAGAAGAAGCTGCTTTGCATCCGTCAAAAACTGTAACAAATACAATAAAATCAACAGGGAAAAGCGCAATAGGTTGTTTTCCTATTTATACTCCTGAAGAGATTATTTATGCAGCAGGATATGTACCAGTTGGTATGTGGGGCGGTACTACAACACTTCAACTTGCAGATAAATATTTACAGAGCTTTTGCTGCTCTATTATGAGATCTAATATGGAGTATGGAATGAAAGGTGCTTATAACATGTTAGAAGCAGTTATTCTACCTACATTCTGTGACACATTAAAGTGCATATGCGAAAACTGGAAAGTAGGAGTACCTAATATTCCTATAATACCGATTGTATATCCACAAAATAGAACTTTAGAATGTGGATATGTGTATATGTTAGATGAATTTAAAAGGGTAAAAGTAGAAATAGAAAGATTATCAGGTAAAAAGATAGAAGAAAAGGATATAGAAGCGGCTTTTGATATATACGAAGAGTATAGAGTGACTATGAGAGAGTTTGTAGAAATAGTAGCTGACTATCCACAAATAATTAAAACTAAAAGTAGACATTTAATTATTAAAGCAGGACAATTCCTTGATAAGGGTGAATATACAAAAGACATTAAAGCGATTATAGATGGTTTAAAAGTGGAAGAAAAGCAAACTTTTAAAGGCACAAAAATAATTGCTACGGGGTTAATGTCTGAACCGGTTGAACTGTTAGAAATTTTTGATGAGAATCAAATTGCTATTGTAGGTGATGATTTAGCACAAGAATCTAGACAGTGGAGAACGGTTACTAGAGATGATGAAGTTGACGTATGGAATAAGATGACCAGTAGAGTAGCTGATCAAAGGGGGGATACTTTCTTCTACGAATATATGAAGAGTAGAGGAGAGAACTTAATTGATATGGTCAAAGAAAAATCAGCTGATGGAATTGTAGTATTTATGATGAAGTTTTGTGATCCTGAAGAGTATGACTATCCTATATATAAAAAGGAAGTTGAAGCTGCAGGGATACCAATGCTATATTTAGAAATTGATCAGCAAATCACATCTTATGAACAACTGAGAACCAGAATACAAAGTTTTTCTGAAATGTTGATATCAAGGGAGGCATAAAATGTATTTAGGCATAGATATTGGGTCTTCATCATCAAAAGCAGTGATATTGAATGAAGACAATGAAATTGTGGGTATATCTGTAAAAAACCTAGGTACTGGTACCAAGGCGTATAAAGAAGTTATAACCGATGTAATGCAGCAAGCAAACATCGAAGATAAAGATATTAAGTATACTGTTGTAACAGGTTATGGACGAATTACTTTTGAAGATGCAGATAAACAGATAACGGAAATAACATGTCATGCTACGGGAGTTGGTTATTATTTAGATGATGTACGCACTATAGTCGATATAGGAGGACAGGATTCTAAAGTAATTAAGCTAAATGAAAAAGGACAAGTAGAAAATTTTGTTATGAATGAAAAATGTGCTGCTGGAACAGGGCGTTTTCTAGAAGTAATGGCAAGAGTACTAGGTTGTGGTTTAGATGAACTATCAAATCTTGCAACAAAAGCAACAAAACAAGTCGCGATTAGTAGTGTTTGCACAGTTTTTGCAGAAAGTGAAGTAATTTCACGTTTGTCAGCTGGTGAATCCATAGAAAATGTTGCTAGAGGATCTCATATAGCTATAGCAAAAAGAATAATGGGGATGTGTAACAGAGTAGGATATACACCTAAAGTTGTTATGACTGGTGGAGTAGCTTTAAACGCAGACATGGTTCAGGTTCTATCTACTGAGCTCGGTTGTGAAATCGAGGTATTACCTAACTGTCAAGCTATAGGTGCCCTAGGAGCGGCTATATTGGCTCGTAGAACGTACAACAAATTGGAGGCATAAAGAAAAAATGTTTATGGACAAAGAAGGAATTAAAAAAATAATTCCACATAGAGACCCAATGTTACTAATTGATGAAGTAACAGAAATGGAATTTGAAAAAAATATTAAAACCAAGTTTTTTGTATCGCCAAATAGAGAAATATTCAAGGGACATTTTCCAAGTGAGCCAGTACTTCCTGGAGTGTATACTGTTGAGATAATGGCGCAAACATCTGATGTGCTAATTCTTTCATGTGAGAGATATGCAAATACAATCCCGCTATTTATTGGAATTGATAAAGTAAAGTTTATAAGAAAAATATCACCGGGAGATACTATTATAATTACTTCAGAAATAATAAGCGAAAAAACAGAGAAAGCAATTGTTACTTGCGAAGCGAAAGTATATAACCATGGCGAATTAGCTTGTGTAGGCAATGTTACATTAGCTATGAGATAAGAAAGGACATAATAGTTATGGAGTGGAAAGAAATATATAAAAACCGTGTAGTTACTGCGGAGGAAGCCCTAAGCCACATTAAGAATGGTGATGAAATTGTTCCTTCACATGCGGCAGATGAACCAAAATACCTATTTAATAAGCTCGTTGAAATGAAAGATCAATTTAAAGATGTAGGTATATTGCAGGGGCTAAATATAGGTGATGCACCTTATGCCATTCCTGAATGTTATGGACATTTTAGAATAGATTCATTTTTCCTAGGCAAGAACAATAGAGCATGCTGTCAAGAAGGAAGAGGAGAAATTATACCTATGCATTTCTTCGCGCAACCTATAGCAATTAGAGATGGTTATGTACCTGTAGATGTAGGTTTAATTCAAGTTACACCTCCAGATGAAGATGGCTATGTATTCATGGGAACATCATGCGATCAGACTAGAGAAGTAGTAAAGAAAGCAAGGATTACAATAGCACAAGTAAATAATCAAGTTCCACATGTTTTAGGAGAAACAAAACTGCATGTATCTGAAATTGACTATTTTGTAGAGTATGATGAAGACATTTATGAGCTTCCTATAATTTCTAGTGATGACCCAATATCAGAAAAAATTGGTTATAATATTTCAACTATGATAGAAGACGGAGCGTGTCTACAAATGGGACAGGGTACTGTACCAAACGCAATTCTAAAATTTCTAGAGAATAAAAAAGATTTGGGAATACATACTGAAGTTTTCTCTGACAATTTAATCCATTTAATTGAAAAAGGCGTAGTAAATGGTTCAAAAAAGAAATTATATCCAGGTAAAATTGTAGCAACCTTTGTTCAGGGAACCAAGGAACTGTATAAGTATGTAGACTATAATCCGATGATCCAGTTAATGCCTGTAAATTATACAAACAGTATAGGTAACATAGCGCAAAATGATAATGTAGTTGCAATAAATTCTGCTATAGAAGTAGATTTAATGGGACAGATTGTAGCAGATAGCATAGGAAATAAAATGTTTTCAGGAGTAGGTGGACAGCAAGACTTTATTAGAGGTGCAGAAGAATCTTTAGGTGGAAAACCAATTATTGCTCTCCCTTCAACTGCAAAAAATGAAACAATATCAAGAATAGTAGCAGTATTAAAGCCAGGTACAGCTGTAACTACGACTAGAAACGATGTACATTACGTTGTGACAGAATATGGTATAGCTGATTTATTTGGAAAATCAATTACCGAAAGAAGTGAACAACTAATTAAAATAGCACACCCTAAATTCAGAGAACAGCTTAAAAAAGATTTTGATGAGTATAGGAAGAGCGCTGGTCAGTTATATATAAAATAACAAGAGGAGGAAACTATGACTATGATGACAGGAGAACAATATATCGAGAGTTTAAGAAAATTAAATACTCGAGTATATATGTTCGGTGAAAAGATTGAGAATTGGGTAGATCATCCGATGATAAGACCATCTATTAATTGCGTAGCTATGACATATGAACTTGCACACAAGCCGGAATATGCAGATTTAATGACAGCTACATCTCATATTACAGGTGAAACTGTTAATAGATTTACAAATATTCATCAAAACACAGAAGATTTAAAGAAAAAAGTTAAAATGCAACGTCTTTTAGGACAAAAAACAGCAAGCTGTTTCCAAAGATGCGTAGGTATGGATGCTTTAAATGCAGAATATTCAACTACATATGAAATTGATGAAAAATATGGTACGAATTACCACGAGAACTTTAAAAAATATTTGATTATGATGCAAAAAGAAGACTTAGTTGCAGATGGTGCTATGACAGATCCAAAGGGCGATAGAAGTAGAGCTCCTCATGGTCAAGATGATGCAGATTTGTTTTTAAGAATTGTAGAAAGAAGAGAAGATGGAATTGTAGTAAGAGGTGCTAAATGCCACCAAACAGGTTCAATAAACTCTCATTGGCACTTAGTAATGCCAACTATATCAATGGGACCTGATGATAAAGACTATGCTATTTCATTTGCTTGTCCTAGTGATGCTGACGGAATATATATGATTTATGGTAGACAGTCATGTGACACTAGAAAACTGGAAGACGATTCAGATATTGATGTAGGAAATAGCAGATTCGGTGGTCAGGAAGCCTTGGTAGTATTTGACGATGTATTTGTACCAAATGAATACATCTTTATGAATGGGGAATATGATTTTGCAGGAATGCTCGTAGAAAGATTTGCAGGTTTCCATAGACAATCTTATGGTGGTTGTAAAGTTGGAGTAGGTGACGTAGTAATTGGAGCAGCAGCACTAGCAGCCGAATATAACGGAGTTGAAAAAGCTTCAGCAGTAAAAGATAAATTAATTGAAATGACTCATCTTAATGAAACACTATATAGTTGCGGATTAGCTTGTTCAACTGAAGGCTATAAAACAGCGTCGGGCGGATACTTTATTGACCTATTATTAGCTAATGTATGTAAGCAAAACATTACTAGATTCCCATATGAAATCGTAAGACTTGCAGAAGACTTAGCAGGTGGAATGATGGTTACTTTGCCAGCACAAAAGGATTTCCATTCAGACCTTAAAGTTGGTAAAAATGGAGAAACAATTGGAGACGTATGTAATAAGTACTTTGTAGGTAATGGTAAATGCTCAACAGAAGACAGAGCAAGAGTTATGAGACTTTTAGAAAATCTATGTTTAGGAACTGCGGCAGTAGGCTATAGAACTGAATCCATGCATGGAGCAGGTTCTCCGCAAGCTCAAAGAATTATGATTCAAAGACAAGGTAATATTGAAGGGAAAAAAGAATTAGCTAAAGATATAGCGAGGATTACTAAGTAATAATATCAATAACTAAATATAGATGGATATACGTGCAAATGCCCTGTTTATGCAGGACCTTTGCATATTAAAATAATAAAACCAGAGTAGCAGGAGGAATAGTATGAGCAAATTTAGAGTTCTAATCACTGATCACGAATACAAAACAATTAATAACGAGATAAGGATTCTTAATGAACTAGAAGATGTAGAGGTAATCGATTTACATAGTCGTGATGAAGATACTATTATAAATATTGCACGAGATTGTGATGCTATAATTGTACAATTTGCCCATATTAATGAAAAAGTTATTAATTCGTTAAATAAATGTAAAATAATAGCTAAATATGCAATAGGCTATGATGGAATAGATGTTGATGCTGCAACACGAAAGAATATATATGTAACAAATTTACATGATTACTGTTCGGACGAAGTTTCTACACATGCGATTGCCTTACTTATGCAAGCAGCAAGGAGAACATCTGAATTTGGGGAACGGGTCAGTCGCGGAGAATGGTATGGCATGGGAATAAAATTTCAAAACTTACAAAACTGTACAGTAGGTGTTATTAGTTATGGTAGAATAGCAAGAAAATTCGTTCATAAATGTAAGCCGTTTTGTAAAGAAATTTTAGTTTATGATAAATATGATTCTGATTATGATATTTTAGAACAAGGTGCAATACCGTCTGGTTTTGAAAATATAATTAAAAATTCAGACTATATATCAATACATTCATCATTAACACCTGAAACTAAGCATATGTTTAATAAAAAAGTGTTTAGAAAAATGAAATCAACTGCTTCAATAATCAATGTAGCAAGAGGTGAACTTATTTCTACCGAAGACTTAATCTGGGCATTAGAAAACAAAGAGATTGCATATGCAGCGCTAGACGTATTAGAGGTTGAACCTCCAAAAAAAGATTTACCATTGCTTAGCATGGAAAATGTCATTATAACGCCTCACACAGCATGGTATTCAGAAGAATCACAAAGAATTCTACAATCTACGCCTGCCGAAGAAGTTGTTAGAGTATTAAGTGGGGGGAAACCTATAAATTTAGTGAATAAGGAAATGTTATTAAGTTAAATAATTATGATATAAAGCTTAGAAAAACAGAATGTTAATAAAAAATAATGTATGATCAAGTAGTTATAATATTTGATGTTACATTACTTTTATTTGGTTAAATTAACTGTTATGCAAATTCTTAAGTGTTATATCCGTATTAAAAAAACATACAAATGATTTTATGATATGATATAATAAATGAAAATATAAAAATAATCCAAGGACAAAAGGAGTTATTATATGGTTAATTTGTTAGAAGAAAATTCACTAATAAAACAAAGACAAAAGTGTGGTTATATTAGAATTGATGAAAAAGGAATAGTCCGTTATATCAATGACATAATAAAAGAAAAATATAATAATCTTGATAAAGATGAAATTATTGGTGCACATATTAGCGAAATTTTTATAGGGTTTGATACTGGCAAGGAACAGTTATTAAACAACATATATCCTATAGAATTTTGTGATGAAAAAGTATTTGCTATACCGTTTGATATTAACGAAGAAGGCAAAGAAAATTGGGTAGGCATATTAATTGCTGAGTTTTTAGTATCAGATAAGTTGATTACTAAATTTATTAATGATACAAAATTAAGCTGCGAGTTGCGAGAAATTTTAGAAGGATCATTTGATGGTATACTAGTTACTGATGTAGAAGGAAAAGTTTTGTATGTAAATGATTCTTATGAAAGAGTTGCGGAAATTAGGCGAGAAGATATTGAAGGTAAATACATGCGTGATCTTATTAATCCGGATTGGATGCCTAATTCAGTAGCGTATGTAGTAGTAGAAAAGAAAAAAACTGTCACAGTAAGACAAGTTGTAAAATCAGGAAGACACATTATAGTAACCGGGAAACCAGTTTTTGATAAAAATCATGAAATAAAAATGATTGTTATTAATGCTAGAGATATAACAGAAATTTATAATTTGAATATAGAGTTAGAAAAAACTAAAAAGACCGAAAAGCTGTTTATGGATATGATAGCTGATTTAGAAAAGACAGAAACTAAAGAAATGCCTATATTAGCAGTAAGCGACAAAATGAAAAAAGTGTTATCTTTAGCTGAAAAAGTAGCTAATTTTTCTGCTACGGTATTAATACTAGGAGAATCAGGAGTAGGTAAAGAAGAAGTTGCGAAATTTGTACACAGGAACAGTCTAAGAAAAGATGGTCCTTTTGTAACGATTAATTGTGGAGCAATTCCTGATAATTTGCTTGAATCCGAACTTTTTGGATATGATAAGGGTGCTTTTACAGGTGCGATGCAAACTGGTAAACCGGGGCTTTTAGAAACTGCGAATAAAGGAACTGTATTTTTAGATGAAATAGGTGATATACCACTTGAATTCCAAGTAAAATTATTAAGATTTCTTGAAACCAAACAAGTTAGAAAAGTTGGCTCAGTTATATCTAAAGAGGTAGACGTAAGAGTAGTAGCAGCAACAAATAGAAACCTTTTAGAAATGGTTTCTAAAGGTGAGTTTAGAGAAGATTTTTATTACAGATTGAATGTAATTACATGTATGGTGCCACCTTTAAGAGATAGAGTAGAGGATATAATGCCACTGGCTACATATTTTTTAAATAGATTTAACACAAGGTATGATCAAGAAAAAATACTGACACATGAAGTAATTAGAGCATTAGAACAGCATAACTGGACAGGTAATGTCAGAGAGCTTAGAAATATGATGGAGAATATGGTCATATTAAGTAATAATGAATATTTACAGACTGAAGATCTTCCTTGGAATAAAAGTGACCATGTTAATACAGAAAAGGGAAAAGTTACAACGAACTTTAAGAATTGTACACTTTCGCAAGGTATAGAACTGGCAGAAAAGGAATTATTACTAAAAACAGCAAAATCTTGTAAATCTACAAGAGAAATGGCAAAAATACTAGATGTAAATCAATCAACAATAGTAAGAAAATTAAAAAAATATGATATTGCAGTGAATGAAACGGAACAATAATAGGTGACTAACTATTAAAAGTCAATAGTTAATTAAGAAATATTTCAAGGCATCACAAAAAGACCCAATAAAAATGAATTTTAAAGGTTAAGTTTCGTAGTGTAACTACATTAACTAACGAAGCTTGCTTGAATCATATTTAATGTTTTGCGTTTCTAAAGTATATATCACACGAATAAGCTTTTTAGCAACGTGCGATAAGGCAACCCTGT
>JAENWG010000053.1 GCA_016650175.1 Peptostreptococcaceae bacterium | reverse complement strand
TTTGCCGCCTTCCCACGGGGCTTGCGGATACAATAGGCAGAGTATCGTTCGGCTGCACTGTCTGTGATGCACATGAAACTAGCATTCCTGCCATCAAAGTGGCAACAAGAACAAGAGCAAATGGCATTATGCCTTTCTTTTTTACTTTCATATCAAAAATTGATGTAAACCGTTGTTTCATAACTTTTTTACTTTCATAAAAATTAGTTGATAGCATCAGTAAAGTGGATACCCATGTAAATTATTTTCCCGTAATAATCATGGAAATCATAGCTGCAAAAAAGCACCAGTCAAACCATTTGATATATGTAACTGTATAAAATATTCTCTTGCTATCCCCATTGAATCCTTTTTGATTCCATGGCCATTGCTACATTTTCAGACCAATATGTTATTGTTATGGTCAATTACAATTGTAACACCTGTGTATAAATTTGCCTATGCAGCACGAGCTGTACAGGGAGTGTGCCTTCTCGATGCAATATTTGGCTGCGTCGTCGTCTTACTCCTGATCATATGTGAACTTTTCCTGGATCATTTTTATTCCTCCTTTACTATACCGTTCGGAGGATTTAGGGTCCACTTCTTTGAACAGGGTCCAATACCAATGATGTGTTTATTGTGTTTTCCGCTTCCGGTACGTTGACAAATGTTATTGAAGTGGTAACATATTTATATACTATTTACCCCCAACGAGATTACCCCTACGAGCGAACCGTCCTGTAAGGGCGGTTTTCTCTTTGCTAATGCTACCATTTGCTATTTTGAGGTAGCTTGGATAACTGTCTCAATGTGACCGCTCTGCCAAAGTTCTATCTATGCATTGTTTGTTCACTCCTTATCGCACACAGCTAAAACGATTTCAACTGGCAAACTCCATATTGACATTTGTTTTGATTCACAAATAACAAAGCCTGCATTTTGAAGCTCTTGCCGGGCAGCTATCGGCCGGCAGTCCACATATTCCGGGAACCGACTGTGTGCCCATTCATAAAACTTTGATATAATGGAGGCTTTTTCTTTTCTGCACATCATCGCCACGACACAGATCCGCCCGCCGATTCGGAGCACTCTTTTACACTCCTTCAGAATAGCAGGGATCTGAGCGGCGTCAAATAGTTCCAAAGTGAAACTCATGAACACGGCATCGAAATACCCGGAATCGAAAGGCAACACTGCAGCGTCGTCGCGTTTTAAGACCACCCGGTCCGACAATCCTACTTTCGCTACCCTGGCTGAAGTGATATCGAGCATCCCTTTTGAAATGTCAATACCGTAGATCCTGCCGGACGCGCCGATCGATCGGGCAATAGACACAACGCAATGACCGGTGCCGAACCCAATCTCAAGGATCTGTTCGCCGTCTTTGGCGTCCAACATCATTAAACCGTAGTTTTGCAGCTTTTTTTCACTCGATCCAGATATAATGTCATACCATCTACTTAACCTATCATAGCTTCGTTCGCTCATTTCCGGTCCCCCTCAGTTTTCCTGTATTCTTTCGACATGAATCTAATCAGTTCTTCTACAGATATATTTTTTGTTCTATAAGCGTAGCAATTTAGCTTCTGTATCATTCTTACAGCATCTTATAGTAAATTTCAAGTGTTTTGTGAATTATCCTCACATTTATCTATTTTTCATTTATTATGACCGCATCACTTTAAGGCACATTCACTTTTCAAAAAATCGTACCCTCAATATCCAAAAGTCCACAAATCCGGTAGACCTGTTTCTATGGACGCTCCTCCCCTCCCCAAATATGCAAAGTGCATAAAACATGCAATTTTAACTGCTAATCAAGTGATTTGTGCATAATTATTATATCATCATTATCACCGCTTCATGGGTTGATTGAGTGCTTGGCATCCACTGCCTATAATAAACATAATAGGAACTGAATTAGCTGGCTGATTTTTCGTTTTCTTTTACAAGGTATGGTTGAAGAATAGCAAGTGCTCCATTTGCATTTTGTACAAGCATTTCAAATTCCTCAATAGGTTCAATTTTTTTCACAAAATCAAATAAATCATTCATTCTGTTAATGCATTCTAATATTGCAGCTACGCATTCAATTGCAATTTCATTGTATTGATGTATAAGCAATTTTAAAGCACCAAATGTAGCATTTAGCAAAATGCATTTTTCAACGATTGTATAATCTATGCCCAAGTATTCATAAATTGATTTGTCAATTGCCGCCAGGAACAACGCATCGGATATACTATTCCCAAACACGCGCAGGCTCGAAATTGAAAAGCCAACATTGATGAGTATATCATTATATAATGGGATGTAAACAAATTCATACCCAGTGGTTTCGATAAGCTATTTTTTGTTTGAAAATTGGGTAGCATTTTTAAAAAAATATTTATCCGTAAAGCGCTGTATAGCTTAAATAAAATTATCGCATCTAACAATATTTTTTAACTTGCTTACAGATACTGCGCCACCAATTTCCCCGGCGAGGCTAACGACTTTTAATATATTAAACCATGAATCCGGGACTTTTTCTAAAAGTAAATTACTAATTTGCTTCCACTTCCGTTAATTGCACTTCAATTTACTTATAAGCGAACATACTGCAGTAATAGAGGTCAAATTAAAATCTTCTTCTCTTATTGAAATCAATAGGGGAATATTGATTTCCCTCATGCTCATTTCTTGCACTAATAAACCCCTTTTTGTTTCATTCATTGAGGTAACAATAGTATTTAACCATTGTTCTCTTCTGAAATCGATTTCTTAACGAATATGGTCAGGGTGAGTAGAAATACCCTGATTAAATTCATTCCTTAATTGTTCCTCGCTTTTTCCGGTTGCTAACTCACTTACTCTAACTAGAGATTTGTTGTATTCTTTAAAATAAACTCCACCACCATTATTTTTCAAAAGATTATCATTCATGGCAAAACCTTTTCTCATATATTCTTTTAAGACATTGCTTGCCTAAATTCTAAATTGCGTGCCTCTTAATGATTTCACACGATAACCCACGGAAATAATAACATTTAAGTTATAATAATCACTTGATGGTCTTTACTACCAGAAACAGTGTGGACAAATTTGTCCACTCTGATTTTTTCTCAAGCTCACATTCTGTGAAAATATTTCTTATATGCTTACCAATTACACTTCTATCACGTTGAAATAATTCTGCCATTTGGTCAATGGAGAGCCAAATTGTATCGTTATCGAATGTAGTTTCAATTTTATTCGAACCATCTTCGGTCTGGTACATTACAATTTCAGAGTTCATATACACACTCCCCCACTTATTTTTTCTTTTATTATATTCGTTTAATCAAAATATTTCCATAAATATATTAAAGAGAGGCTAAGCTCATACGCCATTTTTTTGGCTTAACTTAACCTCTTGCTTTTTTGCTATTTTCCGAGAAATCGCAATGTCATCTATAGTGGCTTGTTTTTCGCTTTGGCCACAATGTGTCATCAGAATCACACACTCAACGTGGCTCGAGAGAACAGAATTGATGTTCGGAGCCAGTTTTGAAACTTTCTGTTCGAGGGAACATATCAACAACTTTTTCGTCACTTTTCAGAACGTACGTTAATCTAAACTGACTTGATATGCTGCGCAAAATCATCTATCTCCCTGGCTAGCTCAGATGGCTTTGTAAGAGGCAGTCTGTGGCCTACGTCCAACCACTTCATAGGAATCGAAGGATACTTGGTGGCCAATCGTTCACTGCCCTCGCGCCATAGCCTATTGTTTCTCTTGGCATGCTCAGTCTTGTTTTCGCCAGCAGTCTTTGTTGCGAGGATCATTGTGATTGGGCAGGCAGCCTTAGCGTAGACGTCTAGCAATTGTTGACGACGTGCATCAAGATCGACAGTTATGTCAGCAATTGCATCGCCTGAAAGACTGTATCTATATGTCGTGAGCTGCATAAGAAGCATACTAAACTTCATAGAAAAGCTATTTAACAAGCGACGCATTTTCACTTCATCTTCAACTAACAAGTCAGAGATTGGGATGGCTCCGTCTATAATCACGAGACCGGCTAGAACGTCTGGATGTGATGCAGCATATGTCAGGGCCAGGTCGGCGCCGAACGACCAAGCTACTACAATAGGCTTACCAGACCCGACGCTATCCATAACTCTTTCTGTGTCGCTTAGAAATGCATTGAAAGAATGATCGGTTGAACTCGATGCGTTGCCATGGCTGCGAAAATCAAATGTAATTATTTCGTACTGGCCCTTGAGCTGACCAATCACTCGTTTCCATATCACCTGCGTAGAGCCCACCCCATTAAAAAAGATGAGCTTTTGCCCCTTACCAGTGGTAGTTATGGGGAGGGTCACATCGCCATTATTTACTGTTGTTTTTGTTGTCATCATTCACGATCTCCTTTATTTCAATCATATAATTCAATTTTGGTCTGGTGAAAAAGATTTTCGTCTAGCTATCGCTTACAATAACTGTTAAAATTATAGTACTTTTATTTTAGGAAGTAAATTGATGCAATGCTGTAAATATAAGTTAATTCAAATTTGTAATAAGAACAACTAAATAAAGTATCACACCTACCGACATCCAAGTTATAGCAATTATTTTAATGCGTCGTGCCATTTGTTTCTTTTTATCCTCTGGTGCTAAAAAGTATCTTGTTAAAGCAAAAAACGGCAATCCAATAGCAATTAACATTGCCCCGATTACTATTCTAATTGCACTACTTGTATCCATTTTATCACTCCTTTAATATCCACTGTGCCATATCACTTAAAACATTCGTATCCACTTTTGTAGGTATCTTATATTCTTTTTTGTATTCCTTTACCGTACCGTAAACTGATTTCATGAACAAATGGTTGAGTCCGGTATAAAGCTTGAAGGTAACATTCGGTTTATTCGCAAGAATCTGCTTATACAGATTAAAATCCTTTTCAACCGAAACCTGAAAATCCTTTTCCCCTTGTAAAATCAATACAGGTTTCTTTATAACCGACAGGTACCCAGTTGCTGGATGCTCATTCATTTCTTTAAAATACCACGCATATATCTTGCCCAAGGATTTTATACTTTGGGCCTGCTCATCTGTCATGCCAGCGATAGCTTCAAACTTTTTCTTTATACCGGCAGTTTGTCTTACTGCAATTATCCTGAGAAGTTTACCTAGTTGACCAATTAGATCTTCACTTTGCCCTAGCATAATATCTGTTAAATTGCGTGGAGAACCTGCTAAAATGATGATCCCGGCAAAATTACCGCCCTCTGCATCAATTCTTGGCGCAAGCATCCCGCCCATGCTATGACCAAGGATATATACCTTATTCGCATCAATCCGGGCGTCGTTTTTCAGGATTTCAGTTGCTAAAATAGCGTCTTCAATCGTTTCCTGTTCAACAGTTATTTTATTGTAATCTGTTTCTTTTAGAATTTGTTTGCCATAAACAAAGGTACGTTTATCGTAGCGCAGCACGGCAATTCCTCTTGAGACCAGATATTCTGAAACATCACGGAAAGGTTTATTTGCCATAATGGTTTCATCTTTGTCCGAAGGCCCCGAACCGTGTACAAGCACCACGGCAGGGACTTTTTCCGAACCGTTTTCGGGTAAAGATAGTATTCCGTCCAAAGGATATTGAGTTCCTTTTCCGATTGTGACTATTTCATCCATATAAAGACACCTCCTATTATTTAATAATTAATGGCAATACCAACAAGGCGACTATTAATACGAGTAATGCTATAATTGCTAGAATACTGAAAGGGTTTCCAAAATTGAGGGCATACCCTATTCCGAAACGCTTTTCTACAAAAATCGACGAGTCATTTTTGTTGCAGTAAAAAAACCTCCAACCCAATGGCTATCATCATCCACCATAATGCTTTCCCCGATATTACGCGCACGAAGTTTTATGATTATTGGTAGGAGCAAGGATTTGAAAACAGTCAGATCCTTTTTATAAAGCTTTGGAGGGTGACAAACCTCAGCACCTTTGTTGCGATGAATTCTGATATACCCTTCTTCACAGAGCATCTATACACTTTTCTAACAGTGTGCAGATTGATGCCCAGCTTGCTTGCAAGCTGTCAAATTGCAGGTAATCCATCCCCTCATGAAGTTGCCCTGATAATATTCCACTTACAATCCCGGTTTTCAGTTGCTTGTATATCGGTATTGAACTGTGCATATCAATTTCAATTAGTATAACTCTGCTCCTTTTATAACTGTTATATAAATATTATAACAGTTATAACGCATTATCAATAGTTCTGTGTCTATGACCAAAAATCGGATGTCTCCTTTGGCCAGCTCTGTTCGGTGCTTTTTGACTTCATCCTGCAGTTCTCTTACAGACTCGCACGGGCACTGCAGCCCAGGCATATTCATTTCATTCATCCTTCACTCGCATTTCATATAACAGCTAAGATTCCAAGCTTATATAATTCTTCTACCCGCTTTTCGTTTTCCTCAACTACTACAATCTCTACTGAGCTATAACGAAAACAATTAATAACGGTAAGACCTACTTCTCCTGCACCACAAACAATATAATGGTTTTTAAGCTCGTTAATTCTTGACTCATTCTCTTTTTCCTTCATGCATCTTTAAGTTCGCCTTCAAAAAATAAAGAAATAAGGCTTGTAATACCATAAGTAACTACGGAAAGACCTAAAAATATGATAAATATGGAAAACAGCTTTGAGGTATCTGTCATCACTCCTATTTCACCATATCCCACTGTAGAAATGGTGATAACTGTCATATATAATGCGTCGACAAAACCCACATTTAATATCTTCATGTAACCTGTCACGCCAATAATAAACACAACCACTAATAAAAAAATCGTAACTATAAATTTTCTCTTATTTTTCATATAAGCACTCCCAAAACAATTAACTATCACCTATAATTGTAAATTTACTGAAAGTTTTAAATATACTTATCCTCGTATAAACGCTACTTAATATATATATTTAAAAGTTTACTGTTCCTTGATGTGTCTTTTTAAAATTAGAAACAGTTTAAATCCAATCATCAATAAGCTTGTAACTCCAATAATTGGCCACGGTAACCATGAGATTTTTTCCTCTATATTAACACCATTAAATTTGTTTTCTCAAATCTTTTTTATCTACTATTCCCCTTCACTAAGTTCATATATTCTGTTATGGTAACTCATAGTTAATTTATCATTAACAAGTATTCATTTTCTATAAATCTATCAAAATCTTTTTATTCTACTAATTTAAATTCCATTTTAACCGGCTCATGATCTGAATATTCGTAATCCATTTCCTGTACCTTTGTTTCTACAATTTCAATGTTTGGAGAAACAATAAATCCATCTATAAAAAACATAGCTAAAGTTTCTTCATTTCCAACATATGGCATTAGCATAGATCTATTTGAAGGAACATTCTTATCCACTCCTATTTCCCAATCAGGAAGGTCATTCCAATCAAGCGTCCCTGGAGTCCACTCTGTTAAAAGATCAGGGTCAAGTTCTAGATCTTTAATTAATGTTTGATTCCAGTCTCCACCAGCAATTACGAAATTTCCTTTTTCATATTCTTTTAATATAATCTCAGATAGAAGCTTTGTTTGCTCGGTTTTTCCTTCACCACTGTCAAAAGCCTCTAAGTGAAAATTGATTAATACAAATTCATTTTCATTATCTTCTATAGCATACCTAGTTATTTGAATTGCTCTTTTAAGATTAACTGTTCTAATAGGCCATGAAAACGGATTAGGAAGAGATACTCTCTCTGAACTTTCCATTTGGTATTTTCCCATAGTTAAAATACCCGAGTTAACTTTTCCAATTGTTGGGAAAGGAAAAGGAACATACATTGCTTTATAATTATATGCAAAACTTCCTTCCATATCATCAAGCAATAGTTCATCTATTTCATTAATGTTATATGATCTTTTAGAATCTTCATCAACTTCTTGAATTATAACAAAGTCACTATCTAACTCTATAATTTTATCTTTAATATTTGCTATATTGTTTTCTACCATTTCTTTATTATCAGGGCGTACATCTTCCCCACCATCCATGAAAAAGTCTTCAGTTTTGCCTAGTCCACCATAGCCTATATTAAAACTAGTAATAGAATACTCTTCATCTATCTCTACCACTTCATTATTAGCATTTCCTATAGTAGTAATAGTTTCTATATCTTCCGGATTATATTCCACTATAGTAAGAACCGCTAAAAATACACCAATAATCGCAACTAAAGATATAACTACAATAAGTATTTTCTTTTTCATCTTTCTTCTCCATCTTAAATTTAATTTTGTTATAAACGCCTATCTACTTAACGACTTCCATCTTGTTTATGCCTCTTCTATCCTTTTACTTTGGCTAGAAGTATTCACGTCTCTAAGCACACTATAGGTAGTATATCATATAAATTAACAATATTAAATAATTGGTTTTCTCTTAGTTTCTAATTATTTTACCACAATAAAATACACTCTAAAACTATATTTATCATACCATTTTGAAGTGTACTTTAAGACTGATTTATTCTGTCTTCAATCCGAGTTTCTCTAAAAGTTCGTTAGGTTCGTAAATCGAATTTTGGCAAGCGAAGTTCTCACATACATATGCAGTAAAAGCATGAGATACATCATAGCTTCTAAGCTCAGGAAATGCTTTCTTAGCTTCATCAGATCCATCATAGAATATAAGTGTCGTAAATGGCATATATTCTTCCTGCAGACGACTATAGACCTTCTTCGCCTGATCATCGTCTTTCTTTGCAGCTAATATTATCTGTCTGTGTGGCACGGTTTTGTCGAAAAGCGACGAAACCGAATGAACATATGCGCCTGGCGCACTTGCCGCAATACCTAGGAATGCCACAACAGCTTTATCAAACATACTTGAAAAATTATCGTCTCCTGTTAGCTTTGCTATGCTGCTCAGACACTTGATGGCGCTTGAGGTTCCCGAAGGCATCGCTCCATCATATTCGTCCTTTGGACGAACGAACAATTCTTCATCGCCTTTGCGTGTCATATAGAAACGGCTTTGTTCATCATCCCAGAACAACATCATCATATGATCTGCAAGCAATTTTGCTTCTTTAAGATATTTAAGCTCCAACGTAGCCAAGTATAATTCAATCAATCCATTTGCAAAATTGGCGTAGTCAGAGAGAAAAGCCATTGTCGGTTTCGCTCCGTCTTTATATAT
>JAENWG010000001.1 GCA_016650175.1 Peptostreptococcaceae bacterium | reverse complement strand
GCCAAAACAGCAAAGCTGGAAGTTGTTCCTAAATTTACCGTCGGTTGTGCTGCCATGCTTATTGTAGGCGTTGCCATAACTATTACAAGTAATAGTAATACTAGTAATGATACGGATTTCATGTGTTTTAAACTTTTCATATGCTTATTCACCTTTCTCCTCTTACTTAAAACCTAAATTCCTCATGCGTTTTTTATTAGCTTCAAAGAACACTATCTCACAAAGAGTTTAACTTACTTCTTATAATTTTACCACGTCCGCCACCACTTGTCGATTGTTTTCGATAAATTATTGTTTTTAACTTTTTAATGAGAATATTTATTAAACTCTGCAAGTTATCCACAGAGCAACGCTCAATTTTTTAGGTAATACTCTTGTTATGCTAGGTATTTTCATACACTTCCTTGTACGGATAGTTTTCTGAAAATTTCATAATCACAGATCTAGCAGTTTTGATTATTTTGGCTGCAAGAAATACATACTTCAAACGAAATGTCTTTATTTGCTGTCTGTATTCTGAAATGTTTAAAGAATCAAATTTGAACAGCAAAAATAGGTTACATGAAAGCATTATCATTTGAAACACGGCCTCATTAGCCCAAAAAATTTTAACAGAAGATGACCTACCGCCATATCATATTTTGTTTCTTTGATATAATTCTCAGCATTGCTATGCTTTTCATAAGAAATAACAACTTTTTCTGACGGTAATTCAGTGTTTGTTACAAAGAAAAAGTACTCATACTGCGAGCCCTCCAAAAGTGACAATTGTGCTCTTTCTTTTTCGGATTTCAATACGCGTGAACCAACAAATCTTCTGTCGTTGGCCCATGTGTTTAGCTTCGTAAGGAGTTCTGCAGTTTCTCTGCCTTCTTCGCCTTTAACGAACAAAACGGATGCATCTGTTACTTGTGAAGCGAGTGTTGGATAGACTTTGCCTTTATCAGATAATTGCAACCCAGAGATTATATGGTCATAATGATTTCTTCATCAAAATAGCCACTGTCCATTCGGAACAGGATATCCAGATTATCTGTTTTAATGTTAGCTACGAGTTCTTTTATCATTTCAGAAGCACTGTTTGCAGTATAAGTATTGCCACTTCCAACAAATTCAGTGACGTATGCTTTTAGTTCATCACAGAAGGCAAACTGGATATTGTAGCAACGGTTGCCTCGCTTTTTAGGGTTGTATCATTTGGTTGCACCTTCTTGATGGCCTTCTACGTTGATGACGCTACTATCAATATCAATAGTGATCAATGTTAGATTGCTTTTAGAAAGTAGTTTTCTAAAGACTTTGAAATTAATATCTCTAAACATTTGGGTTGTCTTTGAGGTGAAGTTGCCTAGAAATCGAGACACTGTTTCTGGTTCCTTTATTGAAATATTGAATCCATTAACCAGTGGATAGTTTTGAAGTAGCTTTAAGCGCTCTAATTTGTCAATACCAACAAAGTGACCGCAGAGCATCGTTTTTATATGATTCATCTTGATTTTATTTGTTGAGACATTATCAAATACAAGGTCATTTTCAATAAGATCAAAATCCCCGTTGTATTTTGTATTCTCAAGAAGCAGAAAAAGACTTGCATTTGATGTTAGATTCTTAGTTTTAAAATCAATTTTGTTAACCATAATCAAGACCCATTTTCACTACTTTTGGTACTATTATCTTACCAGATCTGGAGTGTCAAAAGCAGGTAATTCAACATATTTTCATGCCATTTTCTTTCATTCATTGGGTGAAAGTTGAATTTTGAAGAAGCCCTTATGTATTATGGCTTTGAGGGTGTTTTTCAAATTGTTGACGTAGAATCTAGGTATTAGTTGAAAATACTGATGTACTTCGCTTACCTTAATGCCTTTTGGGTTAGTAAAAATAAATTAGCTAAAAGTAAAATAGATACAACTAATATAATAGATGTGTGTTTATTACACAAAACATGTTTTTATGCTAGTTGGTGAAATACCGCGTTTGAAGTTCTAAAATATATGTAATTAATATAATTGTATATAATAATCAAGAAAGAATTGGAATAGAAAACATGAAAAGTGACGAAATTTTTCAAGAACTGAATAATGAATACTATAAACTTTATCGATCTATGCCCAAAATTCCAATTAGTGTTATTGTAACGGAGTCTATAGACAAAGCGAATTGTAAGTTGAGACCTGATTTAAAAAATAGAATTATCATAGAAGTAACTGAAAACAATTATAATTATAATGGAAGAATGGTCTTACCGTATTTAGTTGGAGATACCATTAGTATTCTTTTAAATAGCGAAAATATGATTAAGTATACAGAAGACGGTTCGATGACTTGGGTAGGAACTTTTGCACACGAACTTACACATGCAATCGATTATCATTTAATAGCATTAAAAGATAACCTAGATATTTATGACCCTTTGCTAGAATTAAAAGATAATAGATATTTAATGTTTAATTTATGGTCAGAATATCATGCTAGAAAATTTGGATATAACTTCTTAAACAATATAATGTGCAAAAATTTGAATATATCTGAAGACGAAAAAATTAAACATATAAAGGATAATGAATGGCCATTTCATATTAATAATTACTATAAAGAGTATCGTGCAACAAATAAGGGCATTCAGCAAATATATCGTACTCTGCAATTAATTGGCAGTTATTCAGTAGGGTGCGATTTGTATCCGACAAAGTTCAATGAAGCACAGTTCAAGATTATATGTGATAGCTGTCCGTGGGTATATAAGATATTTGCGTTCTTGAGAAAGCATGAATCTATTGATGAGATTTATGCTGAATTTTCTAAAATGAGAGAAATTTTTAAAGAAAACTGGATGGACTTTTAACACATAGGAATAAGAATGCAGGATCACGTGTTAGAATATTGAAGAAATATATTAGCTTACAAGTTATAAAATCAGGAGACACAAGAGAATATAAATAGTTAGTAGTCAAATATTAGAACTTTTTATAGGTTAAATTCAACGATCGAATTCATGTTGAAATATACAGTGAGGTGATTAGATGCGGACACTAGCAGAAAAAAGAAAAGCAATAAAAAAACTTTGCAATATTATTATATTTAGGAAGAAGAGTATTAAGAAATCATAAAATGGATTGATAGTAAGAAAGTGTTATAAATAATCCTTGATAATTAAATAAAAAAAACAATATTAACATTGATAATTTATCAAAAAAACAATATTAACATTGACTCTAGTCAATAAGGACCAATGATGAGAGACCACAAGGAACTATTTACAGACAAATATTGAGGCCAATACTTCGGAAATGCAAGAAAATAAAAAGCCTGTAAGGCAGTTGTAATAACGCTTACAGGCTTTTTTGATGTTTGGTACCGCCTAGGGGAATTGAACCCCTGACTCAGCCTTGAGAGGGCTGATGTGGAGTTTAAACATGTATTTGTTAGAAAGAACGATAATTTATTAAACGTGTAGAAATATTCTTTACTATCAAACTAAAAGCTAAAGATAAACAGCAATAAAGAATCAAAATTCTTGGGGTTAATTTTGGGGCTTTTGGGGGTTAAAATTAAATACAAATGAATATACTAAAATACACTAGAGTCTTAAAACTATTGCTAACACTGAACTAGAGCACACTAGAGTATACTAGTAAATACAGTGATGTTGGGTTCAAGTCCCGTGTTCTCCGCCACAATATTAATCAATGTGTCGAAAAGGACGATAGACAAAAACTATCGTCCTTTTTTGCGTACTCTCCATTGAAATGATAATAACATATTTCACCTAAGATCAATAGTATTTTCATTGACACCATATCAAATTTTTGTTACATTTTCCTAATTCCATATTAATACGAAATATCCAAAACTGGTATGTATGTCATATCATCCTGAAGCAAATTGGTTAGAAAAATATAGCCGATGGCAGTTAAATGCATACAACGAAACTGGTGCAAGGAAAACTTTTACAACTAATACACCCGGCAGAGTCGGGAAACGAATATGTCAGGATAAAGCGGATGATTGGATCCGCTTAGGAACTATTTCAGCGTCAGACCAATTATCCACGTACTTATATAACTACTTTTCTAATATCCGTAGTACAATAATTCACTTTTGCAAAATCAATAAAAAAAGAAATTATTTGAGTGGCATAAGAAACCGACCCTGCGCCACCATAAAAGCGATTCCAAATCATCCAAGTATATCAGCAAAGTTGTGTGACAATGCGCTTACATAAGAGGTTCGCGACTTCGATCCTTTATCCATATAAGCGTGAACAGGCTGATAATGGCGGCAAGCAACATATAGATTGCAGGGAACCATACCAAACCAGTCTTGGCGATTAACCATGTTACGACCATAGGAGTAGATCCGCCGATTATACCCATCCCGACATTAAAGGCGATTGAATACCCTGAAAGTCGATCGCGTGTAGGGAACAGTTCGACAAATATGGCCGGTGCTGTCCCGCTTAAAACAGAAATGAGTACAGCAAAAGTCGCCTGTGTAATAATGATGGATATAATGGTTCCGCCTTTTGTCCATAAAAAAAGTGGAATCGCTACAATTGCCATGATTGCAACGCTCATAGCAGCAAAATGAGTCCGTCTGATATATTTATCTGATATCCATGCCATAATAGGTATAAGAAGGGTTAACAATAAAGTAGCCAAAGCGTTAATCTTCAGAGCAATACCCAGGGAGAAATCAGTATATGCGTTTAACCAGGTTGGAATGTAAACCATAGAAAGATAAAATAGTGCGCCATATCCAGATGCAAAAAGAGTCCCTTGAGCCACTTGTTTAGTGTTGTTGAAAAAGGCATCTTTAATTGGTGAAGAGTCCTCTTTGGACTTGGCATGCTCTTTGAAATGTTGGGAGGCCGGCAGATTTTTTCTTAATATAATGGAAGCACTGCCCAATATTCCTCCCAGAAGAAAAGGGAGCCTCCATCCCCATGAATTAAGTGCATCCGCACTTAATATACTTGTGACCGATGCAGCTACAAGAGAACCCAACAGCATCCCCATTCCGCTGCCTAAATTACTCCAGCTTCCGGATAATCCTCTTTTAGAAGGGGCAGAGGTTTCAACTAAATATGTAACGGAGCTGGAAAATTCGCCACCGACTGAAAATCCTTGAACTAATCTCATAATAACCAGTAAAATCGGAGCCCAAATACCAACATTACTATAGGTTGGCAGTAACCCCAGGGCGAAAGTGGGAATCATCATAACTATTACTGAAATAAGCATGGTCCTGCTTCGACCTACTGTATCTCCTAACCATCCAAATACTGCTGCCCCAATTGGCCTCATAACGAACCCAACCGCAAAAATACCATATGTGGAAAGAAGTGCTAAAAACGTCGTCTGATTCGGGAAAAAAAGAAGGGAAATGATTGCAGCCATGTAACCATAAAGCGCAAAATCATACCATTCCATAACATTTCCAATAATTCCCGCAATGATTACTGTTTTTCGTTTATTCAATTCTATACTTCCTTAATATTAGTGATTTTGTTTTCGTATGATAATCTTGAACATATGATACGACAGCAATAAATACCTGTTGTGGTAAACTAAAATTTTAACACCCTGTCCTTGGAAAGTCAAGTCCTAGAAAGTGTGTAAATTCGTATCGGTATAATTTAAAATAGTTCTAAATAGACCAAGACTCTGGAACAATAAAGGTGTTGTTTGTCTGAACTCGTTTGGCATAGTATTCGTCCATATCCAGGTACTTCTTTCCGCCGCTCCATTTCTCGTGCTGTTCCATGAGTACTGCTCCGAGAAGCCGGTAGACTGAATCTGTGTTGGGAAAGATTCGGAGCCCTGTCCGTTAACTGTGCTGACAGCTGCTGTATTCACTCCTTTGCCGACTCTCTGTCGGGGCTGTGTAAATATCCCTAAGGGATGTCTTGACCTCGCTACGTAGACTCTTGGGTGTATTATCCAGCACGTTTTTGGAAAAGCGTGTCTGACACCGCTGCCACACCGTTACCTGAAAACTTTTCTTTACGGCATTGACCAGACCGCTGTGGTTATCGTTTGTAATCAGATCTACGCGGGACAGACCGCGTTGTTTCAGGGAATGAAAGAATCGGCACCCGGTTTCTTCCGACTCGCTGTCATCGGCCAGGAACTCCAGTATTTCTAGCTTTCCTTCCTCGTTGATCCCTATGGCCACAAGAAATCCTTTGTTGCGGACCGCATGATTCTCCGTTACTTTCAGGTATAAAGCATCGACAATGACAAAGGGGTAATGTTTCAGCAGATGTCTGTTCCGGAAGGCTTCTACCACCGGATCGAGCTGGCTGCACAACGCTGAAATCGTAGATTTCGAGAAGCTCGTGCCACACAACTCACTGGTTACGTTTTCCACTTTTCGAGTGGAAACACCGTCTACCACCATTTGCAGCATGGTCATAATAAGGGCCTGCTCGCTCCTCTGATACCGCTGGAAAATCTCTGTGTGAAAGTTTCCGTTACGGAGTCTAGGAACCGCTAAGGTTATCGTACCGATCCTTGTCGTCAGCTCACGCTCTCGGATCCCATTCCTATAGGGCGTTCGCTCGTCACTACGTTCGTAGCTTTGTGCTCCAATTTGCTCCGTTGCTTCCGCTTCCAGAAGGTGATTCAAAATGATCTGCATTGCTTTTGCCATTGCTTCATCTCGATTCCCAAGAAATAGTGATTTAACCTCTTCGCTATCCAGTGTAAAATGTAATTGAGCCATTTCTTTTCCTCCTGTTGTATGTTGTCTCTCAAACACCATTATACAGAAGGCAAGGTCTTGGCTCACTCTTTTGAAAAGAAACTCGTCGAAAAATCTGGGATAGATATTGCTTAAAACTTTTCAAGAACATAATGGGTTTACAGTGTTTCAAAGCATTGATAAAATTTTTGATTTGATAAATATGCACAAAGATGATGATATTATAAAAGCTTTTGAAAAAATTTATCTAATGAAGCAACTAAACTGACTATAACTGAAAGTATAATTTCAGATTTAGAAAATACGAATATATCAGTTGATGGATTGTCTTATGATCATAGAGGGATGTGTGATGGTCATGAATATGAAGAATTTTTAATTACGCATGTAATAATAAAAGAATACAAGCTTTCTGCAATCGAAGATTTGGATAATGACTCGTTGCAAGCAAGCATAATTTGTGAGATGGAAATTCAAACGCTTAATAGTTATAATGATTATGAAAACAGTCCTTGGGATCCTGAGGATGAGGAATATGTTTACGTAGAAGAAGGCAAAGTGTGGGAACAACATGATACGTAAATTGCTTGTGAACTTGTATTTAGTATAGTGGTTAATGAAGAAACAATAGACTTTAAAATAATTGATAATGACTGTATAGTAGAATTAGATGAAGATAGTTTAGTCGAACGTTTAAAAATAGAGAAAAGAGATCTCTCAATTTATGAAGTTTATGTACAAAACCCAATTAATAATGGGACAATTCCGTTGTAAAAAGGCACGTTTAGCACTAGTAGATAAACCCAAAGTTGATATAAGTTAATTGTCCTATAAGTTGAGGATTAGTTTATAATAAAGAAGCAACTGAGATATACTTTGGATGCTTCTCGTATTGCTTAACTAAAGAGGGTATAATGCACTACATATAATGGGAGCATCTGTAAAACAAAATTACTATTTAGGTTCACGTGGCTGCATAAGTACGATACTTTCGGGTGAATAGGTGTTGCATCCCGTCATCAAACCATTGAAATATCTACAAACAGGCGCATTATCATAAAGCAAAGGGAACAAGTATATGTCATGAGCAACTGGTTTGTGCAATTTGCTGTTTTGATATAGAAATCTTGGGGTTAATTTTGGGGCTTTTTGGGGTTAAAATTAAATATAAACGAATATTCTAAAATACACTAGAGTCTTAAACCGCTTGCTAACACTGAACTAGAGCACACTAGAGTATACTAGCAAATACAGTGTTGTTTGGTTCGATTCCCACCGACGCTAATATAACAAAAAAAGTTGAAATCAGTATTAATGTTGGACTTTTAGTACAACACCTAGTACAACAGTAAGGGGGCTAAATGGGGGCAAAAGGGAAGAATAGACAGAAAGCAAAATATGATCAAAAACATATTAAAAGCCCTGAAAGTGTTTGCTTTCAAGGCTTTTTCTAGTGGTGCACCTATAGGGACTTGAACCCTAAACCTCCGTATTCTATGAGCACAGTTTTGATTGAGAAATTGAAGATGTTCGATTCTCGATTTGTACTAACAGCATAATACTTCACAGGCTCTACTGTTTGGTATATTAATTTACAGTAAATCATATTTCTTTAGTTTTGTATATAATGTTTGTCTTGAAATTTCAAGCTCATTGGCAGTTTTAGTAATACTATATTTATTGTGAAGAATGGATTTTTTCATTATTTCTTTTTCAAGAAGCTCGAGTTGTGATTTTAGAGAGTCACCGGGCGCTAAAAACGTATCTAAGATGAACTTTTTATCTGTTAAATTCTCGATATTTGATGGTATTGTTTTTTGATTAAACATATAGTTTGGTAAGTCATTAATTGTAATTTCCGCTTCCTTTTTTATGGTACAGACATATTCGACAACATTTTTTAATTCACGTACATTTCCATCCCAATAATAGGAATTAAAAAAATCAGCAACAGCCTTGTTAACTCCTGTTATATTGTGGTTTAATCGATCATTATATATTCTGATATAATGATTACATAAAAGTGGAATATCGTCTTTACGCTCCCTCAAAGGCATAATTGAATAACTAGCAACATTAAGGCGATAATAGAGATCTTTTCTAAATTGTTGATTTTTCACCATCTCAGAAAGAGACTCATTTGTAGAAGCAATTATCCTTACATCTGTTATTCGTTCTTTTGATTCACCAATGCGTCGAATAGACTTATTATCTATTGCACGTAATAGTTTGGCTTGTAGATCAAGAGAAAGAGAGTTCATTTCATCAAGATATAAGGTACCACCCTCTGAAGTTTCAAAAAGCCCCTGTCTGTCTGTTGCTCCAGTAAAGCTTCCTTTTGATGATCCGAAAAGGATGCTTTCCATCAAGTTGTCCGGAATAGCTGCACAATTTTGTATTATAAAAGGATTTTTTTTACGGGGGCTGTTAGCATGTATGGTATGAGCGATTAGTTCTTTGCCTGTACCTGTTTCTCCGGACACAAGAATGTTGGATTCGCTTATAGCCAGTTTTTTTAGAATATCAAAAGAAGCAATAAACTTGCTATCACAAGTAATTATATCTTCGAAATTGTATTTAGCAGAAACACTATATTTCTTTGTACGGACATTTTTATTATCAAGGCTAACGGACGTTACGATGCAACCGATAACTCCAGTTTCGTTTATGAGAGGGTAGGCTGAATTGAGGGATTTCTTAGGAATGCCATTTATTTCAAATTGCTGGAATTTATTCAGGATTACACTCTTGGAATCGATCGCCTCAAATACCGTAAAGTCTTCTCTTTTAAAGAAAGGATAGAGTTCATATATTGATTTGCCGATAGCATTTTCGTAACGAATCATATTTATTTGGTCATTATAATCTTCATAATATAGAACCTTTCCATTTGAATCGATTATTACGATTGAATCGGTAGGATCAAACATTGGTTTAAGAGCTTCATTTTCAATTTTCATTATATTGGCCTCTCTACAAAACAATTAATACTTATTATATAATAGCACAACAGATAAAAAAAACAAGACAAAATGTATAAAAAATAGACATATCATCTAAAAATAGGACAAAGGTTTATTTGGAACAAACATTTAACCAGTATTATTATCAACTAAATAGAAAAAAAGGAATGTAAATAGGCGTTTACGGCTTAATTTTTAGATAAAAAACAATGTTGGCATGATCTTTGCGATATGTTATGTTAACAAACAGATAATGAAGGAGGATAAAAGTATGGAAAAATTAAAATTTGGGATTCTTGGATTAAACTATGATACTGAAGCAGGGAGAGGATGGCCTGGTGCTAGATATGCGCCCGACAGTATAAGAACTGCTATGAATGGTATGATGAATAGAATTGAAGAAGGCTTTCTTTTTGATGTTGACGAAAATCGTTTAGTTGACTATAACAAAATTGAAATGAAAGACTTTGGGAATTGCGATAATATTGTGCACTATGATCATTTTCAAGCTTTAAAGGATATGTCGGAAGAAATTAAAAAAGTCATGGCAGAAGGTTATAAACCGATTCTTTTGGGTGGTGACCACTCTGTTACTAATGCAGGATTTATGGCATTGCACGAGGTGGCAGAAGGAAAAATAGGGATAATAGACTTTGATGCTCATTTAGATATTAAAGTTGATTCTGATGTTCAGGGGAAATACTCAGGTTCCAGTGAAATAAGAAGAGCAATAGAAATGGAAAAGTATGATCCGAAAAATATTGTTGAAATTGGTCCTAGAGGATATAATTATCCTGAACATTATCACTTTATAAAAAATAGCGGATTGAATATTTTTACTTCCAGGGATGTTGTACGATTAGGTGTTGATGAAATCGTAGAGCAAACGCTCGAATTGGTTAGAAAAGACACAGATTATGTTTATATGACAGTAGATATTGATGCGTTGGATATGGCTTATGCATTAGGTTCTGGAGGACAGGAGCCAGCAGGATTAACACATTTTCAATTATCAGACTTAATTAAAGCGTTTGCACCTTATGTAGATGTTATTGATTTTGTTGAAGTTAACCCTATGACAGACCATAGAGAATTAACAAGCCATGTATGTGCTAATTTGGTATTAGATTATGTTGCGGCTAATTATTATGATAAGTTTAGAAAGTAGGTTACAGATGAATATTGTTAATAAAATAAACAATATTATAGTTAGAGTTGAACAATTGATAATAGCTTTAAGTGTACTAATACTTTCAATTACGCTTATTGCAAGTGTATTGGGAAGAATTTTATTTGGCAAAGGAATTTATGCAGCAGAAGAAATTGGACAATATTGTATTTACGCAATTACTTTTATAGGATTAAGTTATGTTGTAACAACAGGTAAACATATTAATATGCTTGCATTATTTGATATGATGCCTTTGAAATTCCGAAAAATTGGTGCTCTTCTTATTTCTTCTATTACAGGAATCACAATGGGAATTCTTACCATTATATCTTTTCAGTACGTGGATACTTTAAAATTAATGGGAAAGGTTTCCATTAACCTCCAGGTACCCGTATATTTAGTAGTTGCAGTAATATCATGCGCATTCTTATTTGCAACCTTTCAGTATATCTTAATTTTTATTAGGAACTTGCAAAGCGAGGATGTATATTTAGGGCTTAATGAAATGTATATTCCTGATATTAAAAAGGAGGCGAAGGACGAATGTTAGCGATTTTAATAATAATTATGTTTGGTTGTCTTTTACTTGGGTTTCCAATGTTCATGTCTATGATTTTAAGTTCTACAGTTGCAATTTTAGTGTATTTGCCGATGATGCAGCCATCTACAATTATTCAGCAACTGATGAGCGGTATTGATTCATTTGCACTACTTGCAATTCCTCTTTTTATTTTCGCTGCAGACATTATGAGTGCGGGTCATACAGCTAAAAGACTTATAGACTTTGTTAAATCTTTTATTGGACACATATATGGTGGTTTGGGCGTTACATTGGCAGGTACATGTACATTATTTGGAGCTATTTCTGGTTCTTCACAGGCAACTGTAGTAGCAATAGGTAAAACATTAAGGCCGCAGATGCTAGAATCTAAGTATATAGAGTCCGATGTAAACGGACTGATTGTTTCGGCTGCTAATATAGCAGCGCTAATTCCGCCTAGTGTTACGATGATCATGTATTGTGTTGTAACAGGATCATCGGTTGGAGAAATGTTCGTAGCAGGGATTGCTCCAGGAGTCTTATTATTTATAGTGTTCTCATTATATCAATATTTCCATGCCAAAAAGTTTAATATACCTAGAGAACGGAAAGCAACATTAAACGAAAAGGTGAAGGCATTTAAGAAGGCAATATTACCATTAGGATTCCCTATAATTATAGTGGGGAGCATTTATTCAGGAATAGCAAGCCCTACAGAAGCTGCTGCTATTTCAGTACTATATGCAGGGTTGCTTGAGATGGTTGTTTACCGTACCATCAGTATAAAAGATTTAGGTAAGATTGCATTGTCTACGGGTGCAGTTACTGCGGCGTTGTTTATTCTTCTTGCAAGCGGACAGATATTTTCTCTGGTTCTGACATATGCAAACGTACCGCAGCTTATTGCAGAAAGTGTTCTTGGAAACGATCCTTCAATGACGGTTGTACTTGTTTGGGTAACGGTGTTCTTCTTTATTGCGGGAATGTTCGTTGACCCACTAATTGCTGTGGTAGTCGTGACGCCTATATTTTATGGACCAGCAATTGCAGCAGGCATTGATCCTATATGGCTTGGAATTATTATTACTGTTCAGTGTATCTTAGGTGCAATTTCGCCACCGTTTGGATGCAATATTTTTACAGCATGTGCGGCATTTGATGTTTCGTATACGAAAGTAGTAAAAGGATTGCCGCCATATTTATTTATAATGGTTGGGTTATCAATAGTATTAATATTTTTCCCTCAAGTTATAACGTTCTATAGGTTATTTTAATTATTACTACGATAAGTTATTTATGAAAGGAAGGTTAGTTATTATGAAAAAGAAATATTTAGTATTAGGGATGTGTTTATTGGTAATGGCGTTAGTGTTTACGGGATGTGGGAATAATGAGTCAGAGAATGCGGAAGGTGAAGTTGAAACATGGAAGATTGCACACTCTGAAACAACAGACACTATGTATGATCTTTACGCAAATCACTTCGCTGACTTAGTTGAAGAAAAGTCTGAAGGGCGTATCCAAGTGGATGTTTATCCAGTCGGCACGCTTGGTGATACAGGATCTCAAGTTGAGATGTTAATGAATGGTGGAATTCAATTTGGTATTTTTGCATCCGGAGATGTTGGAGATATGTTCCCAGCAGTGCAAGCTTTATCATTAAACTTTGTTTTTTCTGATGATGATGCAGTAAATGCAAAGGTGTTATCTGAAGGTGGTGCTACAGCAGCCCTTGATGAAATGTTTGAAACTCAGAATATGATAACATATGATTGGTTTTCTTTAGGTAACATGCAATGGGGTTCAAGTAAATCTATTCGAACTTTAGATGACTTTGATGGCTTCAAAATGAGAATAATGGCATCCCCAATAATTGCAGCAAATTATGAAGCCTTTGGAGCTTCACCTGTTCCAATGGCATTTACAGAAACTTACTCAGGATTACAGCTTAAAACAATTGAAGGTACAGAACAGCCAATAAATGCTATGGAAGAAATGAAATTTTATGAAGTAATTGACTATATTACTATGTCAAATCATTCACAAATGGCTTCATTCATGTCCATGAATTCAGATTTTTATAATGGATTATCTGATGAAGACAAGGCACTCATTGAAGAAATAAAACCTGAGATGAGAGAGTTTGCTGAAGAGACACTCCAGGAGTTAATGATTTCAAAATTGGAGATGATTAATACTAATAAACCAGAGTTAGAAATCATAGAGTTAACAGATGCTCAAAGACAAGAATTTATAGATGCAAGCTTGCCGGTTAGAGCGGAAATAGGCGAATTTGGTGGAGATGAAGCGGAGAGAATTCTAGAGCTTTTACTTGCAGACGTAAAACAATTTACCAAATAAACAAATAAACTTTTAGGTTACCTTTCTTTGATTTTGAAGAAAGGTAATTTAATTTTATGAAAGGGTGGCATGGGATGAGAAAACTAAGGCAGGAAGTTGATGTATCAATTTCTACAGTTCAACGTGATACGGAAAAAATCAAAAAAGAATTTTACCTTTATAAAGGTGAAGCTTTGGTTAAAAGTTTTAAAAAAAATCATTTTGAGGCATACTATACTGATACGAAGGCAAAAGCTGCCGAATTAATTCATAGTCTTATTCCAAACGATAGTATTATTGGTGTAGGAGATTCTCATAGCTTCTACCAACTTAATATGGAACATGACTTGAAGAAAAGGGGGTGTCGCCTTATTCCTAACACTGCAGCTCTAAATTTGCATAGTTACAACAGTGATGAATATAGTTATGTAAAGGCGCCTACGCGAGAACAGGCAAGAGAAATATTGGCAGATTACCTCACAAGTGATGTTTTTGTGTTGAGCGCCAATGCAATAACAATGGAAGGTGAGATTGTAAATGTTGATGGAGTAGGAAACAGAATCGCAGGAAGTCTTTATGGAGCGGACAGAATAATAATGGTTGTTGGCATAAATAAAATTGTTCAGAATGAAACAGAAGCTAGATCTAGAATTTCAAATATTGCAGCGCCTATGAACAAGATAAAATATGGAGAGATATGTGCGAGCGTTACTACAGGGAAATGTACAAACTGTCTTTCAGAACAGAGATTTTGTAATATTACAACAATCTTACATAAACGACCAATCGAATCTGATTATCATATAGTTATTGTTGGTGAAGAGCTTGGGTTTTAATTTTTCAAAGGAGATAAAATGGACGTAATTATTTTAAGTAATAAAGAATTAAAAAATATTCTAGAGATGTCTAATACAATTGAGAGTGTTGAAGCTGCATACAAATTAAAAACCAAAGGTGAGACGGCAAGTTGGCCATTGGTTGAACACCAGTTTGAAGACTTGAACGCCGTGACAGATATTAGATCAGGGGGTGTTTTCGGGCATATTAATCTTCATGGATTAAAGATGTTGAATAAATTCCCGCTAAATAATGAAAAAAATCTTCCTATATTTACAGGAATGTTGATGGTGTTTGATTCAAGAAATGGACTTCCTCTTGGTATAATGGACGCATCGCACATTACTTGCATGAGAACAGGAGCTGCAGGAGCAATAGGAGCGAGGGCACTTGCCAGGGCTAATTCTGAAACATTGTTCATGTTAGGAGCGGGCAAACAAAGTATATTTCAAATTGCTGCAACGCTTATTGCGATACCTAAAATTAAGAAAGTATATATTGCAGATGTTCTTGATGTTAAAAACGCAGAAATCTTTGCATCATCCTGCGGTGAACAGTTAAAAAAAGATTTTAACATTGATAGTAACGGTGTGGAATTCATTCCTGTTTATAATATTCAGGATACATTGGGGGAAAGTGATATTGTGATAACTATTACACCAGCAAGAGAGCCTGTAATAAAAAAAGAATGGATTCGGGCGGGAACACATCTCAGCTGTATTGGTGCTGATATGGTTGGTAAAGAAGAAATTGAACCCGAAATATTTATCGGTGCAAGAGTGTATTGTGATGACGTAGCACAGTGTGAAAAAGTTGGAGAATTAGAAATACCTATGAAGATGGGTATTGTAAAAAAAGAAGATATCATAGGCGAAATAGGTCAGGTTCTATCTGGTGAGATAGAAGGCAGAAAAACATCGGAAGATATTACGATTTTCGATGCTACAGGTTTAGCTATACTGGATTTAGTTACAGCTAAAAGCGCAATAGATATAGCAAAATTAAAAGGATTTGGAACCATAGTAGAAGTCTAAGTATAAATAAATATAAAAAGGAAGAATGATATGAAAATAGAAGAATTTATATTAGAAAACTGGTTAAATCCAGCTTGCGGTAGCAAGAAAAATGAAATTTACTTAGGTGGGAGTTGTGTTTCACCAATAACTGTAGAAGAATTATTTGAATTAACGGGTGAAAGCCTGGATGATTTCATTGAAGAATTAAAGAAAATGGATTTGGGATACCCAAGATTTGAGGGAACCCCAAGAACTAAAAATGCAATATCCAAATTATACAAAGATGTTAATCCAGACGAAGTAATCTTGGTTCATGGAGGTACAGGGGCGAATAATACAGTGATTTTTTCATTGTTAGAACCGACAGACAACATAATTTCGATTATGCCAAATTATCAACAGTTTAATTCACTTCCCAAGTCATTAGGTGTTGAAGTTAGAGAGATTAAGCTTAAAGCGGAAGCAGGATACAAGCTAGATCTATATGAAGTAAGCAATGCTGTTGACAATAATACAAAAGCTATAATGTTTACGAATCCGAACAATCCGACAGGTTCAATTCTAGAGTTAGAAGAAATGAAGGAACTCGTTAAAATTGCTGATAGCGTAGGGGCTTGGATAGTTTGTGATGAAATGTATAGAGGTTTAAAAAACGAATATATGCCTTCTTTTGCTGATATTTATGACAAGGTAATTGTAACATGTTCTTCATCAAAAATCTATTCGATGGCAGGAACTCGTGTAGGTTGGATTGTATGTCGTGATGAAGAAATGAGACAAACTATTTTCAATTATAGATCATATGATTCTATTTGTGGTGGGGTATTCGATGAATGGATTTTTGCTATTGCTTTGGAACATTCGGAAAAAATTATTTCCAGAAGCAGAAAAATTGTAAGTCAAAATAAATTAATTATAGATGACTGGTTAAATGGGCATAAAAATTTAAAACAATATGCAGAAAGTTATGGAACAACATATTTGATTAGTTATAAACTAGACATAAATGCAGAAAAATTTTGCAATGAATTATTAAATAGAAAAGGAGTTCTAGTTTGCCATGGTGATTGTTTTTATATGCCACATACGTTTAGAATGAGTTTAGCGAATGGTGAGAATCTTGAAGAAGGCTTAAGACGTATTGACGAATATATCGACGAACTTCTTAATGAACGTTCAATGCTTGACTCAAAACTATAAAAAGAGAATGGCTTTTTAAATTAGTCCAAGTTATTAGCGTGATTATCATTTTATTGGTACGGGGTAAATGAGGTTTGCATAAAAACAATACTATTGGATATGGACTCGTTAGCTTAAACCTTATAGGACAAACCATTGAAATTAAAATATTACCAGGACCGGTTCAAATAGGGTACAGGTATGCATGAGTACTTTGTTTCGTAGTTATCTGTGATAAGTAGATGGCTTAAATAAAAATTTCAAAACAAATAAAAATTAATACAAAAATAAACTGCAATAAAGAGAATTTATATATAATTGTTGGGGATTTTAGTGTTAAAAAGTACCCTAATGTTGCACCTTATTATTAAAAAAGTTGAAAACATAAAAGTAAAATTAATATGTAAAAAAAGGCATGTTTAGTGCTAGCCGATAAACCAAAAGATTATATAATAACTGTCCAAAAGTTGAAGATTAGTTTATAAAAGAGAAGTAGCTGAGATATACTTTAGCTACTTCTTTTATTGCTTAACGAAAGAGGCTAGAATGCAGGGCATATAGCAGGACATATACAGGGCATATAGCAGGACATATAATAGAAGAAAGGGTTTAAAAATTTATTTTAATTTAGCAGTAGGTACAACACCTGGTACAACACTTACGGGGACAAATGGGGATAAAAGGGAAGAATTAACAGAAAAATATAAACGATAAAATGCAATTTAGAATATAGAAAAAGCCCTGAAAACACTGGGAATTCAAGGCTTTTCTATTGGTGCACCTATAGGGACTTGAACCCTAAACCTCCGCATTCGTAGTGTGATGATTTATTTGATATTTTTATAGTATGGTAAAACTGAGGTTGCACCCTATCGTCAAACCGCTGAAAAATAGGCAACCATCCCTTCGCTCGTAATGAATAGGTATAACTGTTTTATTATTCTATTAACTTGATTTTATCTAAGTTAATACACTAGTTTTATTTAAGGTACCTTTTATAATTTCTATTTGTTTCTTAGCATAACTAAAGTATTTTATATAAGACATGCTTACATATTCTCCATTATAACATTTGCATAAATCCGAATCATCTTTATACTGTTTACAATTGGCGTTTATATATAAGTTGATACAAATATAATTATAGCCATAACCTTCTAAATGAATAATGTTTTTTATTCTTGAGATTAAGCTTTTATTATCAATTAAAGAATTATTTTTGACTTTTATTTGAGATAATCCTAAAGAAATGTTTTGGTTTCCGGTAATACACCAGTATATGTATTCTAATGCTCTGTGTTTTAGTGGCCTAAAATATGATTCTAACACTAAAAAAGTAATAATATTTGTATCATATTTACCACTTTTAATCAACATCATTATTTTTGTATTCATCTTTTCTATATGCACTTGGAATGTTTGACAAATCATCATAGCTTTCTACTTTCTTATTAGAGTTGACTTAATAAAGTCCCACATCAAAAACGATAGTATTGGTAAAAAAAATAAATTTATTATTATATTGTGATTAATAGTGCTGATTATAAAACAAAAGTCTTTTGTAAGAAGGAAGTTTTTCATACAATCATATCCTATATATATAAAATTTAGAGAAACGTATGTAAAAATTATGTAAATAAACATCAGTTTTAACCATGACTTATTATCATCGTAGTTTTCTTTACGAAAATCGAAAGTTGATTTTGCGAATTGATATAATCTTAGTAATAATATAATGAGTATAAGTGGTGTTAGTATTTTATTAGAAATTATCAATCCGGAGATAAAACCAAACACTATAGGCCAAAAAAAGCCTTCAAATAGAAGTGAAAACTTAGATGCCTTTTTAATTTTTTTTATTACTTTATCTTTGGCGTTCTCATCTTTTGAATAATCATTAGAATGCTCGATTTCATCGTACCTAGCAATTAAATTATTTAAATTAGAAAATGGGGGAAGATAAAAGTATATTGGGGCATAGTGTAAATCTTTATGCTTCATAAACTTATTAGGGAATATATAAATAGTGAACATAACTAGTATAGGTATAATTTGTATTTCTGCTTCCCAGAAAAGCTTTAAATAGTTCATATGATTATCACTCCTTATTACTAAAATTGTATTGAGATTGTTTAAAGGTTGCTTATATGAGATAGAAAATACATATATACAATAAAATTTGTGTTTGTTTTAAAAATCTTTTAAATCTACAGTTTTCAATTTAAAAGTAGAATTGTCTTTAAGTTGCATTATAACACTAAAAAATAACTAGCACAATTAATGACATATTATAAAATGTGTTTTGCACTAGCCGATAAACTCAAAAATAGCATAATATAACAGTTCTAAAGATTAGTTTATAGAAGAGAAGCAACTGAGATTGATATGATCCTCCTTAAGTAGACAAGGTAAACAACCAAAATCTACTAAAGGAGGATTATTTTATTTGCGTCGGTTGTTTTTTTATATAGTAAAAATAATCGTATTTTCAAACAAATCATCAATATTATGTACCTATCTAATAGAAGAAACATTGTTGGTAGCGCTAATAAGATACATTTGGTACAACACTTGGTACAACACTTTTGGGAGTAAATGGGCATAAAAGGGAATAATAACAAGAATATAGAGCATCAACCTAGGGAATTTAAACAAAGAAAAAACCCTTAGAAATCAACGTTTCTAAGGGTTTTTATGTATGGTACCGCCTAGGGGAATTGAACCCCTGACTCAGCCTTGAGAGGGCTGCGTCTTAACCCCTTGACCAAGGCGACACAATTATGTACTTGTATTGAGCTGAGAATTATTATACACTACATACTAGAATTTGTCTAGACAAAATTTGATGAGGGGATCATATGAATAAAAGTACAAAAGTACTACCGAACAATTATAACTTAATAAAAAAAGTGGATTTTGCTAATGATAAAAAAATGTTTATATTAATTAATATAATAGCTGTATTGATTTGCATAATAATGCTTATTATACCTGCTTACTCTAATGGAATTTCGTTTTCGATTGATATTAGTACATTTATTAAAATGGGTATATTAACAGCAGCATTAGCTGCCCTATATATAATCTTACATGAACTTGTACATGGTCTGTTTATATTAATATTTACTAAGGAAAAACCATCTTTTGGATTTAGTAAAGGTCTTTTTTATACAGCTACTGATTATTATATGCCTAAAGTACAATATATAATAATTGCGTTAGCACCTGTAGTTATATGGGGAGTAGTGCTACATTTAATATACATGAATGTAAGTGGCCCACTGTTTTGGGTATTTTACTTAATTCAGATGCTGAATATTTCAGGAGCCATAGGCGATTACTGCATAACTATAGTGACGCTAAGGCTACCAAAGGATATCCTATGTAAGGACAAAGGTGCATCTATGGATTTTTATGGTGCTATTAGTGAATAACGAAAAAAATAAAGGGATAATATTTATGCTGGCAGCCGCTGTGTCGTTTGCCATGATGTTTGTTATGATTAAATTCTCGGGGGACCTTCCTACTGTGCAAAAAGCTTTCTTTAGAAATATAGTGGCATTTATATTTGCCATTATTTTACTTAGGAATAATGGGGAAAAGATTGAACTTAGTAAAAAAGCTGTTAGAGATTTAATTCTAAGATCTGTCTTTGGACTGACTGCTGTATTATGTAATTTCTATGCAGTGGATCATCTAATACTTGCTGATGCAAATATGCTTACTAATACAAATCCGTTCTTTGCAATTTTAATAAGTTATTTTCTACTTAAAGAGAAGATTAAACCTTATCAGATTGTAGCTATAGTAGTAGCTTTTATAGGTTGCATGTTTGTTATTAAACCATCATTTCAAATATCTGATTTTGGAGATTCATTAATTGGACTTTGCGGAGGTATACTAGCAGGCGCTGCTTATGCGTGGCTAAGAAAATTAGGCGCACATAAAGTCCCGGCTAATTTTGTTGTAGCCTTCTTTTCGGGATTTTCATGCATAGCTATATTACCATTCATGATATTTGGTTATTCGCATATGACAGTAAATCAACTGATAATCCTTCTTATAGCAGGAGTGTTTGCTAGCTTTGGGCAATTCTTTGTAACAAATGCTTATTATCATGCTCCAGCGAAAGAAATATCAGTGTATATGTATACGCAAGTTTTATTTGCAGCTGTGCTAGGATTTATTGTCTTTGATCAAGTACCAGACAAGTATAGTGTAACTGGATACCTTATTGTTATATCCATGGGAATATTTATGTTTTTTAAGAAGAAAAATGAAATTCAAAAAGATATTATATAAATATTTGTACTGAATTTTATTCTTCTCGTAGAGGCATGATATATTTTTGTATATAACTAATTCCCCATACATTCATGTAATCTAAAACTTTGATAAAATCCTTTCCTGTAGCTGATAAAGAATATTCAACTTTAGGAGGAATTTGGTTATATGATTTTCTAATAACTAATTGGTCATTTTCTAACGATTTAAGCTGTTTACTTAAATATGTCTGTGTTACGTTAGGAATTGACTTTTGTATTTCTGAAAATCTCAAAGTATTATCTTTAAGTAGCCAAATAATAGGTAATTTCCATTTGCCTTTCATAACCTTTTGAGTCATACATATTGGACACATATTACATTTTATTTCTTGGCTTAGACTGCATTCTTTGCAATCAGTCAGATATTCAAGTCTTTGCATGATAATCTCCTTATTTAGTATGTTAAAACATACTTAGTTTTTTAAAAGTCAGTACTTGATTAAAATGTACTTTAGACATAGTATATCAGTATAGATTAAAAAATGCAAAGGAGATTAAAAAATGAAAACACCAGAAAAAGTAATGGACTTATTAAAAGAAGAAGGCGCAGTAAAAATAATCACCACTATATCAAAAGAGGGTAAATTACACTCAGTAGTAGCTGGAAGCATTATGGCATTGGATGAGAAAAGCATGTTTGTAGCAGAAATATTTATGAATACAACTTCAGAGAATCTTCAATCTAATAATAAGGCAGCTTTCCTAATAGCCAAAGGAGCAGAATCATACTTAATAAATGCAACCGCTAAGGAAAGACATATAGAAGGTGCATTTTATGATACTATGTCTGGTCCTATGAAGGCAAAAGGATTGCCAGTAAAAGCAGTATGGACTTTTGATATCGATGAAATTTTCGATCAAAGTGCATCACCTAATGCAGGTAAAAAATTAGCATAATGAATATGAGTAAAAAAACACATACCGCTGAGCATTAGCTTAGCGGTATGTTCTTGATTAGAGGGACAAATGCTAGTATAATTGAAATTAGAAGCTAGAGGTGAAAATATTATGAATATATCAGTAGATAAAGAATATATTAAAATCGGAATTACTGCTATAGTAGCAGTAAGAATTTTCGGCTATACTTTAGGCGGATTAAATGATGAAACTGAACAGTTCATCGGAAAGAATGAAGGTATTGCATTAGAATATGATAATGCTTTGGAAAATCCAGTGCTTTTAGGTTATAGAAATATGATCAAAGATATTGGAAGAAGCCAAAAGAAATTTCCACCTACATCTGAAGCGTTAATATCAAATATTAAAAGGCGAGGTAGCTTCATGAGGGTGAATCCGATTGTTGATATATATAATGCTCATGCAGTAACCAACTTTTTATCAATTGGAGCTCACGATTTGAATAAAGTAAACGGAGATATTTGTTTTACCTTTGCAAATGAGGGAGAGGAATTTTACCCAATTGGTGGAGGAGTGAAGAGAGCAGTAGAAGGAGACTTTATCTATAAAGACAATAACGGAATAATGGCATTTTTAGATGCTAGAGATTCTGAAGAATACAAGATTGAGGAAGATTCAAAAGATATAGTACTAATTGCACAGGGAAATGCTAATACTACGGTTGAATACAGAAAGACGGCGTTAACTGAGATAGCAGAGGATATTATATCCAACTTTGGTGGTAGCTATGATATATTGGTTGTTGAAACGAAAGGTGAATGATATGAATACACATGAAATTGTTTTAAAACAGAGAAAATATTACGAAGACGGAAACACTCAGTCGGCAGAAGAAAGAGTTTACTTTTTAAGAAGGCTTAAAAGCACAATACTAAAATATGAAGAAGAAATTAACAAAGCGCTTAAAGGTGATTTGAACAAACATCCATTTGAAACTAAAATGACAGAAACTGGAATGGTTATTGAAGAGCTTAATTATTTCATTAAAAACACTAGGAGATTTGCGCGGGATAAAAAAATCAAAACACCAGTTGCACATTTCTATTCTAAAAGTTATATTCATCCAGAGCCATATGGAGTAGCTCTTATAATGTCACCTTGGAATTATCCGTTCCAACTTGCCATAGAGCCACTCATTGGAGCAATAGCCGCAGGAAACTGCGCTATAATAAAGCCTTCAGCATATGCGAAGAATACTAGCAGTCTAATTAAAAAAATAATTGAAGAAGTGTTTCCACCTAAATATGTAGCAGTAATTGAAGGCGGACGAGCAGAAAATGAAGAGTTACTTAATGAAAAGTTCGACTATATTTTCTTCACAGGAAGTGTTACTGTAGGCAAATATGTAATGAAATGTGCTTCTGAAAAATTAACACCAGTTAGCTTAGAGTTAGGTGGTAAAAGTCCTGTGATAATTGATGAAACAGCAAATATTAAGTTGGCTGCAAAACGTATAGCATGGGGCAAATGCTTAAATGCAGGGCAAACATGCGTAGCGCCTGATTATGTGTTAATAGATAAAAGAGTTAAAGAGCAATTTATTAAAGAATATATTAAAATAATTGGTCTTTTTTATGAAAATGAAAACTACTCATATTTCCCTAGAATAATTAATGATAAACATTTTCAAAGAGTCAGGGGCTTAATTGATGAAGAAAAAGTGATTATGGGTGGAGCAGTAAAACCGGATGAACGTTTTATAGAGCCTACGTTAATGGATAATGTAACATGGGATGATGCAATCATGAAAGAAGAAATATTTGGACCTATTCTTCCAATATTGACTTATGATTCGTTAGATCAAGCTATAAAAATGATAGTAGAAAGACCTAGACCCCTTGCTCTATACTTGTTCACATCAGATAATAGCGTTAAGAAAAGAGTAGTGACTAGGATAAACTTCGGAGGAGGCTGTATAAATGATACGATTATTTATCTGGCAACTTCTCATATGGGGTTTGGAGGAGTAGGTGAAAGTGGCATGGGAAGCTATCACGGTAAGAGTAGTTTTGATACCTTTACACATTACAAAAGTATAGTAGATAAAAGTACATATATTGATGTTCCCATAAGATATTTACCTTATACAAAAAAGAAAAAATGGATATTAGATAAGCTTATGTAAATAGCCTAAAATAGATATAGTTTTTAGATGTTTAATGATATAATGACGATTGGAGGTTACGAAAATGAGTTGGATAATATTAATATTATTACTAGTTATAATTGTGTCTTTAGTAACCTGGAGCCTTTTACAAGTAGCGGTTAATCCGAAATACTTTACTACTTTAGAATCAATGAAGTATGAAAGTATAAAGGGTAATTTAGATGGATATAAAGAGTTGGAAAAAGAAGACTATATCATTAAATCCTATGATAATTATGAACTCCATTCTACATATATACCAAATGACAGCAATAAATTTGTCATAATAACTCACGGTCATCAAAGTACTAGATGGTCAAGTGTTAAGTATTTAATGATATATAGAAAATTGGGTTATAGCGCAGTTATATATGATGTCAGAAGTCATGGAGAAAATGAAAGTGGCTATGTAACATTAGGGCTAAGGGAAAGTAAAGACCTATTAGAAGTAATAAAAGATACAAGAGCTAAATATGGTAATAGTATTTACATAGGATTGCATGGTGAATCTATGGGAGCAGCCATAAGTGATATGGTACTTGAATACAACCCTGAGGTTAAGTTTGTAGTATCGGATTGTGGATATTCTAACTTTATGATGATGGCTAGAATGTTAGCCAAAAGCAAATATCGCATAATAGGAGTTGTAGCTGATTTAGCAAATGTAATATGTAAATTAGTATACAAATTCGATTTAAACGAAGTTAAACCTATAGATACTATAAGAAAAAACTATGTGCCGATTTGTTTTATTCATGGTGATAGTGATAAATTTATAGATAAAATAAATGCTGAAATGATGTGTAAAGAAAATCCAGGATATAAGGAACTTCATATATTTGAAGAAGCAAAACATGCACAGTCATATAACAGTAATCCTCAAAAGTATATGAAAGTAATTGATGACTTTGTAAATAAAGTTGAGAGTATTACGTAATAAACAAAGATAAGCAATTGAAGAAAGGATTATCGCATGACAAATGAAAGCAAATGGGTATTAGACGCTCTAGAAGAACTAGCTTTTACGGCGGTTAAAGATGGTGAATATTGGAGAGCTACATATACAAAAGAAGATAAAGAAAGTCTTATCCTTCTGGAAATGTGGATGAAGAAAAAAGGATTTGAAACATATTACGATGAAGTGGGAAATTTATTTGGCAGGATTAAAGGTAACTCTGATGAAATTGTGTTAACCGGATCTCATAGGGACACTGTTAAAAACGGGGGTAAATATGATGGCACGTTAGGTGTGCTATCAGGCATTGAGGTATTATCAACATTAAAAAAAGAATATGGCAAGCCTGAAAAAACAATGGAAGTAGTTGCAATGTGTGAAGAGGAGGCCAGTCGGTTCCTAGCAGGTTATGTTGGAAGTAGGGCAATTACAGGTACGTTGACAGAAGAAAATCTTAAAGAAAAAGATGAAAATGGAATTATGCTTAAAACGGCTATAACAGAAAGTGATTATTATAGAGGTAAATTGCCAGAAGGTAAGAAAAACATCAATCAATTTTTGGAATTGCATATTGAACAGGGTGCTGTCTTAGAAAATAGCAACATGAAAATTGGCATTGTAACATCAATAGTAGGATTGATTATTGGAACGGTAACTTTTGTTGGAGAACAGAATCATGCGGGTACAACGCCTATGAGCTTAAGAAAAGATCCTATGCCAGTTACCGCAAAATTCATTACCAAATTAAATGAATGGGCTGAACAATATTGTGATAAGCTGACATGTACAGTAGGAAATATTAAAGTAGAGCCTGGTCAGTATAACATTATTGCAGATAGAGTTACAATGACATTTGATATTAGATCGAGCAATAATGAGCTGCTAGTTGAAGCTGAAGAATACTTATTAGCACTCGCAAATCAATTATCTGGCATAGTTAAAGTTGAAGTAGAGGTTGCCTGTTTTGACCGACCTATATATATGAGTTCAAAAGGTATTGAAACCATGGAACACATTGCTAAATCAGGTGGATACGAATATTTGGTTATGTCAAGCGGTGCTGGGCACGATGCTCAGATTATTGCGGAGTACTGTGATACAAACATGATATTTGTACCGAGTGTAAAAGGTATTAGTCATTCGCCAGAGGAATTTACTAAAACTGAAGATATAGAAATAGGATTGAAATTTATGAAAGAATATTTAAAAGAAGTTGGATGGTAAAGAAATAAAAAGGTTTAGAGAAGTACGCAACAAACATATTAATATAATCAAGATAATGGAGGGACAGAAGATGTTGGATTTATTAATCAAAGGTGGCAAGTATACAGACTTTAACACTGGGGAATTTGTATCAGGTAATGTAGGTATAGAGCAAGGGACAATTGTTAGCCTAGGTGATGAAGAACTTGAAGCAATCAAAGTAATTGATGCAGCAGGAAAAATTATATCTCCAGGATTTATAGACATACATATGCATGAGGAGAAGTTTAAAAAAGAAGGTGAAAACTATCGTATTTCTGAATTCATGCTTAAAATGGGAGTTACCACTGCAGTAGGTGGTAACTGTGGACTACAATATCAAGATTTAAAAGAGTTTAAAGATGTAATAAAAAGAAAAGGTGGATCGCCTGTTAACTATATAATGCTAGCTGGATACAATGAGTTTAGGTATCAGCTGGGGATTAAAAGGTATGATGAAGCGACCAAAGAACAAAGAAAAGTTTTGCGTGAGCTTGTGAAAAGGGAGTTGGCAGAAGGCGCTTTTGGAGTATCGTTTGGCATTGAATATGATCCCGGAATCAGTTACGAAGACATGAGAGATGTCCTTGAGGTGCTTGAAGATGAAAGAATGCTTGGTGCGGCTCACTATAGAAATGATTGTATAAACGATATTGAGTCGGTTAGGGAAATGATTAAACTGTCTGGAGAAATTACTCCTAAATTCCAAATATCTCATTTGAGCAGTTGTTCCGCGATGGGATGGATGAAGGAATCTTTGGAAGAGATTAACATGGCAATAGAGAAAAATCCTAAGCTTAATTATGACACTTATCCGTACACGCATTTAGCACTTTGCTAGGTAGCGCAGTTTTTGATGATGGTTGTCTTGATAACTGGAAAAAGGAATATTCGGATATTCTGCTTACACAGGAACCGTATAAAAATGTATATTGTACTGAAAAGATTTTTAAAGAGGCTAGAGAAAATTATCCTGACATGCTAGCGGTAGCATTTGTCATGAATGAAGAAGAGATTTCAAGAGCCATAACTAATAAGTACGGAATGATAGCAAGTGATGCAATCATTCATGAAGGCAAAGGTCATCCTAGAGCAGCCGGAACATTCCCGAGAGTTCTGGGTAAATATGTGCGTGAGGACAAAGCATTGCCACTAATAGATGCGCTTAGAAAGATGACATTAGAACCTGCACAGAGATTAAATTTAGAAGATAAAGGTCGAATTAAAGTGGGCGCAGATGCTGATATTACAATCTTTAATCCGGATACAATAATCGATGGACCGACATTTGAAAATATTGATATTCAAAATACAGGAGTAGATTACGTAATTGTTAACGGGAAGCTAAGTTACATAAGTAATGAAATAGTAAATGGCAATGCTGGATCATTTATAGACTTTAACAAAGTGATAAAAACTATTTAATATAAAGTATAAAACATATATGTAATTTCTCCAAAAATAAGGTGTTGATTTTGTGTTATTTAAATAAACAAAAGCTTGCACTTAATTTGAAACAGTGTATAATTATTCTATGAGTTGTTAAAATACTCATAAAACTTATATCTGTTATTTTTTTAAATGATTGGAGGAATTATATGGGTAATACAGAGCAAGAAGTAGTAAAGAAAAAATCTAGAGTACCTCACGTTTATATCATCTTACTGGCAGTAGTACTATTTTGTAGTATATTAACTTACATAGTACCAGCAGGAACATATGACATGGTAACCTTAGACAGCGGAAGAGAAGTGGTAGATGCGGCGACTTTCCATACAATGGATTCGACACCAGTAAATCTAATGCAATTCTTGACTGCAGTTCCAAGAGGTATGCAAGAAACAGCACTTATCATATTCTTTATATTTATCGTAGGTGGATCTTTTGCAGTGCTAAATGAAACGGGTGCCATAGAAGCTGGGCTCGGGAAGATGGTAAAAGCATTAAAAGGTAAAGAAATTATGGTTATTCCTGTAGCAATGATAGTGTTCTCACTATTAGGAGCTATTAATGGAATGGCAGAAGAAACATTACCGTTCATTCCGATATTTGTATCGCTTTGTATTGCAATGGGATATGATTCACTAACAGGTACAGCGATAGTATTTATTGGTGCAGGTTCTGGTTTTGCAGGAGCATTTTTAAATCCGTTTACAATCGGCGTTGCTCAAGGTATAGCAGGATTACCTTTGTTTTCAGGAATACAATATAGAATAGTAATTTATATTGTAATGGTAACATTAGGAATTCTGTTTGTAATGAGATATGCTACTAAAGTAAGAAAGAATCCTGAATTATCACCAATGAGAGATATAGATTTAAATCGTACAGATAATATGGATTTAGATAATCTTCATGTATTTGGTGTTAAAGAAAAAGCTATCTTAGGAATATTTGTAGCATCAATGGTATTATTAGTAATCGGAGTAATCAAATGGGGATGGTACATTAATGAAATCGCAGGATTATTCTTTGGAATGGCAATATTGTGTGCACTTGTTGGCGGATTAGGACTTAATCAATATGCTATAAGCCTTGGAGAAGGAATGGCAGCTATCGCAACAGGAGCTTTGGTAGTAGGTTTTGCAAGAGCAATATTAGTAGTATTAACAGATGGTAATATTTTATTTACTATACTACATTCAGCGGCAAATGTACTAAACAACTTGCCTTCTATGATATCGGCAGTTGGTATGTACATATTCCAATGCTTCTTAAACTTTATAGTTCCTTCTGGAAGCGGACAAGCAGCAGTTTCAATTCCTATCTTAGCTCCACTTGGAGACTTGGTAGGTGTAACTAGACAAACTACTTGTATTGCTTATCAGTTAGGTGATGGAATATCTAATATATTCACACCTACATCTGGATATTTCATGGCTGGTCTTGGTTTGGCTAGGATTCCTTGGGATAAATGGGCTAAATGGATATTACCTTTAATTGGTGCATGGTATGTTGTTGGTGCAATATTTGTAGCAGTAGCACAATCAGTACAGTTAGGACCATTTTAAGTCAAGATTAAAACATCTAATGGCCAAGCATTTTGTTTGGCCATTTTTAATATGATGAGGTGAATTATGAGCTATTCAGAATTAAAAGAAAAAACTAAAGCATTAATAACTGCAAACTTAACAGAGCTTACAGGGTATAGTGATTATCTGTGTATGCATCCTGAAATTTCGGGTAAGGAATATGAGTCATCTAAAAAGGCAGTTACGCTATTAGAAAAGCATGGATTTACGGTTGAATATCCATTTGCTGGAATGGATACGGCTTTTAAAGCAATACATGGAAACCAAAATCATAAGAATAAAGTGGCGCTGTTGGCTGAGTATGATGCATTGCCTGGAATTGGACATGCTTGTGGACACAGTATCAGCGGAGCAATGAGTATGCTAGCAGCAATAAGCTTGGTTCAGTGTCAAGATGAGTTGGACGCAGATATACATGTGATAGGCACACCTGCTGAAGAAACTGTGGGCACAAAGTGTGAAATGGCTGATAGGGGTATATTTGATGATTACGAAATGGCTATGATGGTTCATATAGATAACCAAAGTGTGCCTGTAGTTAATATGTTAGCAATGGATTCGTACATATATACATTTAAAGGAAAACCTGCGCATGCAGCAGCAGCTCCATGGGAAGGCAAGAATGCATTTAACGGTGTACAGCTTATGTTTCATGGTATAGACATGTTAAGACAACATGTAAAGCCTGATGTTAGAATGCACGGTATAATTGTTAATCCGGGAGATGCACCAAACATAGTGCCTGAAGAATGTTCAGCCGAAATATATATAAGAGCGTTAGATAGAAGATATTTAGACAAGGTAAAAGTAATGGTTGATGATTGTGCAAAAGGTGCAGCCATAGCTACCCAAACAACATATAGCAAAGAAATTACAGCTAGTCCCTTTGACAATATGCTTAGAGTGAAAACTGGGATAGATTCCCTATATGAAGTATTTGACGAATTAAACATTGAGGTCACAGGTGATCCTAACCAGGTATGGGGATCTTCAGATGTGGGAAACGTAAGTTTTAAATGTCCATCATTTCAGCCACTCCTAAAGATAGCAAATCCACCTATTGCAGTGCATACGAGAGAAATGGCTGCCATAGTATCCGCTGAAGAAGGTCATAAGGCTGTTGAAAAGGGAGCGTCAATTATAGCTTTACAGGTTATAAAGATTTTTAGCGATTTAGAAAAGTTAAAACAAATTAGAAAAGAATTTGAGGGAATAACTAAATGTACTATTTAATAATATTTGCACCTATAATAGCAGGCTTTATCATTAGTATTTACTTGTATTCTAAGGAAAAAGATAAAAGACCCGCAGTTATTGCTTTTGCAATAACGCTAGTGATAGCAGGATTTATCATGGAAAAATTAACCATGTTTGGATTTGTCCTATTACTGACTTTAGGCTTTTCTTCAATCTATTTAGTTATGAGTATAATTTTTATTAAAGTTTTTCCAAAAAAGCATGAAGAAACACGAGAGGAAAATGAAGATGAATAACATAAAATACGAAGAAATTTTAGCATGGATAATGGATATGGTAAGTATTCCTTCATATCCAGGTATCGAAAAACAAGAAACAGGCGTAGCTATTTATATAAAGAGTATTTTTGACAAAGAAGGTATTAAATGTGAGCTCGTTGAAGTAGAAGATGGTAGATGCAATGTTTATGCTGAACTTGAAAGCGAAACAAAAGGTAAAACATTACTTCTATGTGGACATATGGACACAGTTGAACCATATAACATGAAAGATGCGCTAAAACCAGTAGTCGTAGGTGATAAACTATATGGAAGAGGTACATCTGATATGAAAGGTCCTGTAGCTTGCATGATGGCAGCTATGATAGATTTAAAAAGGAGTGGAACCCAATTTAAAGGAAAAGTAATGTTTGCAGGAGTTTGTGACGAAGAAATGAATAGCATTGGAGCAATTGAACTTCTTAAAAGTGATATAAAAGTAGATGCAGCAATAATTGGAGAACCAACGGATCTAGATATATGTTTAGGCCACAGAGGGCTTGAATGGTATGAATTTAAATTCATAGGGAAGACAGTTCATGGAGGAAGCCAGGATAAAGGAATTAATGCTATACAAAAGGCAGTGAAATTCATAAATCATCTTGAAGATGATTTAATTCCTTTTGTTAATGCAAAGAAGCATGAACTGCTAGATAAAGCTACACTTAATTATGGAGTAATCCAAGGTGGAACACAATTATCAACGGTAGCAGGTGAATGTATATTGCTAGTAGATAGAAGATTTTTACCTTATGAAAGTTATGAGGATGTTGAGAATGAATTCAAAGACTTAATTAATAAACTTAGTAAAGAAGATGAAGATTTTCATTGTGAAATGAAAGTTTTAGATGTAAGCGTAATGAAACCTGGTTATGTACATATGCCGATGGAAATAGACAAAGATCATGAATTAGTTAAAAGACTAAAAGAAATTAGTCCTGATTCTAAACTTACGTTTTTCCCTGCATGGACAGATGGAGGGCTGCTATACAGCTATGGAAATATTCCAACTGTAGTAATTGGTCCAGGGTTGATTGAATGCTGTCATTCAGACAGTGAATACATGCCAACTGAGCATATTATGAGAGCAGCAACTATATACAGAGAAGCAATAATTAAATATTGTTAAGATACCTTAGAGAATATATTTTAATAATATATTCTCTTTTAACTTGAAATAAAAAGCACCATCGTATATTATCTAGTTATATAATTGAAATGGAGAAATGCTATGGAAAATAAAAAACAAGCTGTAATATATTATTCATTAACTGGGAACACTAAGTTAGTTGCTGAGCTTATAGCTAAAGAAGCAGATGCAGATTTAATAGAAATTGAAATGGAAAAACCATATACCCGATTTTCAGCCGCAATAAAAGGCGTATTTCAAGTTTTTAGACAATCTAAACCTAGAATAACTAATGATATTGATCTTACTAATTATGATAGAATATATATAGGAACACCTGTGTGGTGCAGTACATATGTTCCACCTATTAATACCGTTATCAGAAATGTTGATTTTGAAGGTAAAGAACTTCTCTTTTTCTGTACTCATAAAGGTGGGATGGGAAAGACATTTAAGCATTTTAGAGATATATTAAAAGATTCTAAAATTCTAGGAGAAAAAGACTTTCTAGATGTAAGTAAAAACGATCCGACTAATGCGGTTTCAGAGTGGATAGGTCTAGTTAAAATCAGGAAGGTACAAAAATGAGTTTTGATGGAGAACTACTAGTATGGATACAAAATGTTTGTGTAAATGATTTTCTTACGCCTATTTTTAAGTTTATAACATTTCTTGGAAACACAGGATGGATTTGGATAGTGTTAGCAATAATACTTATGGTATTTAAAAAGACAAGAACAATTGGTATTATGGTTACACTTGCACTAATTGCTTCTTTAATAGTTAATAACATAGCTCTTAAAAATATAGTAATGAGAACTAGGCCCTATGAAGTAGTAGAAGGCGTAGAACGATTAATAGCGGCACCTTCAGATTATTCTTTTCCGTCAGGACATGCCGCTGCATCTTTTTCAGCAGCAATAGCTGTTATGAAGGGAATTAAAAAATTTGAGTTTAAAGGCGCATATACCGTACTTTATTATGGTGTATTAATACTAGCAATACTTATAGCGTTTTCTAGGCTGTATTTAGGAGTACATTATCCTACAGACGTAGCAGTAGGAATATTAAGCGGATGGATTATTGGTAATCTTGTTTGGAAGATTCCGATGAAAAATAATAAATTAAAGTGATAATATAAGGAGGGTACGAACATGAAAGCAGTAGTAACAGAAAAAGCTCCACAAGCTATAGGAGCATATTCACAGGGGTTAGATTTAGGTAACATGATATTTACATCAGGTCAACTACCGATTGATCCAGCAACTGGAGAAATGCCTGAAAGTGCAGCTGAGCAAGCAGAGCAATCGCTTAAAAATGTCAAAGCAATAGTAGAAGCCGCAGGAAGTGACATGAGCAAAGTAGTTAAAACAGTAATTTTCTTACAAGATATCAATGATTTTGGAGCAGTTAATGAAGTATATGCATCATTCTTTGAAGAGCCATATCCTGCACGCTCTTGCGTAGAAGTAGGAAATGTACCAAAGGGTGCTTTGTGCGAGATAGAAGCTATAGCGGTAAAATGAGACTGTATATAAACGCATGTGTACACGTAGGAGAAGGTTCAAGGACTAAAGAACTGGCAGAATATTATCTTATGCACACAAGTGGAGATTACGAAACAATTGATATTTCAGATGGCAAGTTAAGTGGACTTGATGTTGATGAGTTAGATAAGAGAAATATACTTGAAGAAACCGGAGATTTCTCTGATCATATATTCGATTATGCAAAAAAAATGGCAAAAGCAGATGAAATAATTATTGCAGCGCCTTATTGGGATTTGTCATATCCTGCTGTACTTAAAGCTTTTTTGGAGAGAACTTTTGTGCGTGGTATAACCTTTATATATGAGGGTAATAAACAGGTGGGTCTATGCAAAGCTGAAGAACTTGTTTTTATTACTACGTCAGGAGGGTTTATCGGTGAAAACAATTATTCAGGTGATTACATCAAAGGTGTATCTGAATTTTTCGGAATAAAAGAGTTTGAGCAGTACCAAGCTGAAGGTTTAGATATTATCGGAAGAGACGTAAAAGAAATATTAGAAAAAACAAAGAGTGCAATTATATAATTGCACTCTTTAGTAATATGTGTAAACAAGTAAAAAGATATTACTGTTCAAAATATAAATTAATAAAGAGAGGAAGTAGTTATGGAAAAATTAAATGTTTTATGGACTACGGCTGATAAAGCAACAGTAATTAATATGCTGTCAATGTATACAGTAAATGCATTGAAAAACGGCTGGTTTGATGAAGTAAATATTGTGATATGGGGTGGTTCTGCTAAACTTGTTGCAGAAGATACTGAGATGCAAAAACTTGTTAAAAAAATGATAGAAAGCGGTATAACTATAGAAGCTTGCAAAGCATGTGCAGACAAATACAATGCTTCTGATATCATGATAGGATTAGGAGTAGATGTGAAATACATGGGCAAACCACTAACTTCGTACATCAAAAGCGATGACTATATGATTACAATATAATAAGGTTTTGTGTCAAATAGTGGGGTAACCAATCAAAAAATTGATAATTGAGCTTGAGCTGATAAAAAGAGCCCAAGCTCTTTTTATGCGTACCTTTATTGAAAATTTATTCTGGTCGCTTTTCCAGACATTTTCAAAAGCCCATATACCTTGTCTCATTATCTGCTACGATATCTGCTTTTGGAAAACATGTATTTACTACTACTTTAAATAGAGAACTCATATTTATTACTACAACTTCAACGTGTTACTGTCTTCGCATGACATAAAATATTCTTTAAGTTTATCCGAGTTTCTAGCTAGTAGCAGATCTAACATCCTTTTCTTCCTAGGATTAGTTATTATACATTGAAATCTTTGGCCTCCTGCATTTCCTTGATATTCATCTATTGATAGTTGCTTTGGTAGCTTGGGTTTTGGAAATGATAATAAATTGACATATTTCATTGCAGTAGTAGATGAAATGTTATGTTCCTTAGCAATAGCTTTAATATTTCTTGATCCATTGAATCGAAAAATTACAGATTCGATTATATCAAAGGTAGGGCACATGCACATTCTTTTTTTGCAAAAACTTAAAAATGCTGGAATAACCATTTACTGGTTACCCCAACATTAATTAACAGTCTAAGTTTTTAGAATTATATCATAGGAATAATATACTTTACTAAAAAATATAATACTACTACCAGGATTATAATATAGGCTGCATATTTAATAAACGTTGCGCCTACCATACTTGGCTGTTCTTTTCTGTCTACTTTTTTACTATCAATGTCTACATTGTTATCTCTTTCGTTATTATTTGAATCCATAAAGGTTTCCTCCTTATCATTTTATATGCTGCGCCTAGATATATTCTAGGTTGCATCAGCAATATCAACATATCCTTTTTTTGCTAAATTATTTTCAGAACAAAAAGGACTATAAGAACAACTACTATTACTCCTACTATACCCAAACCTCCACGCATGGCAAACTCCTTTCTTAATGATAATATTCAATTAATCCAGAATAGTACGGTATCTTATAACTATAAATATATCACAACTAATTTCAAAGATCGGTAATAGGCAGAAACACTGCCCATTATATTTTCATTTATCTACTACTAGATCTGCAGATACAATATACCTTACTGAAGCCAGACAAACATAATTGAATGAATAGCAGATGGTAACCGTTAAGACTGCATGTTCTGTTTGCTTTGTATTCATACAAATCTCCTATTCTATATGCAAAGCACAGTCTATTAAAATGGATATTAACTTATAGTATATCTTAAATTTTAAGATAACCATTTATATTATACTCCTGTTATTGATTTGTCAATAGATATTCACAAAAAACACATAATTTGTACTGAAATCTTACTTATAGACTACTACTTTAAGCCCTTAAACATAAAAATCCGCCACCCTATGCCTAGTATTCATAATATGCTTTTTATCTTTTTTTGCAAAAACTTAAAAATGTTGAAATAACTATTTAACCAGTTACCCCAACATTTATTATAGAACCGAATTATATCATAGGAATAATATACTTTACTAAAAAATATAATACTACTACCAGGATTATAATATAGGCTGCATATTTAATAAACGTTGCGCCTACCATACTTGGCTGTTCTTTTCTTTCTACTTTGTTGCATCAGTAATATCATCATATCATTTTTTTGCTAAATTATTTTCAGAACAAAAAGGACTATAAGAACAACTACTATTACTCCTACTATACCCAAACCTCCACGCATGGTAACCTCCTTTCTTAATGATGATATTCAATTAATGCAGAATAGTACGGAATCTTATAACTATAAAGATATCACAACTAATTTCAAAGATCGGTAATAGGCAGAAACACTGCCCATTATATTTTCATTTATCCACTACTAGATCTGCAGATACAATATACTTTTTTGGAGCCAGACCAACATAATTGAATGAATAGCAGGTGGTAACCGTTAAGACTGCATGTTCTGTTGGTACTATCACCGTCTTGTCATCCTTATCGAAGATATGAGTACCTCTTACTTCATAGGTAAATGTACCAGCTGAAGTTTTCACAATTAGTAGGTCCCATACTGCCAGATGGCCTAGTTCCAGAAAAACTGTTTCTCTATGCTATGACAACACACAATTGTAGCACTTAGTGCCATTTATTTTGCAAGTTCATATATTGCATGAGCATATATTTTTGCATTCTTTACTAAGCTCTCAACTTCAATATACTCATTTACTTGATGATCAAGGTCTACTTCCCCTGGGAATATTGGCCCAAATGCTACTATATTATCCATCTCTTTGGCATAAGTACCACCACCAATTGCAAGTAATGTAGGTTCCTTGCCTGTTTGCTCTTTATATACCTTTTGCAAAGTCTTTATTAATGGATTATCTTTTGGAAAGAATAAAGGAGCTTGATGTTCTAGATTTTCGATTGTTATTCCTGTACCTTTAATTCTTTCCTTAAAAGGCTTCATCATGTCATCTAGTTTAAATGTTACTGGATATCTTAAATTTAATGTCATAGTAACCTTATCTTGGTTCATGTCGATTACTCCAACATTAAATGAAAGTTTTCCAGAGTCCTTATCTTCAAGTCCAACTCCAAATTTAGCTCCATATACATCGAATCCTACGTTTTTGTTAAGAAATTCTATGAATTCAGCTATATCACATTTTCCTAATTTGAAGCTCCCTAAAAAATCAAACAATTGCATAATAGCATTCTTGCCTAATTGAGGAAGACTTCCATGTGCACCTACACCTACTGATTTGAGTATGACCATTTTGCCGTTATCTGTAGCGTTTAAATCAAACCCTGTTTTCTTAGCATATTCCTTCACTGACTTGATAAGCGCTGGCTTATCATCAGTCAAGATTCCTGCTTCTGTGTAATCTGGTACCATGTTAGGTCTCAGCCCACCTTTAATGTATTTAATACTTATTGGCCCATTAGGTTTAACCTTTAGTTCTTTTACTATATCAAAAATAGTAAGTCCCTTTTCAGCATAGATTATTGGATATTCAGCATCAGGTGTAAATCCTGATACAGGTGATTTTTCTTTCTTTAAGTAATGTGCTATTTCAGCAGAACCAGTTTCTTCATTTGTTCCAAAAATAACTCTAACCTTTTTTGTTAATGGTAGTTTTAAGTCCATTATAGCTTTAAGTCCAAACAATGATGCCATTATAGGTCCTTTATCATCTAGAGATCCTCTTGCATATAATTTTCCATCATGAATTTCTGCAGCATAAGGTGGATACTTCCATCCAGTCCCTTCAGGAACAACATCTAAATGTCCAAGAATTCCAACATAATCCTCTCCTTGTCCATATTCTGCATAACCAACATAACCATCAACATTTACAGTTTTAAATCCAAGATTCTTTGAAATTTCAAGAGCAGCATCTAGTGTATTAGAAACTCCCTCTCCAAACGGCATACCTGGTTTTGGATCATCTTGTACACTTTTTATTTTTAATACTTTTTGAGTAGCACTTATTAATTCATCTTTCATGCTATCAATTTTTTCGTTAATTTCCATAACTTTTTCTCCTTTTGATCGCCTCATTAAAAGGTAATCTAATCACTACTGTTTAAATATTTAATATATATTTCTTGTAAAATTTTCTTATTGCTAATTTGTTTTTTCAATATAGTGACAATTAACATCGATATGGTTTAAGAACAACAATATCCTTTCATAAAGTGGATGAACTTTATCACCATACTTTTCTTCTAGACTTTCTCCAATATCTTTTATGGTTTTCTTGCCATCTATTTGTAAAAATACACAGCTTCCATATTCATCTAAAGAAGTTTTTTTATACTCTGGAATTTTGAATTTTAGTTTTCTAAAAAACTCTTGGACCTTATGATCTTGTTTTTCAAGTATAGTCACAATGTTGTTTTTATCTACTTCATACTCCAAATTGTCAGATACTCTAAATATTATACTTAAAACATCTTCGTTGTTATTTAGCATCTTTTACTTTACTCCTCAAAATAGGGATTATAGTAGCGACTACAAGAACTGCTAACATAATGTATGCCATTCCGTTAGAAGCTGCAAATCCACTTAGTGCGTTTTCTTTTAAAACACCAGATACATGAAGTATTATTCCTATAAGTCCTAGTATAGAGCCACCAGCAACAAGTCCCGCAGATAAACTTATACCATTTGAAACTTTAAGATCTTTTTCTGCTGGAGACTTAGAAGTTTTTTCTACAAATAAACGAATTAAAGCGCCTATTAATATTATAGAAGTTGTAGATATTGGTAGGTAAAATCCTATAGCCACTGTCATTACAGGAAGCTTTAATAAGAATATAACAACTCCCATTACAGCACCAGTAATTATCATAACCCAAGGTAACGCACCTGAAAGTATGCCAGAAGTTAACGTCGACATTAAATTAGCTTGAGGCAGTGCAAATGGAACATTATCGCCAGTCATTGCAAGTTTGCTAGAAAGCACCATTATAGTACCAACAACTACGGCAACACCAACTATGGCCGATATACCAAAGTACTTTTGCATTTCATTTTTGTTTCCCCCTATTATGAAACCAACTTTTTGCGACTGACTGTAACCACCACCAATAGATATTGCAGTAACAATAAATGTACCAAATAAAAGTAAAGATTTGTTATTTTCAGGACTTTTCCATCCCATTATAACAAATAATAATGTTACAAGAACTAAGGAAGCTATTGTCATACCAGAAACGGGTAGGTTTGAACAGCCAATAACGCCAGTCAAACGACCAGAAACTATGACAAATAAAAATGCTAAGATTAATGATAAAATAGAAGCAATTATTGCCATTAGTATATTCCCACCAGATATTAAGAAACCTGCCACAAAACATATTATTATGCCACCTATTAATATTAAGTTTCCAAAAGATGAACTCTCATCACTGTTTGAAGATTTAGCATTGAAGGTTTTTCTTATGGATACAACTATAGTAGGCATAAGCTTAATAGCACCGATTAGACCACCAGAAAGCATCATACCAGCACCAATATACTTTACATAACTACCAGATATATCTGAAACTTGCATAAGGTTTATTGCAACACTAGGATCATCCCATACAGTTGCCTCGCCTTCACCAAGATCAGAGAAATAACCTATCAAAGGTAAAATAGCAAAGTTAGCTAATATAGACCCAACAAACATAGTTAAAGAAACCTTCATCCCAACTATGAACCCTATACCTAACAATAGAGGACTGCCCTCAACTTGAAATTTGAACTTAAAAAAAGTTTCATTTACATAACTTATAACATTGTTAGCTACATTTAAAAACGGACTAGTCAAGACAGTTAGAACACCACCTATTCCAAATCCTATTCCCATGTTAATTACTGACTCTCTAGCACCTTCTGAAGCAACAAGGGTTTCAGATATAGCCATTGATTCAGGATACATTAATTCACCGTGCTCTTGAACAATTAAGTAATTGTGAACGATAGCAGCTATTCCTATGCCAAATAGAACTCCAGCTACACCTACAGCAAAACTTTGTATGAAAGAAACTTCTGCACCTATTAACAAAACTGCTGGCAAAACGAATATCATGCCACTAGCAACAGCTTCTCCACCGCTTGACATACCTTGAACTAGGTTTTTTCCTAGAATTCCTTTTTGTTTAGCAAACGCTGCTATAAATGCTGAACCTATTATGGCACCAGGTATACCTGCCGCAACCGTAAGGCCTGATTTCATACCTGAATAGGCAGTGGATGCCGCGAATAGTGTAGCCAAAAGAATACCAAGTATTAATACGAACCAATTCCCACCAGAATCAGAACCACCGGAAATGTATGGAACGTAGTCTTTACCGGGTACGCCACCATATGCATTTTTAGATAATTTTTTATCCATAATATATCTCCTTTTATATTTCCAATTAATTATACTACTATCTTGTATCATCACATGATACTTAGCTGCTACGATATCTGCTTTTGAGAAATAGATATTTACTACTCATTTAAACAGGGAACTCATATTCATTACTACAATTTCAACGTTGTTTCTGTCGTCGCATGTCATAAAGCATTCTTTAAGTTTATCTAAGTTTCTAGTTGGTAGCAGATCTAATATCCTTTTCTTCTTAGGGTCAGTTATTACACATTGAAACCTTTGGCTCCTGCATTTCCTCGATATCAATCTATTGATAGTTGCGTTGGCAACTTAGGCTTTGAAAATGATATTAAATTGATATATTTCATTGCAGTAGTAGAGTATATGTTATGTTCTTTTTAACCAGTTACCTCAACATGTATTATAGAAACCAAACACCCCACCCCTTAAGTGCACATTTTAAGTAACTTAAGAGGCTTAATAAATTTATTTAAATTATTATCAAATCATTAAGGCTATTACCAATGGTCCCATGACAGTCAGTAAAACGTTGCCGACTGCATATCCCGGCGTGTAACTTAATGCGAAAATACTACTACCTGTCTCATCAGTGACCGCATTTAAGGCGGCAGTGATTGTACCAGCTCCACATTGTCCTCCAATAATATCAATTGCATCTAATTTAAGAACGTATTTCCCAAAATAAAGGGAAACAACATGTGGCACGATTGAGAGGACTGCTCCCATAATCAGTACCATGTATCCCATGGATTGAACCGCTCCAACAAAGCTGGCTCCTGCAGTGATTCCAACGATTGCAATAAACGTATTCAAACCTACACTTTTTAAGAACCAACGAGTTGATGGAGAAATATGACCAATATTTGGATGTTTTGACTGATACCATCCAAAGAATAACCCTAGAAATAATGCTCCTCCTCCTGCGCCAAGGGTGATAGGAATACTTAAAACAGTCAGCGTTAGCATTCCCAATAGTAAACCAAGAATGATGCCCACTGACATAAAACTTACATCAGTATCAATACCAGTGTTTCTTGCATAACCAAATTCCTTAGCGACCTTGCTTAAAGCATTCATTGGTCCAACAAGACGTATTGTATCGCCCTTCTTCATATCGTGGATATCGCCCAAAGGCTTTCCATTCCTCAAGGCAGATGCAATTATAATATTATTGATACTACAATCATCAATATGAGATTGCTCAAAGACCTTTGTTAAGATAATATCCTTTTGTTGTAAAATAATATTTCTATACTTATTTTCTGCCATTTCCTGAAGATGGCCTTGCTCAAAAGCAACAATATTCGTCAAATCACCAATAAGGGTAACAACATCATCTTCTTTAAATTGAAAATCCTGAGATACCTCTATTTCTTTATCTCCTCGAAATATTCTTTCGAAGGTTAATTTATTGTTATACTTCTCCTCAATACTCGAAACAGACTTATCAATATAAACCGAGTTCTCTTTAATAAGAAAGGCCCTCATTTTTATTGTACTAATAACCGTCTTCTTTGAAGAATCATCTTTAAAATTGATACTTTCAATTTTTTTCTTTGTTGCTTCTTTTAAATCTATACCTAGAAGCTTCGGCGCAATATTCTTAAGAAATATAACAAGGCCTATTGTTCCAAAAATATAGGTTAAGGCATACGCCACAGCAACCTGCGTTTGCATGGCAATTTTAGCAGCTTGGCTCAAACCTGTAAGTTTCATAATTGAAGAAGCAGCAGTGCCAATAACAGCGGATTGAGTAAGTGCTCCTGCTACAATACCAGCCGATTCGCCTGGGCTCACGCCAAATGACTTAAACAATATCAGAGCAACTGCTAGAGAGCATCCTGCGAAAAAGACAGAATGAATAACTAGCTTGATCCCCGATTTCTTCAAGCTGTCAACAAAGGCTGGACCAACCTCGTAGCCAATAACAAAAATGAAAAGACTGAAGAAAATAGTTTTTATAACTGGTGAGATATCAAATACACCAGCCTGTCCAACAACTAAACCAATAATCAGAGTTCCCACAGTTGCACCCAAGCTAAAAGATTTTATCCTAAGTTTTCCAATGGCATAGCCAAGGGCCAAACAAATAAAAATTGAAATTGTTACATTATCAATCAAGAAATTACCAAATGTATTTAACATAATCAATCCCTCAATTCTAATGATGACTTCATTTTATCATTATATTCTTTTAATAATACTTTTATGCGTTTAGCAATCTTAATATAAGCATCATCTGTTAGGTTTGCATGAGAAACTCTCAATACTCCTGCTGGTGCCGCAAATCCAACACCTTCCATAATGACAACGCCTTCTTCTTTGGCAAGATTCAACAAGAAGTCAATCTCTTCAAAATTTTTCCGCATATATATTTCCAAATCCTTACCATACAAACGTGCCGCTATAGTATAAATATCAATGAGCGAATAGTACTTAGCATTTTCACGAGTGTTATCCTCTTTGATTCCTAATTCTTCAAAGAGCAAATGATAACGCTTAGCCACAATTTTCTTAGTGGATTCAATATATTTATCACCGTCATTACAAACCAAATGTGTCAAAGAAAACAAAGCAATCATTGCCTGCTGCGGTGTAGACAACCCTGAAGTATGATAAAGCCCTATTGAACGACTATCTGCAGTTAAACGGTCAATAAAAGGAAGCGTACGTGGTTCTAAAGTCACGATGCCATAGTCTTCATCAAGAAGTTTTAATTTTTCTTCAGGCAAATGAGCAATCAAATCATCAAAAACATTCTTTTTGTTCATAGCTATGCATCCAAGGCGCCATCCCGTACATCCATAAAGTTTAGAGTATGAATACACAAGCAAGGTATTATATGGGGCAACGGAATAAACAGTTTGAAAATCCTCTGAAAATGTCCCATAAACATCATCCGTAATAATAATCAAATCCTTACGTTTTTCACAGATTTTTTTAATTCTTTTTAGAAGTCTACTATCTAGTGCTCGAGATCCTGGATTAGATGGGTTCACTAAAAAGAATGCTTTAATACTCTCGTCTTCCAAAACATCCAGTGCATCCACTGGAACCTCCCAATTGTTTTCTTCACTCGCTACCAAATTTACTTCAACCATTTCATAAGTAGTCAACTTAGGGATTTGTATATATGGGGTGAAAATAGGCGTGTTAATGGCAATCTTATCCCCCTCTTTAATTAAATTATTCTTTTTAAGAGAATTAAAAATATAACAAATGGCCGCCGTTCCGCCTTCTGTAGGAAATACCTGCGTGGAATCTGCCAAAGGAACACCGTTATAAAGGGTATCTTGAAGATATGCATTGATTATCTTTTCTGTGTTAACTAAGCAACGGGAAGGTACCGGATAGTTGTTTCCGATTATTGCATCCGTGAACTCTTTCACTAAGGCATCTCTGTCAATACCCAAGGTATTAACAGCATAATCTAGAGATTCCTTTATAAAAACGTCTTCTGTCTTGCTTAAATCCAAAGTAGCATCAAATCTGCCAGCAATTCCCTCCAGTGTAGTGTATCCGGCTAGATTGTCTTCATGCATTGTACTTTCAGACTCCTTAACACCAAATTCCATAAATCTTGGAAATGCAAGTCTTGCCTGGGTATTAATCCAATTTGGATTACCACGTCCCGCATTCAGATAACTATTGTTATTTTCGTTGTTTTTCGCTAACTTGAGCATTTTTGATGCAATTTCAAATGCACCTAGTTGTTCTAAGTTTTTTTCGTATTGATTTGTATTCATACAAATCTCCTATTCTATGTGTAAAGCACATTTTATTAAAAATGGGTATTAAGTTTATAATATATCTTAATTTTAATAACCTTATATAATATAGTCCTATTATTAATATGTCAATAGATATTCACAAAAAACACATAATTTGTGCTTAAATCTTACTTATAGACTACCACTTTAAGCCCTTAAACATAAATAAGCTGTCACCATATGCTTAGAACTAATCATAATATGCTTTTTATCTTTTTTTGCAAAAACTTAAAAATGTTGAAATAACTATTTAACCAGTTACCCCAACATTTATTATAGAACCTATAAAAGCCCTTTATGAGCTTAATTTTTTTCGATTAAATCTACTGTCATATTTATAAAGTCTTCGTTTATCAGCTCTTTGTTTCCAAGTAGGTTCTGAATTACTACTCCGTCGATTATAGTTAGAAGTAACCATCCGTAATATGATGCTTTTTTGGAATCGGGGGTTGCCATTCTTTCCATGATCTTAGCAGAAAAAATATCTTTAAATTCTTTATATTTTTTATTAAGTTTTTCAGTAATCTCAACATTACCAGCGATAGCATCCATTACCAGATGAAGTCTTAAATTCTTCTCAGGTTCTTCGATACCTCCATGTAATGAAAAGTATAAAAGTCTAGGCAAGGAAGTGTCTTTTTCTTTGTTATCAACCCAAATTAATAAATCACTGTAAAGTTGGCTTAAATAGATATCAGCAATATCATAAAGTAAATCATCCTTTGAATTGTAATAGTAATATATACTTCCTTTAGATATCTCTGCTTTCTTTGCAATTTGAGATAGGGAAATACTGTTAAAAGATTTTTCCTGTAGCATACATGAAGCAACATCTAAAATCCTATTGCGTATGTTATCATTTTTTGGCGCTGCCATGATTTCCTCCTAAAAGTATTGAACTTTTTCTTCTATAGTAGTATAATAACACTAGTTAGTCGGTCGGTCAACTCAAAAAGTATTTGGAGTAATTTATGAATATGAATAGAAAACTGAAAAATGAATTTGGGAATAATGTTAAGGCAAAACTCATAGATGATAAGGTTATATTATCTGGAGAAGTTTCTTCTTGGGATGAAAAAGTTTCAGCGGGTTTGCTTGTAGCTAAACAAGGAAGCAGAGTTCATGTTGTAAACGATATAGTTGTAAAAAATTTAGTAGAAGCGAAGACTATAGTCTCGTCTATTAATGACAAAAAGCTAGAAGGTAAAAAGCCTGATGTACTAATAATTGGAGGCGGAGTTGTAGGCTGCGCCATAGCAAGAGAGCTATCAAAATATGATTTGGATATATTGCTAGTAGAAAAGGAATATGACGTAGCATTACATGCATCATCAAGAAATGACGGAATGGTTCATCCCGGTATAGACATTAAACCAGGACTACTTAAAAAGAAACTTAATAATATTGGTAATGAGATGTATGATGATATGTGCAATGATCTTAATGTAAAGTTTAACAGATGTGGTCAATATCTTTGTTTTACAAAAAATAATTTGTTAATACCTGTGATTCTTACGTTGCCATATTTCAACTTAACTGCAGCTGGAAGAGCTCATTTTGTTGGAAGAAAGAAACTATTTAATAAAGAACCTGGAATTTCGAAGGATATTAAATATGGACTATATTTTGATGGAGCAGGAACTGTATGCCCATATGGATTAACAATAGCACTCGCTGAAAATGCTATAGAAAATGGTGTAGCTATCTCATTAGACACTGCTGTAATTAGTATTAAGGTAGAGGATAAGAAAATTACATCTGTACAAACAAACAGAGGTGAAATTTATCCTAAAATGACAATCAATGCGGCTGGAGTATTTTGTGAAGAAATAGCTAAAATGGCGGGCGACAGATTTTTCTCAATACATCCAAGAAAAGGAACAAATGCAATCCTTGATAAGGAAGCCAAAAAAAACATTAATACCATATATACTTCAGTTAATTCTTTTAACGGTGACAAAAAAAGTAATCATACAAAGGGTGGAGGCATAGTTTCTACGGTTGATGGTAATGTCTTAGTAGGACCTAATGCCATAGAGACAAGTGAAAAAGAAAACTTTGATACTGAAAAATCAAGCATTGATAATATATTTAAGAAACAAAAAAAAGCAGGAACCTGGCTTTCAGGTAGTGATATAATCACATATTTTACAGGAGTTAGAGCCGCTACTTATGAGGAAGATTTCATAGTTGAAAAAGGAAGAAATACTAAGAACATTATCCACTCTGCAGGAATTCAGTCTCCAGGGCTTACAGCATCTCCTGCTATTGCGGTAGAAATAGCCACAATCCTTAAAAATGAAATGCCAGATATTATTGAAAAAACGAATTTTAATAAGTATAGGAATAGCTTTCCTAGAATAAGTGAAATGGATGAAGATAATAGAAGAGAATATATAGAAGAAAATCCTGATTATGGTGAAATAGTATGCAGGTGTGAAGAAATCAGTAAAGGCGAAATAGTAGATGCTATGAGAAGTCCTCTAAGGTGCGATACGGTTGATGGAATAAAGAGAAGAGCGAGACCTGGTATGGGAAGATGCCAAGGCGGATTTTGTGGACCTCAGGTTGCTAAAATGATTAGTGAAGAAAAAGGCATTCCTCTTAATAAAGTCAGAAAGGGCTATGAAGACAGCTATATTCTTCTGGGTGAAAAAAATGAAATATGATGTAACAGTAATAGGAGCAGGCCCAGCCGGATTAGCGGCAGCTATATCCGCAGATAAAAACGGAGCCAAAGTGCTTTTAATAGAAAGAGAAGATAAACTCGGAGGAGTTTTAAAACAGTGTATTCATGACGGGTTTGGATTAATTAAATATGGAGAAAAACTCTCTGGTTGTGAATATGCTAATAGATCTATAGATGAATTAATGAAGAGAGATGTTTCCCTTAAGCTAAGAACATTTGTGTCTAAAGTTACAAAAAAGAAAGACGGATTTAATCTTTTACTAAGTAGCAGCGGAAAACTAGAAAATATTGAAACGAAAAAGATAATATTTGCAACAGGATGCAGAGAAAGAACGCCAAAGCAAGTTGCCATTCATGGAAGCAGGCCAGCTGGCGTGTTTACAGCAGGATTGGCTCAATATTACTTAAATGTTAATGGGCAAATGCCAGGAAGAAAATGCGTAATTCTTGGTTCTGGCGACATTGGATTAATCATGGCTAGAAGATTAACACTTGAAGGCGCTAGTGTTTTAGGAGTATATGAAGCAAAAGATTCTCCAAGCGGACTCACTAGAAATATATACCAGTGCCTAGAGGATTTTGATATTCCCCTTTATCTTTCGCATACAGTAACTAGACTTCATGGCAGAAATAGACTTGAAGGAGTTACAATAAGTAAAGTAGATGAAAAGATGGAACCAATAAATGGTACAGAAGAATATGTTAGCTGTGATACTTTGATAGTATCAGTTGGCTTAATACCTGAAAACGAACTACCAAAAACACTTGATGTTCCTATGTCAAAATACACTAAAGGTGCTATAGTAAACCAGTATTACGAAACCTTGGTTAATGGAATATATGCATGTGGAAATGCTCTTCATGTAAACGATCTAGTTGATTATGTAAGTGAAAGCGGAGAAGAGGCAGGAAAGTTTGCTGCAATTAGAGATAAAAGTGATGCCGAAACGATAGATGTCAATTTTACTTCAGATTTTGGATATGTAGTACCTCAAAAAATAGTAAAAGATAGCGAAACGGCTACTTTCTATTTTAGGACTTCACGAATTAGAGAAAATGCCGTAGTAAAAGTATATAATAAAGATGAAGAAATATTTAGAAAGAAATATTTAAATCTTAAACCTCCAGAAATGGAAAAAATAAAAGTGAACATAGAAGATGTTTCTGAGATTAGATTTGTTATGGAGGTGAGCAAGTGATTGATAAGACGTTTACCTGCATAGTATGTCCTAATGGATGTAAATTAAATGCTACAGTCCTTGAAGATAACAAACTTGTTGTCACCGGGAATAAATGCATAAAGGGAATAGATTTTGCTAATAATGAAATATTCAACCCCAAAAGAATGCTAACCACTACAGTTAAGACAACCTTTAACAGTATGCCGTATCTTCCCGTTAGAACGGAAAGTGAAATACCAAAAGAAAAGGTGTTTCAGGTTATGAACGTTCTTAGAACAACTGTTATTAAAAGACAGCTAAAGGTAGGAGATATAGTTATAGAAAACGTATTGGATACAGGAATAAATGTTATAGCTACAATGAACACTGAGGAGAAACGTTATGGATGAAGTAAAAAAACTGGCCCTTACTTTTGATATAGGTACGCAAAGTGCAAGAGGTGTGCTTATAGACCCTGATGGAAATATAGTAGCTAAAGAAAAAGTGGCTTTTAAAAAGCCATATTTTAGCAAGAACCCAGGCTGGGCTGAGCAAGAGAGTGATTTTTATTGGGAAAACATATGCAATATTTCAGTTGCTCTTAAACTAAAAGCAGAAAGCTTATGGGAAGATATTGTAGTTGTAAGCATAACTACAATTAGGGACACAAATGTATGCGTAGATAAAGAAGGTAAACCTTTAAGACCTGCTATTCTTTGGCTTGACAAAAGAAAAGCGGAGGGTAAAACAGTTTTAGACATTAAAAGAAAAGCGATATTTAAGGTTGCAGGTATGACTGAGACTGTTAATATGATAAAACAAGCATCGCCTTGTAACTGGATTATGGAAAACGAAAAGGACATTTGGGAAAAGACAGATAAATATCTAATGCTTAGTGGGTATATGAACTTTAAGTTTACAGGTGAAATGGTAGACAGTAAAGCAAGTATTATTGGACATGTACCTTTTAATCATAAAAAACAAGAATGGATGGATGAAAAAGGTCTAACATTTCCTGTTATGCCTGTGCCAAAAGAAAAGCTATCTGAGCTCGTTGATCCTGGCACGGTAATAGGTAGGATTACAAAAAAAGCATCAGAAGAGACAGGAATAAAAGAAGGAATACCTTTTGTTGCTACGGCTTCTGATAAAGGCTGCGAAACTATAGGGCTATCATGTGTAACACCTGAAAAAGGAGCAATAAGTTTTGGTACTACAGCGACAATTCAGTATACTATAGACAGGTATGTAGAACCTCAAAAGTTCTTTCCGTCATATCCTGCCGGTGTAAATGGACACTATAGTCCTGAAATAGAAATATATAGAGGTTACTGGTTAATATCTTGGTTTAAAAAAGAATTTGCCGAAAAAGAAGAAAAGGAAGCTAGTAAACTTGGAGTATCAGCTGAAGAACTTTTAAACAAAAGATTAAAAGAAATAAAGCCAGGCTGTGATGGGCTAATATTTCAGCCATATTTCACTCCTGGAGTGGCTATGCCAAACGCAAGAGGAGCAGCGATAGGGTTTTCGGATATTCATACCAGAATTCATATATATAGAGCAATTATAGAAGGAATCAATTTTGCACTAATAGACGGTATGAAAACATTAGAGAAGCAAATGGGGGTTAATACTGAATCAATATATATAGCAGGAGGAGGTTCTCAAAGTGGCGAGATAGCTCAAATAACAGCTAATATGTTTGGACTTCCAGTATACAGGACTCAAACCTGTGAAGCAGCAGTAATTGGAAGCGCCGCACTTGCGTACGTAGGGATAGGAGAATATAAAGATATATTTTCGGCAATTGATAAAATGGTGCATATAACATCTGAGTTTAAGCCTGATATGGAAGAACATAAGATATATAAAAAGATATATAGCGATGTGTTTTCAAAAATATTTGATAAGTTAAAACCATTATATGATATAGAAAGTGAAATGGAGGATAAGTAAATGACACGTAAATACAAAGGATATGAACCTAAATGGTTTGATGAAGATTTTTCCAACGATTCATATAGATCAATATTCAAATGGGGAGAAAAAAGACAGATTAAACCTCCTAGAGAATCAATGTATAAGCTTCTCAAGGATAAGTTTGATATAGATGATAGTGAGTTTTCTGAATACACTGAGGATCTTGGATTGGATAAAGTGGAATACGATATTCCAATAAAGCTTGATAAAAAACATATAAAGACGTTTAAGAAAATATTTGGCGATGAATTTGTAAGAACAGATGAATATGCTAGATTGTCAGTAGCGTATGGAAAGACTATGTATGACATCTTAAGGCTTCGACAAAAGATAGTAGAAAATGTACCTGATATAGTTTGTTATCCTGATACGAAAGAGCAGGTAAACGAATGCGTGGAATATTGCGCAAAAAACAAGATACCTGTATATGTATATGGAGGAGGTTCTTCTGTAACAAGAGGAGTCGAGTGCATGGAAGGTGGCATAAGTCTGGATATGAGGCTTAGATTTGATAAGATAATTGACTTTAATGAAGTGGATCAAACAATTACAGTTCAGCCAGGATTAAGTGGACCTAATTTAGAAAAAGCATTAAACGAAGCACAAACAAAATTTGGTGCGAAACGCTCGTATACATGTGGACATTTTCCGCAAAGTTTCGAATTCTCATCTGTAGGAGGATGGGTAGTAACTAGAGGCGCTGGGCAAAACTCAACGTACTATGGCTGCATTGAAGATATTGTAATGGCTCAAGAATACTCAACACCAGTTGGTGTTATTAGAACTGATACTTATCCGAGAAAATCATGCGGACCTGATATAGATCAGATTATGATGGGTAATGAAGGTACTTTTGGCGTATTGACTGAAGTAACTTTGAAGATTTTTAGAAATATGCAGGAAACAGTAAAAAGATTTTCATACATGTTCCCTGATTGGGAAACTGCGCAAAAGGCTGCAAGAGAAATTATGCAATCTGAAGCAGGTTATCCTTCAGTATTTAGATTATCAGATTCTGAGGAAACAAGCATAATGCTATATATGTACGGAGTAATGGATTCACCGCTTAAGCATTTGTTCCAAATGAGAGGGTTTAAGGAAGGCGAAATGTGCCTCTTCTTAGGTTTTACTAATGGAGAAAAAGGCTTTTCAAAAAACTGTGCTAAGCATGCTAAAAAAGTGGCAAGGAAGTATGGAGGAATGACGCTAACAGGTTATGTAACTAAATCTTGGGAAGGCGGAAGATTCAATGATCCGTACCTAAGAGATACTCTTCAGGATTTTGGAGTAGTAATAGATACAATGGAGGCTTCCGTTAATTGGAGCAACATGACAAAAGTACACGAAGAGGTAAGAGCATATTGTAAATCAAGACCAAATACAGTATGTATGACTCACATGTCACACGTATATCCTCAAGGGGCCAATCTCTACTGGATATTTATAACCAAAGTTAGTAGCCCTGAAGAATTTAAAGCGTATCACGCAGGAATTTTAGATGCTATTCAAAAGAGCGGTGCATCGATGAGCCATCACCATGGAATTGGCAAGATGTTTGCCCCTTGGTTAGAAGGCTTCTTAGGCGAAAATGAATATAAGGTTTTAAGAACTTTAAAGGAACATTTTGATCCAAATAATATAATGAATCCGGGTGGAACACTTGGATTTGATTTAAAAAAGGATGAGATAGTGAAAAAAGATAAAAGAATTTATGAGAAAACTTGGTAAATAGAGTAAAATGGCATCCTCAAAGTGGGTGCCGTTTGATTTTTATATGTTTTTTTGGTTTCTGACTTGAATAATACCCTGCGTTTTTATATAATTAACTAATAATGTGTATGAAGGGGAAAATGATGGGAGTTAAAGTAGCAAAATTTGGTGGATCATCTGTAGCAGATGCAATTCAGTTTAAGAAAACAAAAGAAATAGTGCTGTCTGATAAGGACAGAAGATACGTTGTTGTATCAGCTCCGGGGAAGAGATTTGAAGGTGATACAAAGATAACTGATGTACTGTACTTGTGTAAAGCACATATCGAACATAATTTACCGTATGAACAACTTTTTCAAGTAGTTATAGATAGATATATGTCCTTTAAGATTAACCTTGGAATTGAGGTGGATCTTCAAAGCGAATTTGATATCATAAAGAAAAACTTACATGACGGAATAGGCGAAGCATATATAGCAAGTAGAGGCGAATATCTAAGCGCAGTGATAATTGCTGCATACCTAGGTTATGACCTTGTAGATACAGTGGGCTTAATTAGATTTGATAAGTCAGGCGCTTTAATGTTTGAAGAAACAGACAAAGCATTAAAGGAAGAACTTAGCAAACATGAAAGAGCTGTAATGCCAGGATTTTACGGAAGCAATGATAAAGGTGAAATTGTCACATTCTCAAGAGGAGGCTCTGATGTAACAGGTTCACTAATAGCAAGAGCGGTTAATGCTGATGTTTATGAAAACTGGACAGATGTATCAGGATTTATGATGGCTGACCCTAGAATTGTAGATAATCCCGAACAAATATCACAAATATCATACAAAGAACTTAGAGAATTATCATACATGGGTGCTAGTGTACTACATGAAGATGCAATATATCCAGCTAAAATAGCCAACATTCCAATTAATATTAGAAACACAAATGAGCCTTATGAAGAAGGTACATATATTACAGCTGAACCAGACAAGAATAACACAAAGATAATTACGGGAATAGCTGGAAACAAAGACTTTACAGTAATAGCACTATATAAAAATCTTTTAGCAACTGAAAAAGGATATATCAGAAAGATATTGAACATTCTAGAGGATTACGATGTTAGCTGTGAACACATACCTAGTGGTATAGACACTGTATCAATTGTAATTTCTAATGAGCAGTTAGATGGAAAGATAGATAGAATAATTAAAGATATTAAGAATCAATTAGAGCCAGATTCTATTGAGGTTTTCGACCAGATGGCACTAATTGCAACTGTAGGCTGCGGAATGTCACAAAGAACAGGAGTTTCAGCAAAACTATTTACAGCACTTGCTGAAAACGATGTAAATATTAGAATGATAGACCAAGGTTCTAGCGAAATGAATATTATAGTAGGAGTTGAGAATAAACAGTTTGAATCTGCTATAAGAGCAATATATCAAGCTTTCATGGAATAGACAAGGAGGGCTTTATGAAAAAGAACGAAAAAAATGGATTCTATCAAGGTTTAAATGATGGAGGTAACAGTATGGAAAAGAAAAAAGTTGTAAAGACAGGGCTTACCATTATGGGAGTAGGTTTCGCAGCAGGTTTAGGGTTAGTTATTATTACTAAGAAGGTTTTTGATCAAATTTTTGTAGAAGATGATTGGTCAGATGAAGACTGGTCAACAGAAGATGAACTTGAAGGAAAAATAAACTAGGCTCATCTCATTTGATGAGGACGAAAGGAAGAAACTCAAGATGACAGAAAAAAAGGAAACTTACTATATAACCACGCCTATTTATTATCCTAGTTCTAAATTACATATTGGGCATACTTATTGCACAGTAATGGCGGATGCGATGGCCAGATTTAAAAGATTAACAGGATACGATGTTAGATTCCTAACTGGTACTGATGAACATGGTCAAAAGATCCAAGATATTGCTAAAGAAAAGAATGTTACGCCACAAGAATATGTAGATGAAATTGTAGATGGTATTAAAGATTTATGGGCTACGATGGAAATCAGTTATGATGATTTCATAAGAACTACTGAACCAAGGCACGTAGAACGGGTTCAGGAAATATTTAAAAAAATATATGAAAAAGGCGATATCTATAAAGGCGAATATGAAGGATGGTATTGTACTCCGTGTGAATCCTTTTGGACTGAGACTCAAGTAGAAGATGGAAAGTGCCCTGATTGTGGAAGACCTGTAAAAAAAGCAAAGGAAGAAGCATATTTCTTTAAGCTTTCTAAATATCAAGATAGACTTTTGGATTTGTTTGAAAACAATCCTGATTTCTTACAACCTGAAACTAGACGAAATGAAATGATTAAGTTTGTTAAACAAGGACTTGATGATTTATGTATATCAAGATCTACGTTTGACTGGGGAATAAAAGTGCCTATCGATGAAAAACACGTTATTTACGTGTGGCTTGATGCACTTACAAACTATATCACAGCTTTAGGCTATCCTGATGATCCAGAGTTATATGACAAATACTGGCCGGCAGATATACATCTTGTAGGTAAGGAAATAGTAAGATTCCACACAGTTATTTGGCCTGCTATGCTTATGTCTATGGATTTACCACTGCCTAAGCAAGTGTTAGGTCATGGATGGCTTCTTTTAGAAGGCGGTAAAATGTCTAAATCTAAAGGAAATGTAGTAGATCCTGTAGTTCTTATTGATAGATATGGAGTAGATGCACTTAAGTATTTTCTATTAAGAGAATATACTTTTGGACAAGACGGCGTATATACTAATGAAGTTATGCTAAGAAGAATGAACTTTGATTTAGCCAATGATTTAGGAAATCTTCTATCAAGAACAGTAGCTATGATACAAAAATATAACGGTGGGTTTGTTCCTGATTCTCATGAAGAAAATGAAATCGATTTAGATTTGAAAACTATAGCTATTAGTGCTGCACCTAAAGTTGAAGAACACATGAATAAATTCGAATTTAGCGTAGCCCTAGAAGAGATTTGGGTTCTAGTAAGAAGAGCTAATAAGTATATAGATGAAACTACACCTTGGGTACTTGATAGAGAAGAAGCGGATAAGGAAAGATTAGATACAGTATTACATAATTTAGCTGAATCTCTTAGAATAGTATCTGTACTTATTTATCCTTTCATGCATACAACTTCCGGAAAAATGAGAAAACAACTCGGTATATGGTACACAGAAGTAGAATGGAAAGATGCATTAGTTTTCGATACGATGTCAGGCGAGCAGGTTGCTAAAGGTAAACAGCTTTTCCCAAGACTTGATATTGAAAAGGAATTAGAGGAGCTTGAAAAAATGCAAGGTCCGGCTGAAGAACAAAATATACCGTTAGAGTTAAAACCTGAAATCGAATATGATGATTTTGATAAAATAGATTTTAGAGTAGGAACCATTATCACAGCTGAGAAACATCCAAAAGCAGATAGACTGTTAGTTTTTCAGGTTAAGATGGGAACAGAGACAAGACAAATAATTTCCGGCGTAGCTGAGGATTTTACACCTGAAGAAATGACAGGTAAAAAGGTTATAATAGTTGCAAACTTAAAACCTAGAAAACTACGAGGCATGGAATCTAAAGGAATGCTAATGTTTGCCGAAAACGGTAAACGCTGTGAAATAGTAACAACTATTGCTGACGATGGTTGCGTGGTAGATTAATAATATTGGTTAGAAAGTCTCGAGAGCTATTCTTTAGTTATCGAGGCTGATTTGTTTTTTATATATAAGGGAGAGATATGCTATTTGATGCACATACTCATTTAAACTTTTTAGAATATACTGATAAGCAAAGAGAAGACTTAGCCAAGGAGATTGAAGCTTCGGAGGTAGAGTATATTATGGATGCCGGAGACAGTTTAGAATCTTGTCTTCAGACAGTAAAAGATTGCAGTGAGTATTCATGGTGCTATGGAGCAGTAGGAATTCACCCACACAATGCTAAAGATATGGACGAGGAAACTCTACTTCTTATAGAAAATCTTGCTAAAAAGGATAAAGTAAAAGCCATAGGAGAAATCGGTCTTGACTTTTATTATGACAAATCCGATAGAGATGAGCAGCGGTATTGGTTTAGAAGACAGATTCAATTAGCTAATAAGCTTAAGATGCCTATCATGATTCATTCTAGAAGCGCGGATAAAGAAACAATGGATATACTAAAAGAAGAAGGCGCTTTTTCAGATGAAAGAAAATCATGGTTTTCTATGAAAGAAGGAATGGGCGGTGAAATGCATTCTGATGCAAGAGTTCAAATTCATTGTTACTCAGGGTCTAAAGAAACAGCTATGCAATATGTGAAGCTAGGTGCTATGATTTCTATAGCAGGACCGATTACTTTTAAGAACAATAGAAAAACAGTTGAAGTGGTACAAGAAGTTCCGATAGAATTTTTACTTGCGGAAACTGATGCACCATATTTAACGCCAGTACCACACAGAGGAAAGTCAAATAAATCACCTTACGTAGAGCATGTAGTAAGGCGCATTGCTGTATTAAAGCAAATGACGTTTGATGAAGTTTCATTAATTACATTTAACAATGCGAAGAAATTTTTTAATATATAGGGGTGCATATGGAGAAGATAATTCAAAAGATTTTAGATAGTGGTTTGATAGTAGCAGACCAACATATAGTTATAGGCTTGTCAGGAGGCCCTGATTCAATGTGTCTTTTTTATGCTTTAGATTCTTTAGCAGAAGAGATGAATCTTAAAATATATCCTGTTCATCTTAACCACAAGTTTAGGCCTGTAGTTTCTGATGAAGAACAAGAAAAAGTAGAAAAACTATGTATAGAAAAAGGTTGGCCTTGTAGAAGTTATGAAGTTGACTGTTTGAAAATAGCTAAAGAAAATAAAATTGGCTCTGAAGAAGCCGGTAGAAATGAAAGATATAAGGCTTTTGCTGAAGTGGCAGACAGTCTTAAAAAACATGGTATAGATAAAGATAAAATAGTAATAACGGTTGCTCAAAATGCAAATGATCAAAGTGAAACTATAATGTTTAGAATATTAAGAGGTACTTCAATATCAGGGCTTAGTGGTATTAAAAGCGAAAGATATGATGAATATGAGAATAGAATAGTTAGACCGTTATTAAATGTTACAAGAAAAGAAATTGATGAATATATTGAAGAATTAGGATTAGAACCTAATATTGATGCGAGCAATTTTGAACCTGTATATAACAGAAACAGAATAAGACTTGAGCTTTTCCCTTATGTTGAAGAAAACATAAATTCAGGATGCCAAGAAGCTATCAGAAGATTAGGTGAAGCAGCTTCAATAGAAAATGAATATATGAATAAAGCAGCTCAAGAAGTTTTAAGAAAATGCATAGTTGAATATAATAGTAATAAAGATGTGTTAAGGTCTGCAACTATAGATACAAATAAACTTGGCGAAAATCACAAAGCTATTGTCCTTAGAATAATAGACAGAATAATAATGGATATGAACCTAAAGGATAATGTCAGTAGAAACGGTATTCTTGATATATATAATTTGATAGTTGGGGATAATCCGTCTGCGAGCTATGACATATCTAAAAATTATGTAGTCAGAAGAAAATATAACCTTGTTATATTTGAAAAAAGCGAAGAGGCAAAACAGAAAAACCAAGTAAAATTCAAAGTTAGTATTATAGAAAAAGAAAACTTCGATATCGATAAACCTGGTTGCTATGCGATATTTGATTATGTCAAATATATGGCAGAACACGGTAAGACAGAAACAAATATTAAATTTAGAGCTAGAAGTGAAGGGGACTATATTCCTTTTAATAAAGGCAGTAAAAAATTGCATGACTATTTAATAGATGAGAAAATTCCTAAAGAAGAAAGAGACGATGTATATTTCTTTGCTATTGGTAGGGAAATCCTATGGATGGTGCCTAATGACAACTTTGGTAATGACGTGGCTAGAAAAAAGGGTAAATATTCACAGAAATATCATATGGACAACAGAACAAGATTAGCGTTACTCCTTGAAATTATTGGTTAACTGTGGTAAAATATCAAAGCAGTTTTGTTATAATAAACAAATTTGTGATACTTAACAGAAGAAAGGGAACAACATTGAAAAAATTTGGGAAAAATATAAGCATATATTTAATAATATTTGCTGTAGTATTAACTGCAGCCTTTATGTACAAGGGGATTGAAGATCCTGTGAATATAAAAGAGGTTCAGTTTTCGACGTTCGTAAGTCAAATAGAATCCGGTAAAATTAAAGAAGTTAATGTATCTGATAGAAAGATTACAGGTACTTTGGCATCAGGTGACATATTATATACCTATGCGTCATCGCTTTTGGATATAGATTATATGAATACTACATATGTATATCCTATGATGGAAGAAGGACGTATCAATATAGAAAGTGATGCACCAGAAAGTGGATTTTCTTTCCTATCACTTCTACCGACACTGGTTATGATAGCGGCACTTGGGTTCCTGTTCTACTTTATGATGAACCAAGGGGGGAACAACAAGGCGTTCTCATTTGGTAAAAATAAAGCCAAGATGTATAAGGACACGGGGAAGTCTCTTAAATTTGAAGATGTAGCCGGCCTTGATGAAGAAAAAGAAGAATTAGAAGAAATAGTGGATTTCTTAAAAGATTCCACCAAATATAAACAGCTTGGGGCACGTATTCCAAAAGGTATATTGCTAGTAGGTAGACCTGGTACAGGTAAGACTTATGTATCAAAAGCGACAGCAGGCGAAGCAGGAGTTCCATTTTATACAATAAGTGGTTCTGATTTTGTTGAAATGTTTGTTGGAGTAGGAGCATCTCGTGTTAGAGATTTATTTGAGCAAGCGAAAAAGACTGCACCGTGTATAATATTTATAGATGAAATTGATGCGGTTGGTCGTAAAAGAGGAGCTGGACTTGGAGGCGGAAACGACGAAAGAGAACAGACACTTAACCAACTGTTGGTTGAAATGGATGGATTTGCAGACAATGCAGGTATCATTATATTAGCAGCTACTAATAGACCTGACATATTAGATCCAGCATTACTAAGACCTGGTAGATTTGATAGACAAATCGTAATGGGTATGCCAGATGTTGCAGCAAGAGAAGCTATATTCAAAGTTCATTCTAAGAATAAACCATTAGCAGAAGGTGTGTCACCTAAGATATTAGCAAGACGTACACCTGGATTTTCACCTGCAGATATTGAGAACTTAATCAATGAAGCAGCACTGATAACTGCCAGAAGAAACGGTACAAAAATTAGGATGGAAGAAATAGAGGCAGCTACTACTAAAGTTATGGCTGGACCTGAAAAGAAATCAAGGGTAATAACTCCAGTGGAAAGAAAGCTTACAGCTTATCATGAAGCCGGGCATGCAGTAGTAATGAGAGCAATTCCAGGTTCTGATCCTGTGCATCAAGTTACGATTGTACCTAGAGGTTCTGCAGGTGGATTTACTATGTATCTACCTGAAGATGATAAATATTATGAAACAAAAGGTAGAATGTTATCTACTATCAAGCATTTACTTGCAGGTAGAGTTGCAGAAGAACTAATGCTAGATGATATAAGTACAGGAGCAAGTAACGATTTACAAAGAGCTACTGCGATAGCAAGAGAAATGGTTACTAAATATGGGTTTAGTGAGAATATGGGTCCTGTTAGTTACGCAACTAATGATGAAGTTTTCTTAGGAAAAGATTTTTCAAGCAGACAGAATTATTCTGAACAAGTTGCATCTGAAATAGATATTGAAATCAAACAAATGTTAGAAAAAGCATATGAACAAACTAAGAAGCTTGTTTCGGAAAACATAGATAGAATTACTAATGTTGCGGAAGCACTTCTAGAAGTAGAAACTATAAACGCTGAGCAATTCGAAGCACTATATCTTGGTAAGATGACACCAGAGCAAATGGTGGAAGCTGTTAGAGTCAAAGACGAAATAACTCAGAAAGCCAATCAAGAGGAATCTGAAGAAAGAGTACGCTTACAGGAAGAAGAAAAAAAGAAATTGGAAGATGAACTTGCAAAATTTGATTCCGATTATCTAAGTGAAGATACTGATGAAAAAAATGCTGAAGCTGAAGAAGAAGAAGCAGAAGAAACTGAGCCTGAAGCAGAAATTGAACCTAAAAAAGAGGAGACAGAAACTGAGAATGACAAGTAGGAGATTGAGATGAAGATTACAATTAGAGACTGTTTACAATTAGAAGTGTTCAAAAATAGTATTGTTATGGCCGGTAATAAAAAACTTGAAAATAGAGTTAGAACCATATCGGTACTAGATGAGACGAATCTTGAGATTGGTATAAAAAACAATGGCGTGAAAGAACAACTTGTTCTTACACATTTTTGGCAATGTGTAGATGATATAGATTTGCAATGCGACTTTGTAAGAGGTTTAGCAAAATCTTCAGTATCAGCACTTGTAATATTTTGTACTAATGATGGAGTTAAAAGTGTAAATAACAAAGTTGTAGAATTAGCTGAAATGTTAAACTTTCCTTTGGTTTCGCTATTTACTAACAGCGAGATTACATATTCAAATGTATTAGAACAAATCCAGGATAAAATTCTATATGGTGATAACTTTAAGAATAGTTTGATAAATAATACTATTTATCATCTGCTTAATTTTGAAAAGCACTCTAGTTTTCAGGCGGCTTTAAGAGAATCTGCACTGAAAAATGACTTTCAAGTAGTGCTCCTTAGCGAGGAGTTTAATCCAGTACTTAGTGTAGAAACAAGACATAGAACTTCTATAGAAGAGGCAGTCAAGCTTGGTAAGAAAAAGACATTTGAAAAAACTGGAGTATATACTTTAGTTGATGTAAACGGTGTTCTTACTTATTGGGGACCTGTGGTTATAGCAAAAGAAAAATATTTTCTATTTATAGTAGACAATGAAGATAATTACTCTGCTGGAGAAATTACTAAATTAGCAGAAATCATTGAACTTGCTATAGGTATGTGGAAATATACACCGGAAAGTGATGCAACTACAGAATTTGTAAAAGCTCTATTTAGAGGTAATAAAAGCCTAGGATACAGCATTAAAGATGAAGCAGATCTTGGAAATGATAAAATTATCGGTGTGTTTTATGCATCAGGCATAGAAAATGAAGATGGAATAAAAGCCATGAATGAGTTTAACGAAAGTAATGATTTTAAATTAATTAAAGTTGTTGAAGACGAAGAAACCTATGGTGTAATATTAAAAAACTCTTCGGAAGAGGATGAAGTGTCTGACAAAGTTGTTTGTCTGGCTCTTTTTGATAAACTTAAAGAAAAACGTAAAGAAGTTAGGGTTTTCCATGTTACAGGTATAGACGGAATAGAAGGAGCTGCAGATGGATTCAAGCTCATAAATGAGACATGGACTTTTGTAGAAAGTGTATTCCCATACAAGAGAGTATTTACTAAATATGAATTGGCACTTGTTAGCAATTGCATAAACATACATATTCAAAATGGACATCTTAAAAAGACTTACTTGGATCTATTAGAATCCTTTAATAGAGAATTAGCACCTAACAAGGCAAAACAACTATTAGAAACATTGGAAACATTTGTATTGGATGCGGGAATGAACAGTAACAAAACTGCGTCTTTTATGAATATTCACACCAATACTGTTCAATATAGACTAAAGAGAATCAACGAAATTCTAGGAGCAGAAATTACCGGAAATAGAGTAATACCAGGTCTAACTATGGCATTAGCTCTACAAAGACTGGAACAGGTAGTTTAAGGAGGCAGAATAATGCTATTAGCTTTTGACGTAGGCAACAGTAATATTGTACTTGGTGTTTTCGATGAAGGAAAACTGGTAACTAATTGGAGACTGGAAACAGATATTCGAAAAAGTGCTGACGAATACGGTATGCTTATATATCAACTTTTTTATTATGAAGGGATTGCCCCCTCAGAAATTGACGATATGATAATATCTACTGTAGTACCTTCTGTTTTATTTACGTTACAACATATGTCACAAAAATACTTCAAGAAAAAAGCTATAGTAATAGCCTCAGGAGTAAAAACGGGACTTATAGTAAAATATGATAATCCTAAACAGGTTGGTGCGGATAGAATAGTTAATGCGGTATCAGCGCATGCAAAATACGGTGGACCGTTAATTATAATTGATTTTGGTACTGCTACTACATTTTGCGCTGTAACAGGCAAAGGTGAGTACCTCGGAGGTACAATTGCTCCCGGACTAAAGATTTCATCTGAAGCGCTCTTTGAAAAGACTTCAAAGCTACCTAAAGTTGAACTGGAAATGCCAGGACAAACCATATGTAAGAATACTATAGAAAGTATGCAATCAGGTTTAATATATGGACACATGGGCGTAGTTGACTATATAGTTCGAACTATGAAAAAGGAACTGATAGAAATTTGCGGAACTGAAGAAGAAGTAAAAGTAATAGCAACAGGTGGACTTGCTACTATGGTAGAAAGTGGACTTGAGTGTATAGATTATATAGATAAACTTCTTACATTAGAAGGACTTCAAGTAATATATGATAAAAACAAGAATAACAAAAAACTCAGACATGATAACAATGGTGATAAACATAAAACCTATGTTATGAATGATGAAGAAAAAATGGAGTTTATATTAGATTAATATGACTAAGTTTAATACAAAGATTGGGAATATTACTTTTGACAATCCGTTTTTCCTTGCACCCCTTGCAGGAGTTACAGATGAAGCAATGAGAATTATCTGTAAAGATTACGGTGCTGCTATGCTATATACCGAAATGATCAGTGCAAAGGGTCTTTTTTATGGAGACAGAAAATCAAAAGATATGATTAACATTTCTGAAGGAGAAAAGCCAGTAGGTATACAGATATTCGGTGCAGAACCCGATATCATGGCTGAAGCGGTAAAGATTTTAGAACCATTTGATGCAGCTTTAATTGATGTTAATATGGGTTGTCCGGTACCTAAAATAGTAAAAAATGGAGAAGGATCAGCATTACTTAAACAAGTAGATTTGATATATGACATAATTGAGAAACTAGTAAAAGTTACTAAAAAGCCAATTACTGCTAAAATCAGAATGGGTTTTGGCGAAGAGGATATAAATGCTGTTTTAGTAGCTAAAGCAATAGAAGCGGGCGGAGCCTCGGCTGTTGCTGTTCATGGAAGAACAAGAGAACAATTTTATAGCGGCAAAGCGAATTGGGAAATAATTAAGAAAGTTAAGGAAGAGGTAAATATACCGGTAATAGGAAATGGAGATGTTCATTCGGCGAAAGATGGCATTGACATGATTAATGAAACTGGTTGTGATTTTGTTATGGTTGCAAGAGGAGCGCTAGGTAATCCTTGGATATTTAGAGAGCTTATAGCCGCTTATGAAGGTGACTTTGACATACCTAGACCGACAATTGAAGAAAAGAAAGATGTAATGCTTAGGCACTTCGATTTAATAGCTATTAATAAAGGAGAACGAGTAGCGGTAAGAGAAATGAGGAAACACTTAGGTTGGTATACTAAAGGTGTTCCTAACTCTTCTTCATTTAGAAACATAGTGAATAATATTGATTCGGCTCAGCTTCTAAGAGAAGCGATAAAAGGTATTTAACTATAGGAAGGTATTATGATGAATTTAAAAAAATGGCTAGCTACGCTAGTAAGTATAACGGTACTTATAGGAGCATTAGCAAGTTGTTCAACTTACAATATTTTTGAACAGACTTATCTGTCAAATGACTCTGAAACTAAGATTATTATAGGAGTATTTGAAGCTCAAACCGGAGAATATTCTGTGCAGGGGAATGATGAAATCAAAGGAATAGAACTTGCAAACAGTATCTATGGTAATGTATTAGGTAAAGATGTAGAATTGATTGTATTAGATAATCAATCCAATATTTATACATCAGAAAGTGCTATAGAAGGTTTGATTAAGCTTGACCCTGTTGCAATAATAGGCAGTGCAGGAGAAGTTTGCTCACTGACTGCGAGTAAGAAAATATTAAAAGCTGAAATACCTACAATAACTCCGTCTTGCATTAATCCTTTAATAACAGTGGACAACGACTACTATTTTAGAGTAAGTGTTTTAGAGTCTATGATGGGAGAATCTTTAGCAGAATATGCAGTTGAACGTTTGAAGGTTAAAAATGTTGGAATTATTAAGATTCATAACGATGATTCTCATGTTTCTGTTATTAGAAACTTTAAGGATAAAGTTGATTCTTATGATAGCGATAGCCATGCACTTGTGTTAAATACATCTATATCAATAGATGAAATTGATTTCACAGACCTTTTGGATAAAGTTAAAGAGTCTAAGGCAAAGGCCATTTTTATGCCAGTAGCTGTTAATAAGGCTGATTTGATTTTTACTCAATTTGAAGAAAATGAAATGACGGATATTACGTTTATAGGAACAAGTGATTGGAATAATCAAGAGTTTTTTGACATGATGATAAAGCATCCTGAAATTAAGGTGGCTTTCCCGTCAGATGCAGTAGTTAATGAAGATAATGAAATAGATGCCAATACTTCATCGGAAGCTAGCAAGTTTCTTTTAGAATACCAACTTAAATACGGTGAGGATGCTGTTCCTTCTGATAACGTAGCGCTAGGATATGATGCATATTTATTAATAATGAATGCTATTAATACCGCAGGGACTACGGATAGAGATGAGATTAGAGATGCACTAGCAGATACATATAATTTGAAATGTGTTACAGGAACGTTTAGGTTTTCTAATGATGGAAACCCTGTAAGAACAATAAACATTGCGACAATAGTAAATGGTAAATCTGTACTTGATTATAGGGCAAATGATGATAGTATAACAATAAATAAAGAACAGGTTATACAAACTATAGAAAGTCCAGAAGATCTTAAGGCAGTTGAAGTAGAACCCGTAGTTGAAGAAGAAACTGATAAAGAATAAAAAAAGGAGAAATTATGATGGAAGATAAAATTAAAGCAGCGATAGAGGTTATTAGACCAGCACTACAAAGAGATGGCGGAGATATTGAATTTGTTGAATATACAGAGGATAAAATTGTAAAAGTTAGACTAAAAGGTCACTGCGCAGGATGTCCTAGTTCTCAGCAAACATTACAAGGTGTTGTTTTTAAAATTTTAAAACAAAGCTATCCTGAAATCCAAGGAGTCCAAGGAGTTTAATAATGACATATCTTGATCACGTAGAAGCTAATAAAGAAGAGATGATCGAAACCCTAGCAGAAGTTATAAGGATGAAAAGTGTTTTAAATGATCCTGTTTATTTGCCTGAGGGGGAAGTATATCCTTTTGGTGAGGATGTTCAGAATGTATATAAAAGGACTCTAGATATTGGTGAAGAATTTGGGTTTGAAACTACAAACATCGATAATTACGGTGGTCACATTGAATTTAAAGGAGAAGATGCTAAAGAAACTTTTGCAATAATAGGTCATCTTGATGTTGTTCCTGAAGGTAGTGATTGGGAACATGCTCCATACGGTGCAGAAATAGTAGATAATTGGATGTATGGAAGAGGGACTACTGATGATAAGGGCCCGGTTATAGCGTGTCTTTATGCTATGAAGGCGCTTAAACAAGCTAACATAGTACCTAAGAAGAATATACGATTAATATTAGGATTAGACGAGGAAACGGGATGGAAAGGTATGGATTATTATCTTTCTAAAACTAAGGCACCGGATTTCGGAATAACACCTGATGGAGAATTTCCAGCTATAAACGGAGAAAAGGGAATAATCTATTTTAGTTTTGCCAGGAAGTTTTCTGAAAACAAAAATAGTAAAGGTCTTGAGCTAACTAGTATAAAAGCAGGAAATGCTCCTAATATGGTTCCTGATTTTGCAAGAGCAGTAATAAAATGTGAAGACAGAGATGCTTACGATAATATTAAGGAATTAGGATCGTTATACAGAAAAGAAAGCAATTACAAAATAAACTTTAAAGGAATTGGGAAATCACTTGAAATAACTACTCATGGAGTATCAGCTCATGGAGCTAGTCCTGAATCAGGATTAAATGCGATTTCGATTATGATGAAATTCTTAGGCAAACTGAATTTTGCTTTTGAAGAAACGAATGACTTTGTTTGTTTCTATAACAAAAATATTGGCTTTGAAGTAGACGGAAAAAGTTTAGGTATTAATCTTTATGATGAAGCTTCCGGACCTCTTACTGTAAACGTAGGAATGATGGAAATGACTAATAAAGCAGTACAGCTGGTTGTAAATGCCAGATACCCGGTTTCTTTTACTGAAGAAGATATATATAGTGGTCTGAACATTCTTTTGAAAAAAGAAAAAATCGGATTAATTAAGGAAAAATTACAAAAGCCTATATATAAGGAACCTGATGATCCAATGATTAAAACACTGATGGACGTTTATCAAAACCATACAGGTGATATAGATAGTAAACCGCTTGTTATAGGCGGTGGTACATATGCAAGAGCGACTAAAAACATCGTTGCTTTTGGTGGAGCTTTCCCAGATGATGAGGATAGGATGCATCAAAAGAACGAAAGAATTAATTTAGATAAATTCGTATTGATGACAAAAATTTATGCAGAGGCTATATACAAGTTGACATGTATTTAATTTTGATGTAATATACTAAAAGAAAGATCTGTTTCAGGGCGAGGCGCAAATCCTCACCGGTGGTAATTGGTAAAACCATAAGTCCACGAGCGAAAGCTGAATGGGTGTAAATCCCATACCGACGGTATAGTCCGGATGAAAGAAACGCGAATTTTAATTTGTTGTTTTGTTTGCCTTGAATTTATTTTCAAGGCTTTTTAATTGCCTGACAGATTCCAAATTATTTAGGAGGAAGATGTTATGAGAACAAGTAGTAATTCAATGAATACCAAGAAGATGGTAAAGCTGGCAATGATGGTTGCCATATCCTGTGTGTTGGTCCTATTAATAAGGATTCCATTCCCACTTGCACCATTTTTAGTTTATGATCCTGCAGATATTCCGATTTATATTACGGCGTTTGCGTTTGGACCTATAGCTGGAATCTTGGTCACTTTAGTAGTGTCGTTTATTCAAGCCTTTGTGCTTGGAGGAGATGGTATCTATGGATTCATTATGCATTTCATTGCAACAGGAGCATTTGCTGTTATAGTGGGAGTTCTTTACCAGAGAAGCAAAACCAGAAAAACTGCAATAGTAGCAATAGTAATTGGTGTGTTTGTAATGACGGTAATAATGTGTATAATGAACTTAGTAGTTACACCTATATTTATGGGCGTGCCGGTAGAGGCTGTTAAAGATATGCTTTTACCAATTATAGTGCCATTTAATTTATTAAAAGGCGGAATAAACGGAACAATCACGTTCTTAGTTTATAAGAGGATTTCAAAATTTTTACATAATGAATAAGGAATGCTGATTTGGAAATAATAAATATTAGTAACGAAAAAGAAACAAGAGAATATGGACTTAAATTAGCGAAAATGCTTAAGCCAGGTGATGTAGTTGCCCTAATAGGTGACTTGGGTACAGGTAAAACTACCTTAACCAAATACATTGCAGAAGGTCTAGGTATTAAGGAAAACGTTAATAGCCCAACTTTTACAATAGTAAAAGAATACCAAAGTGGAAGAATACCTCTCTTCCACTTTGATGTATATAGAATAGAAAATGAAGAGGAGCTTTTTGAAATAGGAGCAGATGAATATTTCTATGGTAACGGAGTATGTGTAGTAGAATGGGCAGATAAAGTAATAGATTCTCTTCCGGAAAACCGAGTGACTATTGAAATTGAACAAGGCATTAACGATGACGAAAGGATTTATAGATGTACATATTAGCGTTTGAGACAACAGGTAAATATGGGTCAACAGCATTAATTGATGATGGTGGTAATTTTTGTGTCCATAAATCATATGATAATTTTAATCATTTAAAAGATCTAACCCTTTTAGCAGATACCTGTATTAAAGATATGGGCATCAAAAAGGAAGATTTATCTGCGATAGCAGTATCCGTTGGTCCTGGTTCGTTTACGGGTATTAGAATAGGTGTAACTACGGCAAGAGCAATAGCGCAAGTGCTTAAACTACCTTGCATAGAGATTGGCACACTAGAAAGTTTTAAAGAATTAGAAATTAATGAAATGATTTGTCCGATAATAAATGCTAGAAGAGGACAGGTGTATGGAGCTATATATAAAGGCGAAGAAGAGGTTTTAAAGGCAGGACCATATATGCTTACAGAAATCTTAGATATATTAAAAGAAAAAAAACCGGAGAATGTCATATTTTATGGTGATGGTATAGATGCGTATGAAGAAATAATCAGTGAAAATATGAATGAAGTAGGGCTAAAATTTAAATTTACTGAAGAAGAAGTAAGACACCAGTCCGCTGAACTTGTAGCAAAAGCAGCATTAAAAAAATATGTTAATGGTGATTTAATTCGAGTTTATGATGTACATCCAGATTATATGCGTAAGCCTGAAGCGCAACAAAAGCTAGACGAAGGTAAGCTGTAATGAATATTAGACTTGCTGTCAGTGAAGATATAGATGATATTGTAAATGTAGAAAATAAATGTTTTACCACTCCTTGGTCAAAGAATTCGATAAAGCGCGAAATAGAAATAAATGAATTGGCTACTTTAATAGTCGCGGATGTTGATGGCATGGTAGTCGGATACCTTGGAATATGGTTCGTATTAGATGAGGGCGATATTACGAATGTATCGGTACTTCCTGAATACAGAAGGCGATCAATAGCTACTAAGCTTTTAGAACAGGTTATAGAAATAGCTAAAACAAAGGGAACAAATGCTCTTTCGTTAGAAGTAAGAGAAAGTAATGTAGCTGGGATTAAGTTATACGAAAAGTTTGGATTTAAGAATTTAGGAATTAGAAAAAACTATTATGAAGATAATGGTGAAAACGCAATTATAATGTGGAAGGTTGATATATGTTAGACGGTAGACATCTTACAATGGGAATAGAAACTAGTTGTGATGAAACGGCGATAGCAATTCTAGCTGATGGCAGAGAAGTGTTATCAAATGTTATTTCATCTCAAATTGATATACATAAAAACTTTGGAGGAGTTGTTCCAGAGATAGCATCTAGGCATCATCTTGAAAATATCAACGGTGTTTTAGATGAAGCATTAGCGGAAGCAAAAGTCACGATTGATGATATCGATTTAATAGGTGTTGCTTATGGACCTGGTCTTGTAGGATCACTTTTAATTGGAGTTGCAACTGCAAAAGCTATTAGTTTTGCTAAGGATATACCACTAGTTGGTGTTAATCACATGCATGGGCATATAGCTGCAAACTATATTGAATTTAAAGATTTAGAGCCTCCATTTTTAGGCCTTATCGTATCAGGTGGCCATACTAATATTGTTATGGTAAATGATTATGACAGCTGTGAAGTATTAGGCAGCACTAGAGATGATGCAATTGGTGAAGCCTATGACAAGGTGGCAAGGGTAATTGGTCTTGGCTATCCAGGCGGACCTAAAATTGATGAATTGGCTAAAAAAGGAAACAAAACGGCTATAAACTTTAAAAGAGTTTATCTTGAAAAAGGATGCTTAGATTTTAGTTTTAGTGGAACCAAAACAGGTGTATTAAACCATGTTAACAGAGCTAAACAAAAGGGTGATGATATAAATACCGCAGATATAGCAGCTAGCTTTCAAGAAGCGGTATTAGAAGTAATAGTTAATAAAGCAATTAGCGCTGCTAAGATGCTTAATCAGGATGCTTTGGTTGTGGCAGGTGGAGTAGCAGCAAATTCTAGACTTAATGATATGTTAAGTGAAAGGTGCAAAGAGGAAGGTATTAAGTTATATAAACCTAGTCCTATTTTATGCACTGATAACGGAGCTATGATTGGTTGCGCAGCTTATTATAAAATGAAAAAGGGAGAGATATCTGATTTGTCACTAGATGCATATCCGGGGCTTGAAATATGATTGTAATATCAGCTAATAACTTAAGTAAATCTTATGGAATAGATGAAATCATTACAGATGTATCTTTTCATATCAATAAAGGTGACAAGGTGGGTATCGTTGGAATCAACGGTGCTGGTAAAACTACTTTGTTAAAGATATTAACTGGTGAGCTGGAAGCTACGTCAGGTAGTTTTTATATATCGTCTGATAATAAAATTGGCTATCTTGAACAAAATGATAGTTTTAATTCAGATAATACCGTAATACAGGAAGTTAATCAGATTTTTTCGGGTTTATACAAGCTTGAAAAAGATATGTACGATTTATCTGAAAAACTAGGTGACGAAAATGACAAGAATTTAAATAAAAACATAGATAGATTTACACAGCTTCAAGAAAAGTATAAGTACTTGGGCGGATATACATATAAAAGCGAGATTAAAGGAATTCTTAAAAGCATGGCTTTTGGAGAAGACTATTTTGACAAACCTATAAATACACTATCTGGTGGAGAGAGAACAAGGCTTTCACTTGCGTGCTTACTGTTAAGAAAGCCTGATATACTCTTTTTGGATGAACCTACCAATCACTTGGACATAGGTACTTTAAAGTGGCTAGAGCAGTATTTAAGGTCATATAACGGTACCGTGGTGTTAGTTTCTCATGATAGATACTTCTTAGATAAGCTTGTAAACAAAGTTTTTGAAGTTGATAATAACAAGCTCAGTGTGTATACTGGTAATTACTCAGAGTATTCTGTTAAGAGAAGTGAAAAGAGAGATGCTGAATTTAGCGCATATGAAAAACAGAGAAAAGAGCTAGCTAGACAAGAAGATATAGTTAGAAAGTTTAAAGAGCGTGGCACTGAAAAGCTTGCCAAAAGAGCGAGATCAAGAGAAAAGAGACTTGATGCTGTTGAACGCAAAGATAAACCGCTATATTCTACTGGTAAATTAAAAATTACTTTTAGGGAAAATTTCCCTAGTGGTAAAGATGTACTTATAGGCGAAAATCTAGAAAAATCATTTGAAAAGAAGGATCTTTTTAAGAATGTTGCTTTTGACATTAAAAGAGGAGATAAAATCTGTATAGTTGGAGACAACGGTATAGGGAAGACTACGCTTCTTAAAATGATAATGGGTCAAATTCCTTGTGATGAAGGATACCTAAAGGTTGGACACAATGTAGATTTTGGATATTATGACCAAGGTCAACTTCTAATGGATGATGAAAAGACGGTAATGGAAGAACTTCATGATGCGTATGTTCTTTATTCGGATGGTGAAATAAGATCAGTTTTAGGAAGATTTCTTTTTAAAAATGATACTGTATTTAAAAAGGTAGGATCACTAAGCGGAGGAGAAAAGGCTAGATTATCTCTTTTAAAAATGATGATGGCAGGTTCTAATACATTAATACTTGATGAACCTACTAATCACTTAGATATTGATGCTAAAGAAGTTTTTGAGGATGCACTTAAGCAATATGAGGGTACTATGATTATAGTTTCTCATGATAGATATTTATTAAATAAGATTCCAACGAAGATACTAGAGCTTACTTCTAATGGATTTGTAGAATACCTTGGTAACTATGATTACTATATTGAAAAGAGTAATGAGATTAAATCTGGCAAAGAGCATTTGCATGTACTAGCTGGTGACAATAATATGGCAGAGCCTATGGTATCTGCTGAGGTAGGTAGGAAGCAGAAAAAAGAAGAGGAAGCTAAGTACAGAAGGCGAGAAAGAGACATCGAAAAGCTTGAGGAAGATATTGCTGAGCTTGAAGAAAAAATAGATTTTTATCACAGTGAAATGTGTAATGAAGATAATTTTACGGATCATGTACTTCTTACAAAGTACGAAAAAGATACGATAAAATGTAAAAAGGAATTGGACGAAAAGTATAGCAAATGGATGAAATTGCAGTAAGAACAAAAATAAACTTGCAAAATTCTTAATATTTGCTATAATATGGTTTGATAATAAAAGGAAACAGGAGGACTTAAAATGGTTTTTGAAAAGATAAGAGAAATTATAATTGAACAATTAGGAGTTGATGAATCTTTAGTTGAGCTTAAAACAAACTTAATGAAAGATTTAGAAGCTGATTCTTTAGACGCAGTAGAAATTATTCTTAGCATTGAAGAGGAATACGAAATTGAAATTCCTGATGACGAAGCTGAAAATTTAGTAACTGTAGAAAATTTAGTAAAATACGTAGAAGATAATAAGTAATTTGTTTATTGAGAGAAGGAAATAAAATGGCTAAAAATACGAGAATTTCTAGTGCGGTCATTAAAAGACTCCCTAGATACAGACGTTACTTAAATGAATTAAGGAAAAAGGGAGTTACTAAAATATCTTCTAATGAACTTAGTGCATTGATTGGATACACGGCTTCTCAAATTAGACAGGACTTAAATACATTTGGGGGATTTGGACAACAGGGATATGGCTATAATGTAGAAGGTTTATATAATGAGATAAGTGCTATACTTGGGCTTGATAAGGAATATAAGATGGTAATGGTGGGTTCTGGTAATTTAGGACAAGCTATCACAAACTATACTTATTACTATAGATCAGGTTTCAAGGTTTTGGGTCTCTTTGATATTAACCCTAAAATAATCGGTCTTAAAATCAATGACATTGAAGTATATGACTTTGAAAACATTGTAGAATTTGTAGAAGAGAACAATATTGATATTGGAGTTATCTGTGTAACAAGAGATAATGCTCAAGAGGTAGCTGATAAGCTAATCTTTGCAGGCATTAAGGGTATATGGAATTTCACACCGATTGATATTGAGGTGCCGGATAGAATTGCGCTTGAGAATGTACATTTGAGTGAGAACTTGCATACGCTAGCTTTCCAGATGAATAACATGTCGAGTAAAGAGGCAACAATGTTTAAGCAGAAAACTGAGGTTGCTGAGGAAGCTAAAAAAGCGAAATAAGGCAATAAAAAAACCGTAGCGTTGCTACGGTTTAATTTGTAATTATTATCCTTCGATAATAGCGCCAGTAGGACATTCGCCTACACAAGCTCCGCAGTCAATGCAAGTAGCTTCGTCTATTTCGTAAGGAGTACCTTCTGTGATTGCACCTGTTGGACATGAGTCTAAGCAAGCTCCACAACCGATACACTCGTCAGTGATTTTATAAGCCATGTTGTTACCTCCTAAAATTAGTGTTAAACGTTCTTATGCGTACGTTCCGAAAATTAGTATAACAGAAGAGGATGGTTTTGTAAAGATGAAAGTTTATTCTTTTTCGGGAGGAAGTGGAACTGGTAAGAGTTACCAGGCCATGAATCTCTGCAAACAATTTAATATAGAAGGAATTATAGATGATGGTCTTTTCATCTATAAGAACAATGTTATTGCCGGAACTTCTGCTAAAAAGGCAAGTACTGTAATTGGTGCAGTTAAAACGGCTCTTTTTGTATACCCAGAATGGAGAGAAAACGTTAGAGACAAAATTATTGAAACAAAGCCTAAAAGCATAGTTGTAATAGGTACGTCGGATCGCATGGTAGATATAATAATTGAAAGATTAGAGCTTCATGCGCCAGATGAACGAATATATATAGATGATATTACTTCTGAAAGCGAGAGAAATACTGCTAGAAAACAGAGAAAACAGCAAGGTGAGCATGTAATCCCTGCACCGACATTTCAGCTTAAACGTGACTTTGCGGGATATTTTATGAATCCACTCAAATTATTTAAATCGTTTTCGAAAACTGAGAGTTCTTCGACTCAGGAAAGAACAGTAGTAAGGCCTACGTTTAGTTATGCGGGACAATATGTAATTAGCGAGAGAGTTTTAGGGGATATAATAAAATGTGCTGCAGCTGAGTATAGTAAGTATTTGCTTGTAGGTACATATTATGATAATGCTAAAACAAGCTACCTAGAAATAGATATAGATATAACTGCTAGATATTGCGATGAAATGATGGATGTTATCAAAGATTTTCAAGAGAAAGTTAAAAATATGATAGAGGATATGACAGCGTTTCAAATGACAACGCTTAATGTTGAGATAAAGGATATAAGATTTTATGTTGAACACGTTGATGACTGATGTTAAAGATATTAATTTAGACCACGTTTTTCAGTGTGGGCAATGTTTCAGATGGAGCAAAATTGATGATACATATATTGGAGTTGTACAAGGAGTATTTGCTAAGGTTACTTTAAAAGATAATATACTTAATATAGAAGCGACCGGAGAGCTTAATTGGAATGAGTACTTTGATTTAAATAGAGATTATGGCGAAATCAAAGCAACATTAAGTAAGTCGGAAAGTTCTATGCGAGAATCTTTAAAATACGGATATGGTATGAGAATCCTAAACCAGGACTTATGGGAAGTATTAGTTTCTTTCATTATCTCGCAGAATAATAATATTCCTAGAATAAAAGGTTGCGTTGAGAAGTTATCAAAAAAATATGGCAATGAAGTTTATGAATATGAAGATAAAAAGTACTATTCGTTTCCAGATGCAAATATTTTAGCGAAACTGGATGTTACCGATTTAGAAGATATCAAACTTGGTTATAGAGCTAAATATATAATTGATGCTGCTAAGCAGTTTCAAAATGATAGAAAAGAGAGTGATATAGATCAAGCTACGAATTGGCTTCTTTCTTTTAATGGGATAGGACCAAAGGTAGCTAACTGTATACTTTTATTTGGAATGGGATATTATAATGCTTTTCCAATAGATGTTTGGGTTAAGCGTATTATGAAGGAAATGTTTGGATTAGAAGGCGATAAAAGCATTAACGAATTTGCTAAAATGAAGTTCGGAGAGTACGGAGGATTTGCACAACAATATCTATTTTATTACTTCAGAGAGAAATAGATTTTATGTGAAGAATTATTCACATATTTTATATGAATAAATTGTTGACAAATAGCCATTTTAGAATTAAAATAATCACTGTAGGTTAGCACTCATAGAATAGGAGTGCTAATAAATAATAATTAACGGAGGTAAGAAAATGAGCGTAGGATTAAAACCATTAGGTAGCAGAGTTATAATTAAGAAATTAGAAGCTGAGGAAAAGACTCAGGGTGGACTTATATTGACTAGTAGTGCTAAGGAAAAACCACAGGTGGCGGAAGTTGTCGCTGTAGGACCTGGAACTAAAGATGAACCAATGGAACTTGAAGCAGGAGACAAAATCGTTTTTTCCAAGTATGCGGGTACTGAAGTTAAATACAGTGGCAAAGAATATACAATAATGAACCAAAGCGATATTTTGGCTAAGGTTGAAAAATAGGAGGACATATTAATGGCTAAAGATTTATATTATGGCGAAGAAGCTAGAAGAAAATTACAAGCAGGTGTTGATAAACTTGCTGATACTGTAAAGATTACATTAGGACCTAAGGGAAGAAATGTTTTAATAGGAAAACCTTTTGGATCACCAATGATTACTAACGATGGTGTTACTATCGCTAGAGATATTGAATTAGATGATGCTGTTGAAAATATGGGAGCTCAGCTTGTTAAAGAAGTTGCAACTAAGACAAATGATGTTGCAGGTGACGGAACTACTACAGCTACTTTATTGGCTCAGATAATTATAAAAGAAGGATTTAAAAATGTAGCAGCTGGTGCTAATCCAATGATATTAAGAAGAGGTATCATGGGAGCGGTTGATTGTGCAGTTGAATATTTAAAAAATAGTGCAGTTCAAGTACAAAACAAAGAAAGCATTGCTCAGGTAGCTGCTGTATCTGCTGCTGATGAAGAAATCGGAGATCTTATTGCTGAAGCAATGGATACGGTTGGTAAAGATGGAGTTATCACAGTAGAAGAATCTAAGTCACTTGGTACTACTTTAGACGTAGTTGAAGGTATGCAGTTTGATAGAGGATATTTATCTCCATATATGGTAGGTGATACTGAAAAGATGGAAGCAGTACTTGATAATCCGTACATATTGCTTACTGATAAAAAGATTAATTCTATTGCAGATTTAGTTCCTTTATTAGAAGGAATCATGAAAGCTGGAAGAAAGCTTCTTATCGTTGCTGAAGATCTTGAAGGCGAAGCTCTTGCTACATTAGTAGTAAACAAGCTAAGAGGTACTTTAGATGTAGTTGCTGTTAAGGCTCCTGGATTTGGTGATAGAAGAAAAGCTATGATGGAAGATATCGCTATATTGACTGGTGGTACAGTAATCAGCGAAGAGCTTGGATATGAATTAAAAGAAGCTACTTTAGACATGCTTGGTACTGCTGGTTCTGTTAAAGTTAACAAGGACAACACTGTAATTGTTAAAGGTGGTGGAGAACTTGCTGATATTAAAAATAGAATCGAGCAAATCAGAACTCAGATTGAAGAGACTACTTCTGATTTTGACAGTGAAAAGCTTTCTGAAAGACTTGCAAAACTTGCTGGCGGAGTTGCAGTAATAAAAGTTGGAGCTGCTACTGAAACTGAGCTTAAAGAAAAGAAATTAAGATTAGAAGATGCACTTAATGCTACAAGAGCTGCTGTTGAAGAAGGTATCGTAGCAGGCGGCGGAGTTGCATTAACTGGCGCTATTGATACTGTTCAAAAGTATGTAGATACTCTTGAAGGAGATATTAAGACAGGTGCAGCTATAGTTATGAGAGCGTTAGAAGAACCTGTTAGACAGATTGCAGAAAATGCAGGTTATGAAGGTAGCGTAGTCGTTGCAAGCGTTAAGAAAAGTCCTGCTGGTGTTGGATTTAATGCTGCTAACGAAAAGTATGAAGATATGATTAAGGCAGGTATCGTTGATCCTGTTAAGGTTACTAGATCAGCACTTCAAAATGCTGCTAGTGTTTCGAGCATGCTTCTTACTACTGAAGCTGGTATCGTTGATATAAAAGAAGAAAACTCTGGCGCAGGTATGCCACAAGGCGGCATGGGCGGCATGGGCGGTATGATGTAACTGAACAATTTATGAATCCAGTAGCTAAAAGCTGCTGGATTTTTTCTTATACGCATGCATTTGTGATATAATAACTAGGAATAAAATTTGGAGGCATATATGAGTAAATACGATTGGAATAAAGAGGTAGACAGAATAGGCACTAGTTCATTTAAAACGGACAGCAAGAAGGTTAAGGATATTCTAAAACTTAATTCATATGATGATACCATTTATCTTTGGGTAGCCGATATGGACTTTGCGTGTGCACCTGAGATTTTAAAAGTCCTTCATGATAGAGTAGATAATGAAATTTTTGGATATACGTATAAATCTGATGAATATAACGAGAGCATTATTAATTGGTATAAGAGAAGACATGATATTGATATTGATGCTAATGATTTAATATATAGTAATGGTACTGTAGCTGGAATTAGAAATATTATAAGGGCACTTACTGATGAAGGTGATGGAATCATAATTCAAGAGCCTGTATATTATCCGTTTGCTACTCAAATAAAAGGTACTAACAGAAAAATTGTAAGTAATAAACTTTTATGTGATTTTGAAAATAATTACAGTATAGATTTTATTGACTTTGAAAAGAAGGCAAGAGATCGTCATAATAAAATATTTATGCTTTGTAATCCTCATAATCCTGTAGGACAAATATGGAGCGAAAGCGACGTTAAGAGGATGATGGAAATATGTGAAACTTACGATATTATTGTTATAGCTGATGAAATTCATTGCGACTTAATTAGAAAAGATGCCAAGTTTGTTTCTGCATATAACCTATATAATGGTGACAAGATGATACTTGCTACTGCTGCTAATAAGACTTTTAATCTAGCAGGTCTTCAGATTACTAATTTTGTTATTAACAATATGGAGATTAGAAAGAAGATTGTAAAATACACAGGAGATATTTTCGTAAATCCTTTTGCTGTAGAAGCTACTATTGCAGGATATAACGAAGGCGAAGAATGGGTTAAGGAATTAAATGAAGTATTAGATGATAATTTTGATTTTATGGAAGAGTTTATTAAAGAAAATCTTCCTAAGGCTAGATTTAACAAACCGGAAGGTACGTATTTAGCTTTGATTGATTTTAGGGATTATGGTCTCTCAGAAGCAGAGTTACTTTGTAAGATTGCGGATGAAGCTCATGTAATCTTAGAAGGCGGAGCGATGTTTGGTAATTCTATTGAAGGTTTTGTTAGATTGAATGCTGCTTGCCCTAAACATGTTTTAGAAGAAGCGCTTACAAGAATTGCTGATATTTTCAAGCAATAAAGAGATATATTTGGTAAAAATCACAGAAACGCACTAGCTAAATTTAGGCAATTAACAAATTGGGAAATGAACTATTTTTTCCTTTCTAATTTCCCTTTTTTGTGGTATACTGCCTTTTAATAATTTGAATTAGTTACATTTAATATATAGAAGTTAGGAGGTAACAATGGCGTCTATTTTTAAGGAACCATCAAGAACATTTAACGAGTATTTATTGGTGCCCGGATATTCCAGTAAGGAATGTAAGGTTGAAAACGTTAGTTTAAAAACACCGGTAGTTAAGCACAAGGTTGGAGAGAAATCAGAAATTACTATGAAAATTCCTTTGGTATCTGCAGTTATGCAGGCTGTATCCGATGATACAATGGCAGTAGCACTTGCTAGAGAAGGCGGAATTTCATTTATATTCGGTTCTCAACCAATTGAAAGCGAAGTTGATATGGTTAAGAAAGTAAAATCTCATAAAGCAGGTTTTGTTAGAAGTGATTCTAATCTTAGACCAGATAATACGCTTAAAGATGTATTAGCACTTAAAGCGAAAACAGGTCACTCAACAGTAGCTGTTACTGAAGATGGCACTTCAAAAGGTAAGATTGTTGGAATTGTTGCTAGCAGAGACTATAGAGTAAGCAGAATGAATGAGGATACGAAGATTTCGGAATTTATGACTCCGTTAGATAAGCTAATATATGGTAAAGACGGAATTACTTTATCGGAAGCGAATAATTTACTTTGGGATCACAAATTAAATCAGTTACCGATTATTGATGAAAATATGAGACTTACTCATTTCGTATTCCGTAAGGATTACGATAGTCATAAAGATAATCCTAATGAACTTCTTGATGACCATAAGAGATATATGGTTGGTGCAGGAGTTAACACTAGAGATTATGAAGAGAGAATTCCTGCTTTAGTAGAAGCTGGAGCTGATGTTTTAGTTATAGATTCATCTGAAGGCTTTTCTGAGTGGCAAGCTCAAACTATAAAATGGGTAAGAGAAAAATACGGAGATACTGTTAAAATAGGAGCTGGCAATGTAATTGATGCTGAAGGTTTTAATTACTTAGCAGAAGCCGGAGCGGATTTTGTAAAAATCGGTATTGGTGGCGGTTCTATTTGTATCACAAGAGAGCAAAAGGGAATAGGAAGAGGTCAAGCTACTGCTGTATTAGATGTGGCTAAGGCTAGAGACGAATATATGGAAAAGACAGGTTTTTATGTACCTATCTGTTCTGACGGCGGAATTGTATATGATTATCATTTGACTTTAGCACTTGCTATGGGAGCTGACTTTATAATGCTTGGTAGATATTTTGCTAGATTTGATGAATCACCTACTAATAAATTAAACATTAATGGTAACTACGTTAAGGAATATTGGGGCGAAGGATCGAATCGTGCTAGAAACTGGCAAAGATATGACCTTGGTGGCGATCCTAAAATGAAGTTTGAAGAGGGCGTTGATTCTTATGTGCCATACGCTGGTGAACTTCATGACAATGTTAATATTTCGCTTGGTAAGGTTAAGTCTACTATGTGTAACTGTGGTTCTCTTAATATTAAGGAACTCCAAAAACACTCTAAGCTTACGATTGTTTCTGCGACTTCTATTGTAGAGGGCGGAGCTCATGATGTTATTCTTAAGGAAACTTCTTCGAGCATTGTAAGATAAAAATATATATTAAAACCTTTGAACTTTGTTTAAAGGTTTTTTAATAGGGAGGAAATATTTTGATTAAAGAGATGATATTAGTTCTTGATTTTGGAGGACAATACAACCAGCTTATTGCTAGACGTGTCAGAGAGTTTAACGTATACTGCGAAGTGCACAATTATGATATATCTATTGATGAGATTAAGGCTAAAAACCCAAAGGGTATAGTATTGACAGGCGGACCAAATAGCGTGTATGAGGAAAACTCTCCTAAGTTATCTATGGAGATATATAAGCTAGGAGTTCCTATTCTTGGTCTTTGCTATGGAGCTCAAATGATGACTCATCAGTTTGGCGGTAAAGTAAGTACTGCACCTGTTAGTGAATTTGGTAAAGCTGGATTGATAATAGATGGTAGAGATGGGATTCTTAGTGATGTATTAGATAATACGACATGTTGGATGAGCCACGTTGACTACATATCTGATATACCTAATGGATTTGAAATAGTTGCTCATACTAGTGATTGCCCAGTAGCTGTTATGGAAAACAGAGAAGATGATCTTTATGCGATTCAGTTTCATCCTGAAGTTAATCATACAGACGAAGGCCCTAAGATTCTTAAAAACTTTGTAACTAATATTTGTGGTTGCAAAGGTGAATGGAAGATGGATTCTTATGCTGAGGAGCAGATTAAACTGATAAGAGATAAAGTAAAGGGCGGCAAGGTTCTTTGCGCACTGTCAGGTGGCGTTGATTCTAGCGTAGCAGCTGTTTTACTGTCTAAAGCTATAGGAAGTCAATTGACCTGTGTTTTCGTTGACCACGGGCTACTGAGGAAAGATGAAGCTTTAGAAGTAGAAAGAATTTTTGGAGCTGGTGGAGACTATGATCTTAACTTTATTAAAGTTGATGCTCAAAAAAGATATTATGATAAACTTAAAGGTATAACTGAGCCTGAAGAGAAGAGAAAGATAATTGGAGAAGAGTTCATTAGAGTCTTCGAAGAAGAAGCTAAAAAGATAGGAACTGTTGATTATCTTGTTCAAGGCACAATTTATCCTGATGTTATAGAATCAGGACTAGGCAAATCAGCCGTTATTAAGTCACACCACAACGTTGGGGGCCTTCCTGACTACGTAGACTTCAAAGAGATAATAGAGCCCCTTAGAATGCTTTTTAAGGACGAAGTAAGATCGCTCGGTAGAGAACTTGGATTACCTGATTATTTAGTTAATAGGCAACCGTTCCCAGGTCCTGGACTTGGAATTAGAATAATAGGCGAAGTAACTGAGGAAAAGGTAATAATAGTACAAGAAGCTGATGCAATATATAGAGAAGAGCTCGACAAGTCAGGAGTAGTTGCTAACCAATATTTCGCAGCACTTACTAACATGCGTTCAGTTGGCGTTATGGGAGACTTCAGAACATATGATTATGCAATAGTTCTAAGAGCAGTAACAACTACTGACTTTATGACTGCTGAATCTGCTAATCTACCTTGGGACCTACTAGAGAAGGTCACTACTAGAATTGTAAATGAAGTTGAACATGTTAACAGAGTCTTTTATGACTTGACAGGTAAGCCACCAGGAACTATAGAATTCGAATAAGGCAATAAGTACGAACCCTTTAGAGTCAAACGCTCTAAGGGGTTTTTTAGTATGTTCATGTAATATTTAGACGTATTTTTGGAACAAATAGATTATTGTAAGGAAACAGAGATGATATAATAAAAGAGCTAGTTATAACTAGATGATATTTAATTGAAGAGGTAGATATGGGTAAAAAGAGTATGACAGCTTCGGTGATAAAAACAATAGCTATTTTAAACGGAGTAGTAGGAGTTATTGTAGGTTTAGTAGTATCGGTGTTTGGAAGTGTTTATTCTTATGGTACTTATGGTAGTTATGGCATAGTAGGTTTTTGCGTGATATTTCTGGCATTTTTTATTGTAAGTATTTTCATTTACGGATTTGGTAAAATCATAGAATTACTTAATTCTATTAACAATGGAATTAATAGTACTAGTAATATAGATATAATTGAATTGAAAGAAGAAGCAAAAAAGTGATTACATAACTAACAAAAGAATTAATTTTATATGAGTGCAATCGGAGAACTATGTGCAACATAGAACTAATAAATAAAGCATAAATTAATTAAAAATGAAATCTAAAGGATATAGAAAAATCTTTGGATTCTAATTATAAATATGTGAATATTTTCCGAAAAATAATATATAATTTATGTAATGCTATAGTTTGAATTTTATTTTAATTAATTTAGAAAGTGAGTGTTATAGAAAATGAACTATGAAAGAGGATCCGAATGGCGTAGATGGGACTTACATATACATACACCAGGGACAAATAAGAATGATAATTTTAATGGGAAAAACGAACATGAAAAATGGTTAAATTATTATACTGCTATTGATAATTATGTTGGTGATGGGAAGGACCCATTAAAAGCTATATCAGTAATGGGTATAACTGATTATTTATCGATAGCCAATTATAAAAAAGTAATTAAGGATAATAAATTACCAAATTGCATTAAATTGGTAATACCTAATGTTGAGATGAGAATTACTCCTATATCTTCTAAGTCAGCTGTTAACATTCATTTTTTGTTTGATCCGAATATTGAAGAAGAGCTAGAAGCACGTTTTTTTGCTAGATTGAATATACGTACTGATAATACAAATTATTCAGCTGTAAAAAAAGATTTAATTAGGCTTGGTAAAACAATTAATATTAATTATGATGATGTCAAAGCATATAAAGAGGGGGTGAACCAATTTGTCCCCAATTTGGATTGCTTGCAAACGATTTTCGATGAAGATAAAGATTTACGTGCAAAAACAATAATAGCAATATCAAATAATACTGCGGATGGGGTGAGTGGAGTAGTAGCCAATAAGTCATATTTAGGAAAAGATCAATCATCACAGCTAGATACGGTAAGAAAAAACGTGTATAAATTTGCAGATTTTGTATTTTCAAGTCAACCTAGTGATATAAGCTATTTTCTAGGTTTAGGGGTTGATGATGAAAATAAGGTCAAAAATAAATGCGGATCTTTAATGCCTTGCATACATGGTTCAGATGCACATGAACTAAAGAAAGTATTTGAGCCTGACGAAAATAAGTATTGTTGGATAAAAGCAAATCCAACATTTAATGGATTAAAGCAAGTTCTTTATGAGCCAAAAGACCGTGTGTGTATATCATCCATTATTCCAGAAAGTAAACCGGATTATCATGTAATTAAAGCAGTTAAATTTAAAAATGATGAATTTTCTGAAGAACCTATAGTTTTTAACGATAAATTGACATGTATTATTGGAGGGAAATCAACTGGCAAATCATTATTATTACAGAATTTGGCTTCTGCAATAGACGAAAAGCAAGTTGTAGAAAAAATTAATATAACAAAATTGGGATCAAAAAGAGTTTCGGATATTAAGGTGTATTGGGCTGATGGAGAATGCGGTGTAGAAACTACTGACAAAATTCACAAAATTGTCTATATTCCTCAAAGTTATTTGAATCGTTTAAGTGAATCTAATGAAGAAACTACTGAGATAGATAAAATCATAAAAGATATAGTTTTATCCTCCGATAAGGCAAGAAAATCATATAAGGAAATGGAAGAAAAGCTTAGTATTTTTAAGCCGAAAATTGATAAAAAAATTTACGATTTAATACAAGTGAATAAATTTATTGAAGAAAAGATAAATGAAGAAAAAGAATTAGGGTCGTTTGATGGTATAGAAAAAGAAATAAAAAAGCTACAAATACAAAAAATTAATCTTTCAAAGAAATTCTCATTATCATCTGATGAAATTGATAAATACGATGTAGCTCTTGATAATATTTCAAAAATCGAAAATGGATTGAATTTAATTGAAAATGATATTATAGAATTAGAAAAAACAATAACACTAGTTAGTCCTATTGATATTACGGATTGTTATTCTAATAAAACTGAAGAAAAGATAAATGAAGCCATAAAAAATGCAATACTTATTGCAAATGCTTCTTGGACCTCAAGTCGAAGTAAAATACTGAATTTACTTAAAGAAGAGAAACGTGAGAAAACAAAAACTTTAGAAGAGTATAAAAGTATTAGGGATCGTATAGGTAAACTAATTTCTGGAAATGAATCTATTGTAAATTTGACTAAAGCTATTGAAAAGGAAAAAGGAAAATTAATAAAGTATAAAAAAGTTGAGATAGAAAAAAAACAAAAAGAGAAGGAAAAAACAGCTGTAATAAATTATGTTGCCTCTGTTTTTGATGAATTTGATAGTATTCATAATAAATATGCAAATGATATAAATGACAATTTAAAATTGGAAAGTGAAGGGTTAGAGTTTACTGTTAGAACACCTTTCAGAAGTGAAGCCTTCCTTAATATGATGCAAACATTATTTGATAAACGCACTTTAAAAGCTAAAAAAGAGATATTAGATATAGAAGATTTTGATATCCAATACTTTAGTAAAGAAAATTTGCGTGAATTGATTTTGGCAAGTATAAATGGAGAATTGCCTATTGTAAAAAATCAAACGCTTGAATATGTACTGAGGAGTATTATTAATGATTGGTATAATACAACGTATAATGTAAAAATGGATAATGATACAATTGAAGAAATGTCTCCAGGGAAAAAAGCTTTGGTTTTGCTTAAATTGTTAATTGATATGGCTGATAGCAAATGCCCAATATTAATTGACCAACCTGAAGATGATTTAGATAATCGTTCAATATATGAAGATTTAATTCCTTTTATTAAATTAAAAAAAATTCAAAGACAAATTATTATTGTTACGCATAATGCTAATGTTGTGTTAGGTGGTGACGCAGAAGAAATAATTATAGCAAATCAAAATGGTAATAACTCTAATAATAACGAATTTAGATTTGAGTATCGAGCTGGCGCGATAGAAGAAGACTTACCAATATATGATAAACAGGGAAAGATAAAAGCAGGCATATTATACCAACAAGGTATACAACAGCATATTTGCGACATTTTAGAAGGTGGGGAGAAGGCTTTTGATTTACGAAAACATAAATATCAAATTTAAGACTATCATTATGATAATTTAATAAATTGAAAGCAATTGATAACACTGTTTAAAAGCTAAGTGTTCTAATTATTTAAAGCCTTATTTTTGTTGCACATATTATAATGTTTGGTTATCATTATAATAAAAATGAAAAGTAGAGATAGTTAATTATACGATAAAGTTTTAAATGATTTCATAGATTATTTAGCAAAAATAGATATATATTTATAAATATTTGAAACGAGAGAACTTCAAATATCAAGAATTTGCGTGGTTATAATTATTGTATTATAAAGTTGGAGGTTTATATGATAAAAACATTAGTAGTCTTGACAAAATCTAGGAAGGATGGTGATTATTGTATTGCTTGCAAGGATTTAAAAACTGGAGAATGGATTAGGCTTATAGACAATGATATAAATAAACATAATTCTATTAAAAAAAGCAAGTTTTTTAATAGTGAGGGTAAGAGTATTAATTTACTAGATGTGGTGAGAGTAGATGTCAGATTACCTTTTAATAAAAATCATTCTCAACCAGAAAATTGGGTGTTAAATAATTATAAGTTCGAACCTAATGGTAGATATAAAGAATATGTATTAGATAAGTTAGAGGATAATTATGATAATATTTTTTATGATAATAATAGAACAATCAGAAAGGAAATTATTGAAGAAAAACCAAAAGTATATTCTTTGCAATTGGTTACAGCAGAAGTATTAATAATTAAAATAAATTTAAATAAAGAACATAGACTAAAAGCGGATATTAAATATAATGGAAATTGGTTGAGTGATATAGATATTACAGATGAGGACTTTGTTAATCGTCATTATGATAAAGTTGAATCTGAAAATAGTTTAACCTTAAATTGTATAAAAATTGTGGTTAGTTTAGCCGAGGAATTTAATAACAGACATTTTAAATTAATTGCAGCGATATTTGATGGAAACGAATATGTTAGTTTTTAATTTAAACAAGAATTACTTTTACTGGTACAGTTTTTTAGTTTGAAGTATTATGAACAACCTTGTAAATTGTTTAATAATAAAAATGACGATGTATTGTGGTTCAATCATTTAAAAGAAAAGAAAATAATTGACCAAAAGTATAGAATAAATAATCCGAATAATAGTTGAGCGTTTGAGCATGTTACAAGAAGCGAAAAATCTATAGTACCAGATAAAGTAAGAAATAGGGAAAATAAGAGTAGTGTTAATATTTGTACTTCTGGATACCAAAAAAGATTAGATTTAGATTGTGAAGATGTTTATAATTTAAAATATGAACGAGATTTAGACAATGATTCAATGGAATTGGATAAAGCTAGAGTGCTTGAAGACGAGGGTTATCCATGCGTTAAAGATGCTTACGATTATTACTATAATGATGATTGGGATTGCGATGATGATTAAAAAAATAATGAATACTAATTAAACGAAAAAAAGATTTAATCTCATTGATTTGGAGTTAAACAAACTTATTTTTAAAACTGTCCTAATATTATTAAGTATGAATAAAACCAAAGAGATATTATAAAATGGGATACAACGACAGTTATTCTAGAATTAAACTTTGGAAGGTACATGAATAATTACCGCAATACTGAGGTTGCTAAATCGATTTGAAGGTAAGATGTTGGTGTTGATTATGAGATGCATGTGTATTGGAAGTATAAGTGCCAAAGTATGATTTAATATGTGAATAAGAAACTAAAATTTACGAAGCTCTGTTAGTATTATTAGTGAAGAAGATTTTAAATATTATATGTTTAATTTACTATAATTAAGAAAAGTGCTATATCGATAAAAATCCATCTTAATATAATATTAATTATTTTCAATCAAATAAATGCAAATAATTGTTGGAATCAATTAGATATGATATAATTTTTATTAACGTTAGTAAATTAAGGTATAAAATAACCTATAAGGTGTATAGTTACTTTTTAAATATGACATTAATTATAGATTTAAAAAAGTATAGGAGGAATAATGGAATATACTGTTTATACGATAGGTCATTCAACCATCAGCAATGAAGAATTTATAAAATTGCTAAAACATTATAAAATTAATTGTATAGTGGACGTAAGAAGTGTTCCATATTCACAATATGCAAATCAGTTCAATAGGGAGCTTATTAAAAATGAACTTAAGAAAAACAGAATAATGTATATATATATGGGAGAAGAATTTGGAGCTAGACGTAAAGATAAAAATCTATATACAAATAGTGTTTTGGATTTTGAGAAAACCGCTAAAGATAAAAGTTTTATTAAAGGTGTTGAACGAGTAAAAGAAGGATTAGAAAAAGGTTTTAATATAGCAATTATGTGTAGTGAAAAGGAACCAATAAATTGCCATAGATGTATTTTAGTTGGACATCAATTGTCCCAAATAGGATGGAAAGTTAACAATATTTTATCAGATAGTTTGACTATCGAACAGAGCAAAATTGATATATTATTGTTAGATAAATATTATCCTAATAGAAACCAATTAAGTATTTTTGGAAATCCAAGTGATAAAGAACTGATTGCAAAAGCATATAAAAAGCAAAATCATGAGATTGGTTATAGAAAGGAGAATGAAAATTGAAAATTTATACTATAGGTTTTAGTAAAAAAAGTGCCGAAGTTTTTTTTGATTTATTAATAGAAAATAAAGTGGATTTGTTATTAGACATAAGGCTAAATAATAAATCGCAATTAGCTGGATTTACAAAAGGGAAAGATTTGCCATATTTTTTGGAAAAAATATGCAATGCTAATTATATTCATGAAGAAGATTTTGCACCATCTAAAGAACTTCTTTCAAATTATAAAAAAAACATCATAGATTGGGATGAATACGTATATACATATAGGACTTTATTAATAAGCAGAAAAGCCGAAACTGTTTTTTATACGAAGTATAAAGATAAATACAAAAGTATTTGTTTATTGTGTAGTGAACTTACTGCAGACAATTGTCATAGAAGATTATTAGCTGAATATCTTATTCAATACGCTGAAATAACAGGCGTGAATGAGATTGTCCATTTATAATTATTGAGGTATAAGCATATGGAAAGAACATTGATAATTTTAACTAAATCTAGAAAATATTATGGTTATTGTATCGCTGGAAAGGATTTAGAAACAGGAGAGTGGATTAGGATCATTGATAATGATATGGATAAACATAATTCTATTCAAAAAAAAGATTGTTTTTATACAAATGGTGGATTTATTAAATTGTTAGATGGGGGTGCGGACAAAAACCTGGACTTGATATAATACAAGGAGGAGGTACCGCATGTTTTCTTATGAAGAACGATTAAAAGCAGTGAAACTATTAATACAGTATGATATGAGTTATTCTACTGTAATGCGTGAGTTAGGAT